>JBDTNJ010000325.1:0-11678 GCA_039933825.1 Luteolibacter sp.
CCCCCAACGCCAGTAAACTCGTCATTACAGATGTGACTAAAAATATGCGAATTGCGGCCATCCCCTACGACACCTTTTATGCGGCCATGAATGATAAGGTGTTCGTCACTCTTACCCAATCTAATACGATCCAGGGATATGATCTAGCGTCAGGCACCTTGATTTGGAGCGTCAATGAGAACCGGTCAGATAGAATCTCGGCATTTGACGACATTTCATTTCTTACTGACGGAGGGAGAGAGCGCCTCGTCGTACGGAGCTATGCAGACGGAAGTATCCTCCGAAGCTTTCCAAGATCACTGGGGGAAATCACTAATGTGTCTACTTCGGGCAGGGGAATCACGATGTTCAGCGAAAATAATCTGAGAGTCATCGCTAATCCCGGACCAGACGGACATCGCTATTGGATGTTTCCAAGTTCTTATTATTCCCTCAACCCCGGTCTGATTTCTGATGGTCTCGTGGTGTTGGATGATCCTGCTGAGCTGGGTGTTAAGTTTAAGTTGCTGGATTGCGCAACTGGAGCCTCTCTAACAACAATCAGTGCGAGGTATATTTCGAAGTACGGATCGGAAGGAGGGAGATTTGGTCTTACCTCAGAAACAGGTAAATTGACTATTTTCGGGAATCGGTCGGTGGTTCCTGGGCCGCTTCAAACCGAAGTGACCCGCAAGGAGGATGAGGATCCTTCAACTTGGAAAATCACTTTGGCAGAGGCTGCGGCCTTTCCTGTGACGGTTCGTTTACTCTCTGGCAACGATGATATCCAAGCGACGGCGCCAGTAACGATTCCGGCAGGCGGCCTATCCGCCGCATTTCCGGCAAGGATCATGAAAGATGGTATTCCAGAGTACGATGAGACTTTTCCTTTGGAAATCGTAGTTTCAGGAAACGGACAGGAGGGAACCTATCAAATCAATGTCACCATCCCTCGCAACGAATATGAGGTGTTCCCTCAGTTGAAAGATGGAGATCTGCTCGTGGGCGGCTCCTCCGTGGGCGCCCATCCCACGGGTCTTGTGATCGGCACGACGCGAGGGTCGGCTGCTGTCGACCCCATCTATAAAAAAATCTATCGTTCGCCAAAGGGCCTGATAGGATTTGGGTTCGCAGTGGCCTGTAATGAACTATTCATGGCGACTAGTGCGGTCGATCTACCGGTTCTCAGGGGTATTCTGAAACCCTCTCGCAGCAGAGTTTTCCTCTACAATCGCAAGAGCGGCAAGCAGGTCGTAGCGTTCAGTGAAAAAACTACGGGAACAGCGTTAGGAGCAGTCCTTCACATGGACTCGGAGCGCTTGTACGCGGGTGCTCCGGGCAAGGACGTTCTAGGCAGCGTTCTGAGATATGACATCAAGACGAAGAAATCCACAACGCTCACCGAGCCGGGTGCAAAGGACCCGAGGTCGAGATTCGGAGCGTCGATCACGAGCTCGGGAAATCAAATATGGATCGGAGCTCCCTTAGCATCGACCGGCAAAGTTTATCAATTTGATGGGGCGACGGGAAAATTAGTTAGGGTTTTAACCCCGCCCGACGGCGGGCGGGCGAACTTTGGAACAGCATTGGAGATCGTCAATGGCAAACTCATGGTTGGAGCCCCGCAGTTAAAGAATGGCGCGGCAGTTTTTTCGTTTGAATTGAATACCGGAAACTATGCGGGGACGATCAACAGTCCGTTCCAAGACGGTGGAAACTTCGGTGCCAGTTTGGCGGTTCCCAGGAAGGATATTCTTGCCGTGGGATGCCCTAATTCCTTGTTCGCACCGGAGGGTGGAGTGCTTCTCTATCAATTCCCTTCCGGCAAAGCCCAGTTGGTTACAATGCTTCGTTCGTCCAACGAAACTGATTTATCCCCACAGAATGGGTTGGGGTATTTTGGCGGTATGGGCGCAGTCGGAGGTCTAGCCGGTACCGATCCCATCCTCATGGCGGCGGTAGATATTCGACGTTCACCGATTGATATACTCGATGTCCCTGCTCCTAACTACGCTTACCCCCAAGTCGGACTCATTTCGTTAGAGCAGTATTTGCCACAAGTTTCCAAGTCAATCAGTAGCTTGGCGAGGTCGGTGGCTGTTGTTTCCAAGAATCCGTGGGAACGGGCCCTCGGCCAAGGAAGCACTGAAGGTAACTGCCGCCTTGAACTGCGAAAAGGAGTTTCCGGTTGGTCAGTGCTGCTTCCAGACATCGCGTCAATTGCTGCGGGCACAGCGCTTTATTTGGAGAAATCCAGCGACCTCCGCCACTGGACTTCCGTCGCATCGTGCTCCGGCGACAGCGGTGTGGGCTGGAGACTTTCTTCTGGAGAACAATTACCGGCCGGGAATCTGGCGCTTCCTGTTCCCATAGACGAGCGAAGTGCATACTACCGCATCCGTTGCGAGGCCCCCTGATCTGCCGCTCGCATCGCAGCAAAGTCCAAATCCGAAGCGGAGCAGGGTGCCTAACCCGCAAGGACCAACTCTATTTGCGATTACCTAACTAAAATGCACGGGCAGGGTAAATCCTGTAGTTAGTAAAAATACGGGGATCGACTATGCTCTCCAGTAAACCATCCGCCGCATGAAGTTAAGGTTGGTTAAGATCTCCTCACAAATTTAAGCAGGGGTGGTCAGCGAGGAATATTTTCTGGTAGAAATGCAGCACGACGCTGCGGTTCTCCTAGCTGCGACGAGGCAGTTCCTCGAACTAATCGAAAGGGAGATCCGGGTTTTCCCATTGCTCGTCATCCAGCCCGAAGCCCGTTACAATGTGTTCCCGCAGGCGCTGGCGAGAGAAGCCACGGGAGATAAATTCTGATTGTCTCACACTGAACATTTGCGTAATCCTCGATCCACTTCTTGCGTTCTTTTCCGAATTGGGGCAGTGAGAAGCCCACCTATCACCGCAGAAAGCAAATTTTCTCAGTAGCGCGGATCCCATCACTGTGATTTCCTGCGGAGCCGAAGCTTCCACCTCACGGCGAGATTAGACGAAAATCATGCAGCCCGAAGATTTCACCAAGATCGAATCCATCTTCATCCGGCATCGCAACGCGTTGATGTTGCGAGGGCAGTTCACGCCGATTTACACGGACTACTATCTGCACCTGATGCAGCACGGCATCCGTCCGCCGGGTGAGCTGGACCAGATGCTCAAGGATAGCCTTGCAATGCTGACACTGCATCTGGTGGCACGCCCATGGGCGGAAAGCATTGCATGGACCGCCAACCTGCGGGCACCGCGCATCAATTTGTTCGTCACGGGAAGCTCGTTCGAACAAGCGGTAACCGGCCGGATTTTCACCGAAGACGTGCGCGAACCGGATCGGAATTTCTTCTACTCGCAGACGACCTCCACCGAGGAACCCAAGCCGCGGACTTCCACCCTCGAAGTCGTCGGCAAGGATCCCATCGCCTGGATCTCCCAATTTTATGATCAATCGGAGCAACGCCCAGCCCGCGCATTTCGATTGGAGGATGAGAATTTCGTGCTCATTTCCGCCCAACCGGACTGTGATCTGGAATGGCTGGAAGGCCTCGACGAAACCGCCGTTGCCAAAATTTCCGAAACCGAGGAAACCACGCTGCTAGAATCTCGGCAGTTCCGCTTCCACTGCGGCTGCACGCTGGAAAAAATCCTGCCCATCCTCGGCGGATGGAAGGACAAGCCGGACCAACTGTTTGAAGGGGCTGAATTCATCAACATCCAGTGTCCCCGCTGCGCTGCGAAATATCGCGTCACCCGGGACATGATCTGAACGGGTTGCCACCCGTCAGTCCACCTGCTACGGTTCCTTTATGCCCGCTTTAAAACAGCAGAATTTCATCACCATCCCATCGTTAAAAGTAGTGATCTTTGTGGAACACGACTACGCATCCGTCGCTCTCCACCGCCGCAAAGCCAAAGGTGGATTCGGCATTGATCACCACTCCGGTCTCGAACGCGTCATTTCCCTTCCAGAAATCGAAGCCACGCTGGCACTTGCCGATCTTTTTGAACGCATCGATTTGGCTGCCTGAAGGATCCGCTTTCCCCCATCCATGCAGCGCTTCCATCACAACCAATTCGCCGATGCGAAGGCGTTGGTGATGTTGAAAAAATCCCAGCAGATCTCCGTCTGCATCCCCACCCTTGACGAGGCGGACACCATTGGAGAAATCGTCTCCATCATCCGCGCCACGCTGATGGAGGAAGTTAGCCTCGTCGATGAAATCCTCGTCATCGACTCAGGATCGGAGGATGACACCCGTGCAATCGCCGGAGCGGCCGGCGCAAAAGTTTATCTATCTGCGGCAGTCGCGCCTCAATACGGCACTCACCTCGGCAAAGGTGAAAATCTTTGGAAGGCCCTGCACGTCGCAAAGGGGGACATCATTTGTTATATCGATGGAGATATTTCGAATTTTCATACGGGATTCATCACTGGGCTGGTCGGCCCACTCCTCACCGCCCCCTCCATCGACTATGTAAAAGCTTTTTACGAGCGACCGCTGGACCGTGGGGAGAGCACGCTCGCCAACAGTGGTGGACGGGTTTCTGAAATCCTGATCCGCCCGCTGATCTCGCTTTTCTATCCAGAACTATCAGTTGTGCTCCAGCCCCTCGCCGGAGAATACGCTGCACGTCGCTCCGTCTTCGAGTCCCTCCCCTTCCCGATCGGTTACGGTGTGGAAATCGCACACCTGATCGATCTCGCGGGCGCGGGCAGACTTGAAAACATCGCGCAAACCGACCTCGTCAAACGCATCCACCGGAACCGCGATGATGACGAGTTGGGACAAATGTCGTTTGCTATCCTGCAAGTGTTCCTTCGCCGTCTCGAACGCGATGGCAAGCTCACTCTCTCAAGCCCCCTCCTCGATCTCTATCAGTCGTGGCTGGTGGATGGCGAGAACATCCAACCGATCACCCGCCACATTCCCGAGCCGGAGCGACCGCCTATCAATCCACGCTGTTGAGCACCTTTTGGCTTGCTTGGGTTGCTTCTTCGCGCAATCAAGCGGTCGTGCCCATTACTGAAGCGCCGGAGTGAGCGGAGAGCGGAGAGCGGGATCGCGGTTTGCAATTTCAGTGTCCAGTGTAAGGTTTGTCCTTGCACGAAATACCCCGGCGGGAAGAATCCGCGCCCCGCGCCGCGGTTCCACCCCATGAGCGATTCCAACGTCACACCACACAATGCCAGCTTCGGAGAAATTGGTGCCGTCTTGCACGATCATCAATCGTTTGTCCTGCTAAGCCACGTCCGCCCGGATGGCGATGCGATCGGTTCCCAGCTCGCTCTCGGCTACTCGCTGATTGCTGCTGGCAAGAATGTGCGCCTCATCAACGAAGATGGCTTGCCGGAAAATCTCGCGTTCATGGCGGGCTCCGAGCGTATTGAAACGCCGCCTGCCGGACCCTTGGATGTGGAAGTGGCCATCGCCCTCGACACAGCGACCAAACCGCGCTTGGGGGAACGCGCTATAATCGCCGCCTCAAAGGCGAAAATCTGGCTCAATATCGACCACCATGTTTCCAACCCCGGATATGGCGACCTGAACCTGATCGACTCGAAAAGCCCGGCCACCGGACAGATTCTCTACCAGCTCATTACCGCGCTTGACCTACCCCTGCCTGCCGAAAGCCGGGATGCGATCTACGTCGCTGTTTCCACGGATACCGGCTCGTTCCAATACCCGTCCACTACCGCCGCGACCTACGACCTCGCTGCCGATCTCATCCGCCGCGGGCTGGACGTTGGGACGATCAATTCCAACATCTACGACAACTATCCCTACCGCCGGCTGCAGCTGATGTGTGTCCTGCTCAACTCGCTGGAGCGCACACCGGATGGCATCGTCGCAAGTTGGGAAATGCGCGACCAAACGCGGATCGACCTCTCGCTCACGCCGGATGACAGCGAAGGCCTCATCGATTACATCCGCGCGATCCGCGGGGTGCAGGTGGCGGTCTTTTTCGAGGAACTTCCTGATGGAAAAATCCGCGTTTCGATGCGCTCGAAGGATCGCCGTTACAACGTCTGCGAGATCGCCACCGAATTCGGCGGTGGTGGCCATGCGCTGGCTGCCGGCATCCGCATGCCGGGGCCCCTGGAGAACGCGAAAGCACTCGTGTTAGCAGCGGTACGCCGCCGGATCAACGCGGCGGAAATCTAATTTTCAGAGCACATTTATGAGAGACCAATCCAAGGATTTTGACGGCCCGAGCGGCGTCCTTCTAATCGACAAGGCCGAGGACATGACATCACACGATGTCGTGGCCATCGCCCGTCGCGCATTGAATACGAAAAAAATCGGCCACTGCGGCACACTGGATCCGATGGCGACGGGACTACTCATGTTAGTCATCGGCCGCGCCACCAAGATTCAGGATTTGCTGATGAGCGAGGACAAACAATACGTCGGCACCCTCACCCTTGGATCCACTACCAGCACGCAGGACCGGCAGGGCGATACGCTCGAAACGAAATCGGTCGGCGATTACACCAAAGAGCAAATCCACGAGGCTTTTGATGGCTTCATGGGTGATTTCGAGCAGATTCCACCGATGGTTTCCGCGATCAAAAAGGATGGTGTGCCCCTCTATAAACTCGCGCGCAAGGGAATCGAAATCGTCCGTGAGCCGCGCAAGGTTCACATCACATCCTACGAGGTGACACGGATCGAATTGCCGGAGATTGATTTCATCGTGAAATGCTCCAAAGGCTTTTACGTCCGAACTTACGCGCATGACATCGGTGCCCAGCTCGGCTGCGGTGCCCACCTCAGCGCCCTGCGCCGCACGCGCTCGGGAAAGTTCACGTTAGACCGCGCTGTGCCCGTGGCGGATTTGAAAACCACCCCGCGCGAGGATCTCTACAAAGCACTGATTTCGCTCGCGGAAATTTCCCTCATGCGCGGGGCCTGAAAATCCGGCCAAGGCTCAGAGGAACTCCATCTGCTGCTCGTTTTCCGACGGTTCCTCAAAGCGCACCCCCACGCCTAGCAGCCGGACAGCGCGGTTGTTTCCACGCCGCCACGCCTCGCTGAGGAGATCTTCAAACACAGCGGGATCGAGTATATGCCCGGCCCGCTCGGCAGTGGTGCGCTCGAAGTCCGCGAATTTGAGCTTCACGACTAACCCGCGAACCACGCGGTCGGCGTGCTTGCCAGCGAGGTCTTCCGCAAGACCCTCGATCAAGCCCCGCATCGGCGGGATGAGCGCCGGGAGTACCTGAATATTTTCCGCAAACGTCATTTCACTGCTGAGCGACTTGCGCGTGCGATCCGGCCGGACCGGACGCTCATCGATGCCCCGACAAAGGCTCCATAATTCCAGCCCCCATTTGCCAAAGCGGCGGGCGAGTTCGATCTGGTCGAGTTGTTGGAGGTCGGCGCAGGTTTCCACTCCGAGGGCGGAAAGCTTTTCACGCATTTTCCCACCGACGCCCCATAACCGCCCGACTGGCAGCGCGGCGATGAAACCAGCGATTTCCTCCGGCGTCACCTCCATCTGACCATTCGGTTTGTGCCAGTCCGAGGCGATTTTCGCGATCAGCTTGTTAGTGGAAATTCCGGCGGACGCGGTAAGCCGGATTTCTTCGTCAATCTGCGCCCGGATTTCACGGGCGATCGACCCACCGCTGCTTTGCATGTGGGACACATCCAAATACGCCTCGTCTAGGGAAAGAGGCTCAATCAATTCGGTGAAGCGGCCGAAAATAGCACGAATTTGCGAACTCACCGCCCGATAGAGATCGAACCGCACCGGCACCAGCGTTAGATGCGGGCAGAGTTCCAATGCCTTGAAAACCGGCATGGCTGACCGGCAGCCGTATTTCCGTGCCTCGTAATTGGCCGTCGTGAGAACACTGCGTCGGTCGCTTCCCGCCACGGCAAGCGGCTTCCCGCGCAACGAGGGGTTTTCACGCTCCTCAATCGCCGCATAGAAACAATCCATGTCGATGTGGATGATTTTTCTCAATGGATCTTGGTCGGCGGAATCCTGAACCCGCTCCGCCCAAGATACGCCATCGAAAAATGACCGCTACCGGGAAATTTCACGCACGCCGCCCATCAATCACGCCGACGCCGGAAAATCAGCAACAGACTAGTAAACGCGAGAAGTGAAAAAATTCCAGGCTCAGGCACCGCGTCGGTGGTGCTCTCCACATAAACCACCTTCGGCGCACTTCCCTTTTCGATCACTTCGATGGGAATGCGAACAATTCCTTCGGCTTGGCCTTGTCCCGGCTGACTGAACGAAACCGGATGAATCTGGCTGGCTGAACCCGCATTGTCGGAAGTGCGATAGGCCCACGCAGCGAACGCCGGGGACACGATGAGCACCCCAACCAGCATCGGCTTCATTTTGAAAAACCTGAACAAGATGACGGAATCATCATTAATTTTTTAAAATAATCAAGAATTATGTAATATTTTTGTGGATTTCAAGAGTTGGGTTTCCACGAAATGCACTATAGGGTATCCATGCAAATGGATCACACCGATGACGAACGAGTGAAGCAAGTGGCCGTAGGAGCGGGCATTTTGATTCTGATCGGGGTGATCGTACCCTCCACACTCGTCGGCTGGAGGTATTTGCCAGGCCTGCTGGGGGAAACTGTGGGGACGATCATTGGCGTGATGACCACGCCATTCTGCATGGAGGCGACTTTTGTCGTTTTAGGCATCACCATCGTGATAGCACTGAACAATTGGCGCCGGTTCAAGGACGGTGATGACTTTGTGTATTTGGAGCAGATTGACGGCCCGGATGCGCCCGGGGATTTGCCTGATCAGGCACGCTGGGCGGTTTATCGCGAAAAACCGCTGGATCCCGTTGCGCCGACGCTGCTCGAACAAGCGGAAGGAGCATTTGCCATCGGCGACTACGGTGCAGCAGTCGAGTGGATTGGCGCGATGGAGCGTGCGGAGCTCATGCAGCAGGATACGCTCAGTCTACGACTGCAGCTCGCACGAGCCACCGGCAAAACCGAACTAATAGAACTCCTTATAAATGAGATCGTTAACTCAAAACCGAACGCCTCCTGAGCACTTGAACACTACGCGATTATTGCCTTCGGATTTTTGGATGATTGAGGGTTAATCCCAGCCAGTGAACGACGATCTCTTGCCCATCAATCCGGCCAACTTCTTGAAAATGGCCCACGGCGATATCAGCGGGCTCAAACAGCTCGCCTTTGATTTTTTTAATGACACGCGCCTCCGGATGACCGGGTGGTTATCGCTCATCGAGACAGGAAACCTCACCCACTTCCGGGATGATCTCCACCGATGTAAAGGCGGTGCCTCGCTTTTCGGTCTGGAGCGGGTTGTTGCGCTTATCGGCTCCTGTGAGAGCCCGGCTGTGATCGAGTCGAGCGGTTTCGATCTGATCATGTTCGAAAAAGAACTGACGGCAGCCGAGCAAGCCGTGGCTGCACTGGCGGATTGATTTCACGATGGCAGGCAAACTTCAATCACCGGAAAAGGAGTTGCGCTTCACCCGTTCCGGGCAAGCCGCCATTTTCTGGGTGATCGCTGCGGTGCTGGCGGCCATTTCCATCACGCTGCTCGCCACCGCCATTTACCGGGACATCAACCCCCTGCTACCGCATCCTGCATGGGCGGTGCTGCCATTGGTCCTATCAGTAGTTATTGCGAAATCCGCACTGGGGCTAACGCGTCACGCCTATCTCATACTCACTCCCCTGGGCATCGAAATATTCCCGTTTTTCCGTCCCGCAAGCGGGATGCGTCTTGTCACCTGGCAGGAAGTGTCGGCAGCCGAGGTGAATGAAAAAATGACACGGCTCACCCTCCATCATAATGCGGAGAAATCCTCGGGCATCCACCTTTCCCTCACACCAATTCGTGCGGATCGACGGAGCTTGCTTGCCAAGGCCGTCATCGGACGGCTATCTCCGGGCAGCCACTGCGGCTGAATTCCCCAGTTCCCATCATGCGCCCTCACTCACGACAGATTCTATCGGTAGAAGAAACCTTCGGCCGAAACAGCTGGCATTGCGAACTCGTCGAAGGCCGCGATGTCCTGCGCGCCGGCTTCGATGCCCATCACACGCGCGTTGACATGATCGTCCAGGCGTATCCCCAGTTGAACGCCCTAACCGTGGTTTCCGAATCGAAAATGCCTCTCGACGAGGAACACCTTCCGGTCGTGCTGGAGCTACTGGCCCGGGCGAACAAACAGCTCACGCTCGGTGGGTTCGAGTATGACATGGACCGCGAGTTTCTCGTTTTCCGCATTACCAATCTCTTCGAACGCGAAAAATTCGACTCAGACATCATTTCCTCGATGGTCCATTGCGCGATCGCCGAACTGGACCGCCTAACTCCCTACGCGGCGATCGTTAGAGATACCCCGGGGGACCTGCTCGGAGATCTTGATCTCCCGCGTCTTCTGATGCGCGAGGACATCATACCGCCAGTGCCGGGCGATGAGGAAGAAGAGGAATATTAAGCCCTCAACGAAGCCGCTTGACCCATCTCTACCCAAAGCGTCAGGAAGTTGCGGTGAACTTACTTCTTGCCCCAGGTCACGTCGCCCTCTGGCGGCATTTCAATGAGTCTTCCGGCCATCCACCGGACTCTTGGAACGATTAGGCCGGGGCGAAGCAAGTAGCTAGAAACTGCTTTTCCGCACCGTTCGGGTCTATCACCGCCTGCCCGGAAGGGGTGTATCCTGGTCCCGCGGCGGCAGCATCGTTCTGAAAGTTAGATTGATCCGGGGTGTTGTGATCCTTTTCGACTTCGGCACGCTGTGCAGCCAATGTGCCTGGGTCGCCCCTTTCATCACCAACAGACTGCCAGTCTCCAGAATCAGGGAAACCGTTTGCTGCGTCCGCTTGTGTTTCAGGGAGAATTTCCGATCCGCCCCAAAACTGAGGGAGGCGATGCAGGGTTCCTCTCCCAGCGATTTCTCATCATCACTGTGCCAAGCCATCCCCTCTCCACCATGGTGATAGAGGTTGAGCAGACAGGAATTGAAACGCGTTCCGGCCAGCCTCTCAACGGCTGCCTTGAGCTCCACCAGCTCTGCGGTCCATTGGAGTGGCTGTTTTGTGGTTCCCGAGTAGGTGTAGGCGAATCCGGAATCACCGTACCATGCGACCTCACGAGCGGTGACGATACGTTTTCCGAAAATCACCACCTCGTCATGCTGCCACGGGATGCCGTGCAGCAGTGCATCGTAATATTTCCGCTCGTCATTCGCCGTGAAAATCCGCCCATGATAGTTCACCGTCCCGTCACAAGGCAGCAGGTTCAACTCCGGTCCATTTCCAAACAAGTCCATCGAGTGTCTTAGTGCAAACTACCGAACGGCACCCGAGGCTGGCATATTGCACCGCAGCCCAATCGGAGACCTTTGGAATACGCTCGAATTGACTCCACTAGGACCATCAAAAAACGCTGGGCCGCTGAAGTTTCAGTCAGTGGCCTCATGTATCGCGAAGAAAAGCCAGTAACTCCGGAAATAATCAAGCGTTGCGGCGGCGGCGCAGCAAGCCGGCCCCAAGCAGCAAGCCAGCCAAGGAGGATGTCGGTTCCGGCACGGCGGTCCAGGTGACAGTGGTCCCTCCACTAAAGGAAAAAGTGCCCTGTCCCGTCACCACACCCGCCGCCAAATTAGCCCCGTTCGCATTGAAGGTGCTGAAGATGCTTGCCAAACTGCTGGCCACACCGGTGCCGGAG
>JBDTNJ010000326.1:0-2904 GCA_039933825.1 Luteolibacter sp.
GCAAGTGAGTCATTTTAATTGTCGTTGGGGGAATTTATAATTGTCGCTGGACACACCCGCCATCGCATGCCAGACGACGCGTCCGGCGGGCCGAACCACGGGTGCGCGAAACGGGCATTTGTTTTCAAATCCGGAACCGCTGCGATCACCTGCTTCACGATACGCAAATGATCCAGCGCCAATCTGGGGCGTTCCCGTTTCAAGGATTTCAGGATCCTGCCCGGTGCATCATGCGCTTGCGGGCGGATTATTTCCAATTGTTCTAACTTTGCCGTGGAATTGGCATGGTTTGATCTATCGCGGGATGTGAATGAAAGACCTCGCTGAATTGGCCGATTTCCTCGTCTCGCATCCTGCTGTGGCGGAAAAGGCCAACATTCACCGGGTTTTCGAGCCGGCTTATGAAATCTCCTCGAACATCCGCCTCGGCGATGATTGTGCCGCGATCCCCAATCCCGCCGGACATGGCCACCTGCTTTTCGCTGCCGAAGGAATGTTAGAATCGCTGGTCGAGGACGATCCGTGGTTCGCCGGATACTCCGCCGTGATGGTGAATCTATCGGATGTGGCGGCGATGGGCGGCAGGCCGATCGCGATTACTGATGTGATGTGGACACCGTCGGATGAAATTTCAGAAAAAATCTGGCAGGGTATCCAGGCGGCCTCCGAGGCGTATGGTGTGCCCATCGTCGGCGGTCATACGACCCATATTGAGTCCGGAAAGGCATCGCTTGCCGCAGCCGTTCTGGGGCATGCCGGGGACCGGCTCATGACCAGCTTCGATGCCAAACCGGGCGATCACCTCGTGATCGCCATCGACATGCACGGCTCCTACCGTGGGGAAAAACCATTTTGGAACGCCAGCACCACCACACCGCCGGAGCGGCTTCGATCCGATCTGGAGCTGCTGTCATCCCTCGTCGAAAAAGGTCTCTGCCGTGCAGGCAAGGACATCAGCAACGGCGGCATCATTGGTACGCTGGCGATGATGTGCAATTGTTCCGAAGTCGGCGTGGTTCTCGATCTCGAACGGCTACCCTGCCCGATGGACACGGGCATCGAAAAGTGGCTCACCTCGTTTCCCAGCTTCGGTTTCCTGTTGGCGATTTCGCCCGAGGATCTCGAAAGCACGCGGATGCATTTCACCTCGACGAAGGTGACCTGCCGGGCGATCGGGAATTTCCGGACGGAACCTGGCATCACCATCACGGCCGACGGCGATCGCGCGGATTTAGTTTTCGGCCAGCCAAGCATCGATGCCGCCGCTCACGTTCTTTACGTGGGTGAATCCGTTATCTAGCAGGAATTGAACCGCCTTAGCGGAGCGGCCGCCCGCCTTGCAATGAACGAGAATTTCCCGATCGATCGGGAGGCTGGCGAGTTGATCGGGGAGGGACTTCAGCGGAATGAGCCGCGAGCCCTCGATGTGGGCAACGGCGTATTCACCGGGCTCGCGGACATCGATGAGCAGGCCCTTGAAATCTCCGGCGAGGATTTCACGAAGTTCGGAAGTAGTGATGGAGTCCATGAAATCGGTGTTGGTTTCGCAGTGGGTGGAGGCGGTGGTTTCAGGGTTGGAAACGGAGGAAATTTCAGGCGCATCACCGCAAAGCCGGCAGGTGGGATCGCGGCGGAGCGTCAGTGAACGGAAACTGCTGTTCAGTGCATCGTAAACCGTCAGTTTCCCCAGCGGCACTTGGCCGATACCTAGAATGAGCTTGAGTGTTTCCATCGCCTGAAGCGAGCCGATGATCCCTGGCAAAACGCCTAACACACCCGCTTCCTGACAGGACGGCACGCTCCCGGCAGGAGGCATGTTTGGCAGCAGGCAACGGTAACAAGGCCCGCCCAAATGCGGCGCGAAAACCCCCGCCTGCCCCTCGAAGCGGTGGATCGCACCATAGATCAGCGGCTTTTTCTGGAAAAACGCGGTGTCATTGGTTAGGAATCGCGTGGGAAAATTGTCCGATCCATCGACGATGACGTCATACGAAGCGGCGATCTCCATTGCATTTTCCGGAGTGAAACGCACCGGATGGAGTTCCACGATGACATGGGGATTCACTTCCCGCAGGCGGGCAGCGGCGCTTTCCAGTTTGGGTTTCCCGATCCATGATTCGCCATGCAGGATCTGGCGTTGGAGATTGGAAGCATCCACCACATCCGCATCGACAAGGCCAATTCTGCCGACCCCGGCCGCAGCGAGATAAAGCGCGGAGGGCGATCCCAGCGCACCGGTCCCGACGAGCAGGACCGACGCGTTTTTCAAACGAAGCTGCCCATCCATCCCGACGTCCGGGATGATCAGGTGGCGCGAATAGCGGAGCAGCTCCGCGGATGAAAGGCGATCTGCCATGGCGGCGCGAACATGCAACGGAATCTTCGCTTGTCCAAGATGGAAAACTAGTTGGCAGCGACCGGATTTATGATAGTGTAATTTCGTGTCAGAAGTCCTATCCACATTCCAACTGAGCCCGGGAGATACCGCACCTGATTTCTCGTTACTGGATGCCTATGGGCGGGTGGTCCGCCGTGCGGATACTGTTGGGGAACATGGTTTGTTGGTGGTTTTCGCATGCAATCATTGCCCATTCGTCATCCACCTGGCGGCCGAACTTGGCGATCTGGCCCGGGAAATAGCCCAGCAAGGCGTGAATACCGTGGCCATCAATTCAAACGATCTGAACCGCTACCCGCAGGATGGACCGGCACAGATGATCGCTTTCGCCGCTGAGCGACACTGGGATTTTCCCTATCTCCTCGACGAGACACAGGAAATCGCCAAAGCCCACGGGGCCGCCTGCACTCCGGACTTTTTCCTTTTCACCGCCGATGATAAAGTTTTCTACACCGGCCAGTTCGATGATTCCCGCCCCCGCAGCGGGGTCGCACCCCACGGCGGTG
>JBDTNJ010000327.1:0-9127 GCA_039933825.1 Luteolibacter sp.
CCGAGGCGTCTAGCACCCTCTAGATAGAGATCCGGAGCCGGCTTGATTTGAGGTGCGTCACCCCGGCAGACGATGGTTTGAAAATACCGGGTTAGATCGAGTTTCTCCAACCAGCCATCCACCCAGTGATGCGAGGAGCTGGAAACGACGGCGCAGGGGATTTTCTCCGAGGCCAGCTTTTCCAACAAGGTGATCACTCCGTTCATCGGTCCGGCGTTGTCCAGCTCCGCCATGATTTCCGTCTGCCGTCGGTTGTCGAGATCATGCCAATCGAAGGCTAACCCGGAAAGTTCCTCGAGGTGGGTTTTCGGCGACCATGTCGCGAAGTCCGAGCCGATGCAGTGGGTATAAATGTCGAGCGGCAAATCATGTCCGTGCGTTTGGAAAGTCCGCAGCCACGCCTGGTAAATCGCCCACTCGGTGTCCACGAGCACGCCATCGAAATCGAATAAAACCGCTGAAAAACTCATGGCCACGGGATCACTTGCCAGCCCACGGCAGACAAGGATGGAATGATCAAATTTCCAGCATGAAGTCCAATGCCGGAAATACCCTTCCATTCAGGCGAACCTCAAAGCTGTGCTGCCCGGGATGATAGACGCGGGTAGTGACTGGCTTGAATGAATGTCTGCTTTCGATTTCCCAACACTCACCCGCAGCAAGTTCGCGGATGCGGCCTTTGAAGACCTTGGGTGATAGAGTGCCGTTCGCCTTGCGGTGGAGTATGGCGTAATCGAACATCACGCGGATTGATTTTCGCGAGGTATTGCGGATGACGATCCGGTATTCGAGATGACCGCCGATTTTCACAGAGGTTTCGGGCAGGCGGAAGGACTTGAGTTCGAGCGATTTTGC
The DNA here is from genome assembly GCA_039933825.1 of Luteolibacter sp. Lineage (GTDB taxonomy): Bacteria > Verrucomicrobiota > Verrucomicrobiia > Verrucomicrobiales > Akkermansiaceae > Luteolibacter. The sequence goes on from JBDTNJ010000327.1 coordinate 856, forward strand.
CGAAGAAAATCCGTGGAGTTCCAGCGCGCCGGAGTGGCCGGCCTTGAGCAATGTGCGGCAGGCGTGGCGGGCGAGTTTTTCAAGACGTGTATCGTCCGGTGTCCCATCGCGCCAACGGGTCAGGGTTTCAATGACGAGGGACGGATGGTGCTTGCTGAAATCATTGAGATGGTTCGAGACTGATAATCTAACGTAGTCACTGGAATCGCAGTGGAGTTTTTCCAACAGCCCCAAGGTTGGGTGCGGTGTTTGAAGGAGTTCTGGCAGATTGCCGCCCCACGGAAGCAGCGGTCGGCTACCCTCCGAGACGAGCCGGCGGACATGCTCGTCCGGGTCCTTGCACCACTTGTGGAGTTGTTTAAGCGTGGCTTCCTGATGTCCGCGGAGAAAGGGGCGGATGGCGAATTCAGCCGTGAAACAGCGTGTCATCTCCCTCAGCGCGGCCATGGAGTGCTCGAAATGATCGAGCCCGCGACGGGCGACGATCTCGGTAAGCGGCCAGACGAGGAACCCGCGCAGGCCATCCGAATCGGCCTCGTTTTTGGCCAAGGTTTTCACTAGGATCGGAAACAACTCCGGTGGATGCGATGGCAGGCCGCCCTCGATCCGCTCAGCTAACAAACGCATGCGTTGTTTCAGCTCCAAGGGTTCCAACGCCTGTTCGAGACCCCGGCGAAATTTCCGGTCCCCGAACCCAGGATACACTTGGAGCAAGCGGGTGGCGATGCGGCAGGCATTCTGATAGGAGAACTCGTTTTTAAAAGGCTCCATAGGAATTAAATCTAACCTTAGTCGTCTGCCCGCCCCGGGACTTCGTATCAATCCTCCTCTTCCTTCGCGCCCTTCACCCGGACTTTTCCGCGAAGTTTGGCTTCGATGAAGGCGTCGATGTCGCCGTCCATCACTTCCTGGATGGTGCCGGATTCCTCGCCGGTGCGCAGGTCGAGAACCTTCTGATAGGGCTGGAATACATACGAGCGGATCTGATTTCCCCAGGAAACGTCGCCCTTTTCACCGTAGGCGCGGTCCGCCTCGGCTTTCTGTTTGTCCTCCTCGATCGTGTAGAGCTTAGCCTTGAGAATATCGAAGGCGAGTTCCCGGTTCGCGCCCTGCGTCCGCGCGGCGGTCGAGCGGATGAGGATGCCGGTGGGAAGATGGCGCAGAATCACGGCGGTTTCCACCTTATTCACATTCTGACCGCCCTTGCCGCCGGAACGGGTGGTGGTGATTTCGATATCCTTCTCGTTGATCTCGATTTTGATCTCTTTGGAAACTTCCGGCGTCGCATCGATCGAGGCGAACGACGTGTGCCGTTTCGCGTTTGAGTCGAACGGGGAAATACGGACGAGACGGTGCACGCCGCGCTCGTTCTTGAGAAATCCGTAGGCGTGGTCGCCGGTGATTTTCAAAGTCGCGGTGCGCAGGCCCGCTTCATCGCCATCCTGCCAATCGAGGGTCTCGACCGTGTAGCCCTTGCGCTCGGCCCAGCGGGTGTACATGCGGTGGAGCATTTGCGCCCAGTCACAGGCTTCGGTGCCGCCCGCGCCTGCGGAAATGACGAGGAAGCAGGGTGAAATATCGCTCGGTTGATCGAGCAAAGTCAGCAATTCGTAGGCGCGGATGTCACCTTCCAGCCCTTTGGCATTGGTGAGTGCCTCGCGCGCCAGATCGGCATCGTCGTATTCCTTTGCGAGGGAAATCCCTTCCTCGATATCAGCCACGCGGCCTTCGAGTTTGAGAAAGGACTCGAGTTTCTTCTTGAGACCAGCGGCTTTCGAGCTGATCGACTTCGCCTTATCAGAGTCGTTCCAAAACTCCGGGGCGCCCATCGCCTCCTCGAGTGTGTTGATTTCGTTTTCGAGAGTCGGGACGTCAAAGATACCTCCTGAGTTTCGACAAACGGCTTTTCAGGCCGGATGTGTCGAGCGCCAGGAGGTCAGCGGTAGGAAGTAAAGACATGCGGGGCGGAGAAAACGCGATTCCCCGGGGTGAAGCAAGGCGGAACCGAATCGGGCCCACCGTTTCCAAAATCGGAGGTCGGGACAAACGATAGTACCTACCGCCGATGGCGAATTCGTTTCCCTAGACTAAATCCCCGGCACCTCAATTTTCTCACCCTTGAGCCAATGCCGTAAAACCTGCGGCTCCGCCGTGAGATTACCTAACATCCGCCAGTTGGATTTTTCCAGAACATGGGCATCATCGCGGCTTTCATCCACCACGCACCACGGACGTGAGCCGGAGGAGTGGATCATCCTGAAGCTGTTTTCCCGGACCACGAGGAATCCGACATGAGTATCAAGACCTACCAGATAGATTCCCGGCCGAGCCTTTTCCAGATTGGCGGCAAAGGCGGGGTATTCCTTGCCGATCGTCAGCACACAGGAATCTTTCGGCAGGAATGAGCGCAGGATTTTTTCTGACGGCTGTTGAGCGAGCTGGTAGCGATCCACTTGGAAACCCGCGTCTTTCAACACCGTCGCCACGAAATAGCCACAAGCGATCCGCCCTTTTCCCGGTCCGGCAGCGGTGCCATTAAAATCCCACGGCGTGCCCAGCCAGCAGCGCATCATTGCCGGCAGTGTCTGTTCGAGAACGACGCGCGCATCGTTTTCCACGACGTTCCGCCCGGCATCATTCTTGGCTGCCGCATGGCGTTTCGCGAGGTCCAGCCGCCAACGTTCCAGCTCGCCGGTCAACACGGCGTAGGTCCTAGGATCCGGCTGGAATGTTTCACGCAGCCCCAGTTCCACCCCACCCGTCGCTTTCTGCCACAATCGACCGAGAGGCACGCGAAACCACCACACCGATCCACCGGCCATGGCCAAGAGGAATATCAGCAGCAGCCAGCACTTTCGCATTCCCACAGCCTAACCACACTTGGGCAGCCTTACAAGCTCCTCCGCAGTCCTTGCAATTCCTCCGCTGGCCGCGAAAACTCATCCCATGCTCAAGCAACAACGCGCCGATCACGTTCGGCGGCGACTCGAAGAACTCTACCCGGAAACACCCATTCCGCTCGATCACAAGGACGCCTATACCTTGCTCGTCGCCGTGTTGCTGTCCGCCCAATGCACGGATGTGCGCGTCAACCTGGTGACACCCGCTCTCTTCGCCCTCGCCGATAATCCTAACGACATGATGCGCGTCCCGGTCGAGAAAATCCGCGAAATCATCCGCCCCTGTGGCCTCTCACCGAAAAAGTCTGCCGCCATTTCCGGGCTTTCAAAAATTCTGGTAGAAAAACACGGTGGCGAGGTTCCACAAGATTTTGAATCGTTAGAAGCCCTGCCCGGCGTCGGCCACAAGACCGCGTCCGTGGTGATGGCGCAATCGTTCGGCGTTCCTGCGTTTCCAGTCGATACCCACATCCACCGTCTCGCCACCCGCTGGAAGCTCACGTCTGGGAAAAATGTTGTCGAAACCGAACGCGATCTGAAAAAGCTCTTCCCTCGCGATTCGTGGAACAAGCTCCACCTCCAAATCATCTTCTATGGCCGCGAACATTGCTCCGCCCGTGGCTGCGACGGCAAACGCTGCTTGCTCTGCCTAGAACTTTTCGCCAAGCCCTGACGGAGGATCTCGGCGAGTGTCTGATTCTATGAGAGCGGACCGGACTGCCAGTCGTCTCCTTCATCCGTTAAATTTCGAAGGACAATGTCTGTGATCTAGGGCCAGTGCCATTGCACGCTCGTTATCTGCAGAGGTCCCAAAAAGCTGGTGCTTGAGGACAACCGGCTTATTTGGCGATGTCCGCAGGGGTGAAAACCGGAGAATTGAAATTTTTCGCAGATTTTTGTCCGTTTTAGGACGATTGCTGGCACTACTTTCATAAATGGCGAGTGAATTCGACATGACCGATCGTTCCCTGCTGGATGAGTTCGTCCGGCATGGGAATGAGGCAGCATTCGCGGAACTGGCGAAGCGACATCAGGGGATGGCGTTTGCGGCGGCATACCGGGTTTGTGGAGATCGAGGGGAGGCACAGGACATCCTGCAGCAGGCCCTAATAGTGCTGGCGAGAAGGTCGGGCGAACTTGGCGATGTGCGCTGTCTAAGTGCTTGGTTGCACAGGGTTGTGATTCTGGAGGCGAAGAAAGCGCGGCGGAAATCCGCCAACCGGAGGCGGCGTGAAACCATGGCCTATCAGCTCAACACCTTGTCGCAGGAAGAACGGGAAATCGCACCGCATCTCGATGAGTCGCTCAACGCCATGGGTGAGAAAGACCGCGAGGTGCTGACACTTCATTATTTGGAAGGTCGCGCGTTCAAGGCGATCGCCGAGAGTCTGGGTGGAACGGCGGAGGGCTGGCAAAAGCGCAGCGTCCGTGCATTGGCGAAACTGTCGGGCAAGTTGAAGAGCCGCGGGGTCACGGCATCGTTGGCCACTTTGGGTGTGATTCTCACCAGCGCGCGGGCGGAGGCGGGAGTCTCGACATCATTACTGGAATCTATCACGCGAAAGGCCCTAACCGAAGGAGCGCGGAATGCGTCGCTTGTGGGAAAGACCACATTTTTACTAACTATGAAAACAGGAATCGCAATCAGTCTGGCGAGTGGAATGTTGCTCGCCTACGGGTGGGGAGTTGTTTCGCGCGAACCTCTACCCAAGAGCTTGGTAGTTTCAGCCGCGCCGGATGCGTCGGTGGAACCGGGCGATGAAGCAGCACTTCGCAACAGGCGCGACCGGGGATTCACGGTGGAAATGGTGAAACAGGCGGTGCAGGAATACGAACATACGGAGAAGCCTGATCCATTGATCGAAAGCCGCTTGCGGAGTTTGATGTTCTTGGTGCCGAAAGAGCATCTGGACGATGTCCTCGTGATTTTGATGGAAACGAAGGATCACTCGCGGTTCCAACAGGTGGCGGCGGCCTTGTTCGGCTGCTGGGCGGAATATGATCCGGCGGCGGCTCTGGCGAGGGCGCGGGAGGCCGCAGATTTTTCCTATCAGGCGAAACGGGCGGTCATGGTGACCTGGCTCAATCAGGATCCGGAAGCGGCTTTGTCAGAAATGCTAAAGGGTAAGTCAGAAGAGAACCGGGGATTCCTAACGGAGTATCTCGCGTATCAGTGCGAACGCAAGCCGCAGGAGGCGGCTTTGCTGGTGGACCGCGTCGCGAAGGATTGGCCCGAGGCGGACCGGCCGTTGTTTGAAATGGTCGCAAAAATCTGGGCACGCACTGAACCGCTGGCCGCCGGCGAGTGGGTGGCGTCGTATCCAGATGACGGGGTGAAAGGGAATCTTCTGAAATCGATGGCGGTAGAGGTCGCGAAAATCCGGGGCTTCGACGGACTGGCGATCGCCAATCACATCGAGGATGCCAAGTTGCGGGCGGAAGTTAGGGATAAGGCGATTTACTGGTGGGCCGTGACGACCGGAGGCATCTCGCTGATCCCCGGTGAGGCCAAGCCCGTTCGCGATCTATCAGGTGGTTTTCCCGCCGACTGGACCGATGAAAACATCCGGACCTTTGCTTTTTCCACGATGGTGAATTATTCGAAAAACCTCCCGGATCTTCTCAAGATCGCGAAGGATGACGAACAGCGGATGCTTATTTATGAAGGTGCTCTCAGGGGTTCCGGATGGAGCAATCCCGCCGCCGTGACCCAAGCTGCGGAGCAACTGCCGGAAAGCTTCGCTGACACTCCGCAGGGGAAGGATACTTTGCAAGTCTTCGTCCGGCGTTGGAACGAAATGGATCCGAAAGGCGTGGTTGATTGGCTTTCCAAACAACCTCCGGGATCCAAAACCGACGCCATGCGGACCGGCTTGAAAACGAAAGGAACGAAGTGATGAGACTTTTGGTTTATTCGGGAGCCCTACTGGCGGGCGTGCTGATCGGCGCCGCGCTGGTTCACACCGTCGATGGCGCTTTCAGGCAACAAGCTAGTCCGGGCCGTTCGGAAAACACAGCGACCGGAAAAACCCCCAGATTTCCAGAAGTGGTGGGAGTGAGGATCGGCCGGATGATTTCCGCAGAGACGGAAGCTATGCGCGAGGACATGCCTCTCAACAAGGCGATGGACGTCCTTTTCGCCGAACGGAAGAGCCCGCTGCGCACCCGGGCATTTCTGAAAACCCGGATCCAGACGATGACGAGGGATCAGCTCATTCAGGCGTTCATGAACGGCGAGATCCAGACGAAAGCGGAAATCGAGGAAGCCACACGACGGCTCGCGACGGAGGATCCGGAGGGAACTTACGATCACCTGGTTGCCCAGGATTTCAGGCTCAATGGAATGGATAATCTCTATACTTTCATCGACGCGCTGCAGCAGACTTGGGCGGACGTGGACGCGCCTGCGGTAATGGCGCGGCTTCAGAAAATGAAGCGGGGTGGTTCCCAGCAGGACAACTCCCTGCGATTCAGCGCCTATTGGGCGAAAATCGATCCGGCCGCCGCGGCCAGTCATTTCAACGATCTCGTCTATCTGCGAAACATGCAGGACCAGGGAGATATGGTTTTCACCGACAATGCCTACGCCGACCAGATAGCAAAATCGTGGAAAGAGAAGGATGAGGATGGCATGCGGAAATACATCGCGGAACTACCCGCCGGTCGCGAGCGGGACGCGCTTGAAGCGGCGGCGAATAAACTCGGCGGGGATGGTCATAAATAACCTAGGTTCAACCTCCGTCGCTTTCCCAATATTGCACCCCTAGGCCGTTCACGCGTTGGAATTTCCGGACGTGGTGGATGACTGGATTCAGATCGAGTGAGAGTGCCAGGGTGCCGGGCTCCTTAACTTTAGGACTTGCCACAACGCAGGAGCCGCGCGACTTTCCAATCTACCTTCAACCCAAAACCTCTCTTTAACCTTATGAGTTCCGGCCCCAAACCCACCGACGAGAAGAAACTCCGCGAAACTTTGAAGGATCATCCAGCCGACTGGGAGACCCGCAAGCAACTCGCCCATCTGCTATACGACCAGGGATCCTTCTCTGAGGCTGCAGATGTCGTTTGGGAGGTGGATGAAATTCCCAGCATCGACGTCGAACTGGCATTTGCCGCCAGAATCCTCGCCAAGGCCAGCCCCAGAAAATCGATCCGCCTGCTCACCGCAGTGCTCGAACACAACCGAGGCAAGGCAGTGCAGAACCTCGGGCTCGCCAACGCCTTGCTGCATCATGGCATGGTGTTGCAGGCCGTGCGCTTCTACGGTGCCGCGCTGGAGGCGGATCCCTCGCTCGGCAATCCGGATCTCGAACACTTCATTCTCTGGACCGACGACGAGGAAACTCTGTGGGGTGACTTCAAGAACCGGCAGCCGAAACTCGGTGAACTCCCTTGGATGAAGCGCGACCCCAAGGAGGCCATGAGACTGACGAGCCGGGTCGACACCCACACTACCCCGATCAAACTGCCCGGTCTTAAACCTGCCGCAGGCGAGGAACTCAGAAACGAGCTCTATCAACAGAAGGCGGACAAAGGCGCGGAGCCCAGCCCGCCACCTGCGGTAACCATCCCGATCGACCGGGTGGATCCGAAGTATCGGCTCTTCGACGACAAGCAAGGTGCCCCCGACGAGCCGAAACTGCCGGTGCTGGTAACGGCCACAGCTACCAAGCAGCTCGCCAACCCGGATTTTACTGCTGCCGGGGCATCAATCAAACCGCCCGCTCCGTCGTTGGGAACGACGCCTCCCCGCACCGTCCCGCTTTCTGCTCCACCTTCGGCAACTCGCCCGAGGCCATCCCTTCCGCCCTTGAAAAAGCCTGACGCGCCGAAGTGAATGGTGAAATCTGGGCCCTCGATGGCCGCATGATCGACAACATGTCTTGTTATCGATCTTCACAAGGAAGGGCGATCTCCGAATCGGAGCTCCTTGGGGATTCTCACCGCCTGCGAGCGACCATTCGTAAACAAAATCGTTGTTATAGTTGGTATCTACCTGACTCCAGGCGGCCGGGCAACAAACGATCCGCCATTGTGCTAGACACCCGGAAACGGCGTTGCGTTCGCTTTCCCCGCCCAGCGTTGTTCGGGGCCGGGGGGATTTTTAAGCAGTGGCGCGAAGTGTTTTTCCACCTCGCGCGGGTCGAGGAAGCGGGCGGTGTGGGGCCGTGGGCCGACACCGGACGGGAAGTCAATTTCCGCCAATGAGCGAGGCGCGGATGCGTTGGATAGCGGTTTCTCCTCCATGTTTGAGGATGGTAGCGGAAAATTCCGGGTCGTCGAGTGAGAGCTGGTGGGCCTTCACGAGTGCGAACACGTCGGACCAGTCTTTTTCGATATCTTCTCGGGCCGGCTGATGGATCGCGTGAAGT
>JBDTNJ010000328.1:0-18800 GCA_039933825.1 Luteolibacter sp.
GCCCATGCGCGGGGCATTAAAGTTGTATTAGATCTCGTGGCCGGCCACACCTCGGATCAGCACCCATGGTTTCAATCCGCCATCAGTGATCCACACAGCCCCTACCGCGATTACTATATCTTCACTGGCACCGAACCACAGAAAGCCATGTTCGGCGATTACTGCCCGGTGACACCGAAAGGCGAAAACTATGTGGCGAATTTTCTCCCCTTTCAACCGGCCTTGAACTTTGGCTATTATCAGCCCGATCCCACCCGCCCATGGCAGCTCTCCGCCGAGCATCCTGCCTGCCTAAAGGTGCGCACTGAACTGCGAGATATCATGAGATTTTGGCTCGACCTCGGCTGTGACGGCTTTCGCGTGGACATGGCCTCTTCGCTCATCCGTGGAGGGGAGGGCTCCGCCGCGCTGGCCCGCCTGTGGCAGGGCTTCCGCGCGTGGTTTGATCGTGATTACCCGGAAGCCGTGCTTATTGCAGAATGGAGCAATCCCACTCTCGCCATCGATGCCGGCTACCATGTGGATTTCATGATTCATTTCGGCGAACCTGCCTATACACATCTAATTGGTTCTGGCAACGAGCTACGTGACAAGAGCCGCATACCACATGTATTTTTTGAGAGAGCTGGCGAGGGTGATATCCGCCTGTTTCTGGATAATTTCCTCAAACACTATGATGCCACCGCTGGCCGTGGCTATATCTCACTGCCTACCGGCAATCACGACTTTCAACGCCCGCGCCGCGGTCGTGATTTCGACGAAATACGAGTTCTGTATGCGATGCTTTTTACGATGCCGGGTATACCGTTCCTTTACTACGGCGATGAAATCGGCATGCGCAATATCGATGGACTCACCGAAAAAGAAGGCTCCATGTGGCGCACCGGAAACCGCACGCCCATGCAATGGGACAAGGCGGCGCCGAACCTCGGTTTTTCCACTGCGTCAAAAAAACAACTCTATTTACCCGTGGATAACGCGAAGGATGCGCCGACCGTTTCCGAGCAGGAAAAACAAAAGGAGTCGCTGCTCCATTTCACGCGCAAGCTCATCGCCCTGCGCGCAAAGCATTCTGCTTTAGGAAATGACGCAGAATTCCGGCAGCTCTACGCAGAGCCGGGCCGTTATCCGTTCGTGTATGAGCGCAGCGATGCTAACGCTCGATTCGTCATTACGATCCATCCAGGCGAGAGCGCGTGTTCCGTCGATCTAGCGGAATTAAAAGGAGCTAAATTGATCCTTGCCGCAGGGTCCAAACTCACCGGCACCAAACTCACGTTGCAAGGTGTATCATTTGCGATCCTCAAGCTCAAGAATCCCTAACTAACATGCCATCCATTCCCGCACCGTCGCCTATCACTTGGCATTTCCCACTCAGCCGTCCACATACTGGTGTCCCTCTGGGAAATGCGCTGCAAGGTGTGCTCATCTGGGGCGAATCCTCCCTGCTTCTCACTGTTGCGCGCGCTGGTTTTTGGGATCATCGCACCCCACAGAAAATCCCGGCTGGCACCACCTTCTCGCAAGTAAAGGAAACACTGCATGCCGACGATCAAGAAGCCCTCAGCGCGCTTTTTGGCAAGCGTCAGGCCAACGGCGTGTTTCCTCAACAGTTCGGTGGTGGGCGACTGGAAATCACCTTTGCCAACGGGCTGCGTCCGCTCGATGCCTCACTCGATCTGGCTACGGCGGTGGTGAACGTCCGGATCGGTTGTCACGAGGATGATCTACAACCCCATTTTATCCAAATCCGCCAAGCTACGAATGAGGAAGTTTGCTGGCTCGATTTCGATTCGGCGCTGCTTGAGGGTCTGAGCGTGCGGCTGATCCCTGCCTATGATCTAGTGCGCGAAAATGCGATGGCAGCTCTCGGCATCGAATCGCCAGAAACATGGACCGATACACCCGGCAGCGGCGGCTTCTTACAAACGCTGCCAGAAGATATGCCTCTGGCCCTCGCTTGGAAATTGTCAGGCAGCCACCTGCGACTTGCCACCGATCTCGGAGAATACGCCCGCGAGAGGGTTTGCGAGAAACTGTGCACATTTGACACCATCTCTGGGAAAATTCAGTGTCAGGAGTTTTGGAGTCACCTATGGAGCCGCTCCGCACGCGTTTCCATGCCGGATGCCACGCTTCAGCAGCAGTTTGATTTAGGTATCTACAAACAGGCCGGGCTGGTCCGCTGCGGCACTCCCGCCGCCACCTTGCAAGGGCCGTGGATGGAGGACACCGCCATCCCGCCGTGGAGCAACGACTATCATTTCAATATCAATGTGCAGCTCGTTTACGGCGCGGCCTTGGCCACCGGTCAAGCGGAGGATATGCGCCCCCTGTGGGAAATGCTGCGTGGCTGGCTGCCGCAGATGCGCGCGCTTGGCGAACGGTTCTATCAAATGCCAGGAGCAATGATCCTGCCCCATTCCGTGGACGACCGCGGCGCAAACATCGGCGGCATGTGGTCCGGGACGATTGATCAAGCGTGCATCGCGTGGATGGGTCAGATGGCCTGGCAATACTATCAGTTCACTGGCGATTTTGAAACACTCCGCGAGGTCGCACTTCCATTGCTAGAAGGCGCATTCCTCGGTTACGCAGCCATGCTGGAGGAAGGCACCACAGCGGACGGCAGCCGGAGATTTTCACTACCCGTCAGCGTGAGCCCCGAGTTTGGAGGGGCGAATCCGAGTGAGTGTTGGGGCCGGGATGCGAGCTTCCAACTCGCCGCACTGCACGCCACCCTGCGGGACTTGCGGGCGGCATCGGATGCTCTGGGGCTGTCCTGCGATCCGCGCTGGGAGGAAATTTCCGCGCATCTCCCGCCCTATACTTTGACGAAGGCAGACAACGGTTCATACGGATGGATCGGCCAGCCTACGGAACGCATCGCGCTATGGGCCGGCAAGGATCTGCCGGAAAGCCACCGCCATCACTCCCACTTGGCGTCGATTTTCCCTTTTTGCTCGATTAATCCCTTTGCGCCGGAACATCAGAAAACTATCGCCCGCAGCCTCAGCCACTGGAACACGCTCGGAGCCGGTAATTGGGCCGGTTGGTGTCTGCCGTGGGCGTCGATACTCTGCTCGCGTTGCGGCCTAGCGGACGCCGCCCTGAGTTGGCTTCAACTATTGGCCAGAAATTTCACCAATGAGGGCCACGCCACACTTCACAACGCCGATTGCGCGGGCGTTTTCGCTTGGGATGATGGTTCGCTTGCTTGGCCGGACCACCGCAAGGGTGCAGATTTCCTCTACTATGAAGTGATGCAACTGGACGCCTCTATCGGAGCGATCAGTGCGGTCATGGAGCTACTGGTGTCGTTCCGAAACGATGCCATTCACATTGCGGACCGTCTGCCAAAAGGCTGGCGCGAGCTTTCCTTCGAGCGCATTCGCACGGCTGGCGGCTTCATCGTTTCGGGGGCTTTCCGCCACGGGCGCATCGCTGAGCTGACCGTGGAAAGTGCGCGTGGTAGCGTGCTGCGGCTCGTTCATTCATTAGGCGTGGCGTGGACGCTGGACGGCGCAAATCATGACGAAGCGCTCATCATCTTGCTAACCGAGCCCGGCCGCCGCTATGAGTTCCGCTCAATCTAAGGACAGGCCACACGCAGCCTCCCAAAACGCCTTGCTGTAGCGGCGCTGCTCTCCGTTACGACCACTCGTTCAAAGGTCGAATCGATTGAAGTTATGCTCTCAATACCTGGGGGAGAGCTGGACCAAGCCCCGCCAGCAAGAGTGTTGCTATACTCGACGGTATAGGTGATCCCCGAATTGCTGCTGTTCTTGCGGCGGATGTAAGTGATCCGGAGCTTACCATTCGCATCCACCTCACCACGCGGAAGGCCGGCAATGCCATTAGATAAAATCGTTGCGGTGTTAGGCACTGTAAGACTACTCGCTTGTCCGGTGCCATTGCCCAGCATGTTGAAGGCAAACTTGAGGAGATTTGCGATGCCATCACCCGCAGGTGAAGAGGTATCTTGCGAGCCATCCGCGGCAAGGCCATAGGTCGTGCGGAAGCTGACGATGCCGCTCGCATTTACCAGGATGGGGGTCACCTCGGCAAAACTCGTGCCGATGCGAACTTCATCAATTTTCATGAGGCCATCGGTAGCATACATGGAAATCTGACCAATGCCCCCAGGCATGCTCCAATTCGATCCAGCAAAGACCGCGCTCGCGATGGAATTCACCGGCGAGTTGACACCCAAATTAGGATTCACATAGATCCCGGTAGGGCTCGCACCTGTAGCATCATAGGTGAAAACAAATAGATAAGTCTGATTAATTTGTGGAGTAAATGCCGCGGTGCCCGTGGCTCCACTGCCGCTGTGCTCGGTAAAGAGATTACTTCCATTGATTCCAAATTTCGCAGACCAATTTACATTGGTCGCTTCATTCAACTTGAATTCGAAATAGCTCGGGAGTTGTTGGAAATTAATCAACGCGGAAGCCCAAACACGCCCACTCTGAGGCGCAAACGAGCGGCTCAAACCATTGGCAAAAGTGGGCTGGTCGAATTTTTCCACAAAGCCGCCTGAGGTAACGAGGTTCGCGTAGGTGAGGCTGCCTGGGTTGCTGACACGATAGCGATTCGCTTGCGCTGACCAATTGGAAATCCAACCGCTGCCGCCTGAGGCACCGCTGAGCTGGCTGGAATCCGTTTGGTTGAACCCTTCGTATGCCAACGCTGTCGGAGCGGTGGCGATTTGAAGAGTCATCGCGACGCTATTGCTAGTTCCTCCCGAATTGGTTGCGGTGAAGCTTGGCGTGAAAGATCCACTGCTGCTTGGAATCCCGGCAAGAACTCCCGTGGAAGTATCGAGGCTAACACCACCCGGCAGCACACCCGAGGCGAGTGCCCAAGTTGTGGGACTATTGCTGGCGATGATGGCGTAAGTGAAAGATGTGCCTACCACCCCTGAAGCGTTTTGATTTGGCGTGATCACGGGCACTGCCATTCCAGTGATCGTGACCGTGACCGATTGTGCAGTCGATGTTCCCTTCCCATTCGTAGCAGTGAAAAGCGGCGAAAAACTTCCTAGCACGGTAGGCACGCCACTGATGACTCCTGTTGTGGTATTGAGGGTCACACCCGCAGGCAGACTGCCGCTTGATAGTGCCCAGCTTGTCGGGCTGTTAGTCGCAGTGATGGCATAGCTGAATGTTTGGCTCTGTGTGCCATTTGCAGTTTGGCCTGAGTTGATCGTCGGCGGTAGGTTGACCGCACCGACATTCACATTAAAGCTACCGCTTGAGGATGCCCCGGCCGCATCGGTGACGGTAACAGTGATGGTGGCATTGCCCGTCATGTTTGCCACGGGTGTCGCGACGAGGACCCGCTCCGACCCGCCGCCGGTGATGGTGATGTTGCCTGTCGGAATCAACGCTGTGTTCGACGATGACACTGTGGTTGTTAGCGCGGATTCTACCGTCTCACGATCAGACACACCAAAGGCCAGCGGTCCCACGTTGGCACCGGTGGTGACCACCTGATCTGGGAGCGGGGTGAGGGCGGGCGGTTGGTTTCCGCCCGCGCCAGTCGGAGTAAGACGCAGATAGTCCAGCGCAAGGTCGTAGCCGCTGCTGCTCCCATTTTTGCCTGTGACCGTGAAGCGGAATTGGTTCGTGCCCACTCCGGTGAAGGTGAAGTTACCGAGGTTCAATTCGGCGTAAGTGACGGAGGAAGCATAGGTATCCTGCGTCGTACCGATATTTGTAAACGCTCCGCCGGGGCTGCCGGTGGCAGCGCACTGGACGAGGCCGCTGGCGTTGTTCTTTCGCACGCCGACCCGCACGTTGTATTCGCCGGTGTAAGGCACGGCTGCGGCCAGCGTGATGAAATCATTCGCCGCATTCGCCTGAAACAGTCGCGCCGAGCCCGCACTGAAGGAGGTGTCCGTTGTGGGTGTCGTCGTATCGCCCGCCGACTGCCCAACCACCGTGAGCGTTTCCGCCTGATTGGCCAGCACGTTGTGAAGTGCCCACCATGCCGGCTTTCGGTTGAGATTTTTATCGAGCGGAAGTGCCGCGCCGTAGCCAGAAAAGTAACTGGGAATCCACGAGTAGCGATCGGAGAAACCCCAAGTTTGCACCACGGTGGTGCGCGGATACGCCAGTGCCGTCCCGACGACACTGAAATAGGTGTCGCCCTGGGTCGCCAGAGCACTCGCGGTGGCGACGCCGTTGGCATCCACCGGTACGCGCACGTCCATCTCGGTGATGTGAAGGTTAAGGCCAAGGTCGTTGAAACGCTGAAAATTGGCGCGCATCGAACTCAGGCTGGGCGTGCCGTTGAGATGAAACTGAAACCCGATGCCATCCAGCGGCACCCCGCGCGTCTTGAAGTCCTGCGCCATGGCAAAAATCGCGTCGGACTTGGTGTTCACCGTCTCCGCGTCATAATCGTTGTAGATCAGCTCGCAATCCGCATCGGCACTGCGGGCACGTTTGAAGAGTTCCTCGAGGTATTTCGTCCCCTGCCCTGCGTAGCCGATGCCGGGCGCGTTATACCAAATTGTGCTGCGCAGGGTGCCATTGTCATTGAACGCCTCGTTCACCACATCCCAGCAGAATAACCGGTCACGATAGTGGGCGACGACTTTATCAATGTGATTATAGGCGATAGCTTGAAACTGGCCCGGGGTCCAGGTGCCCGCATTGTTTGACACCCAGCCCGGCACGTCGCCGTGCCAGATCAAGGTATGGCCACGCGACACTTGTCCATTTGCGGTGGCATGATCGAGAATCGCATCCGCGCTGCCATACGAGAAAGTATTCGAGCTTGGCTCCGTCGCGGAAAACTTCAGCGAGTTCTCAGTGCCAGCTATCTGGTAATCTGCCGCAGCTACCCGGCCGAACGGAAGATCTGTGTTAACTTGCGATTCACTGATCCCCCCCATCCGCACGGTGCGCTGGCCCGCCGCAAGCCGCAGGCCGGAGAGCGGCACCACCGACACGTTATCCACGCGCAATTCCACGCCTATCGCCGGACCTTCCACGTAGAACTTGAGTTCCGTCAGTGCGCCCGTGACATTCAATGAGAAGTTGCCGGAAAGAAATGTCCACGTGTTGTTGGTGACGGTCGTGCTGGCGACCGGGAAATATCTGGTGCCCGCGCCATCGCTCTGTTCGAATGTAAGTCGCAGCGGCTGACTCGTGGTCGCCTCCGCCCGCACCCAAGCCGAACAGGAGTAACTGGCACCCGTCCGCAACCGCCCGAGCAACGACTGCGCCACCCCTTGCCAGTCGGCGGTACGATTCGTCACCCACAAGCCTTTCGCACCGGTCTGCGCTGTCGTGGAGGTCGCCAGACTTTCCGATCCGAGTGCTATCCAAGGAGTGAGGCCCGATTCAAAGCCAGAGTTCAAAACAAAATTTTGAGCCAATACAGCTAGGGGAGATAGAACGCAGATACCTACTAAAGTCGGGACGAAAGCTGAAATCCACTTGGCTAATAAGTATTTTTTAGTTGAGACGCCGCTAATCATGGATGTAGGAATTTACACTAAGTCCAGAAGGAGGTTGAAAAAATGAAACTCTACCAGCTCCCCATTGAATGAGCGGTTGATTTTTCGGGTGTTAAGGAGACGTCACGCGGAGCCGTCCGAAACGTGTCATGTTGCTAGCGCTGCTATCCGTCACGACGACTCTTTCAAAAGTCGAATCGATTGAAGTTATGCTCTCAATACCCGGGGGAGAGCTGGACCAAGTCCCGCCAGCCAGAGTGGTGTTATACTGGACGGTGTAAGTGATGCCAGAATTACTACTACTTTTGCGACGGACATAGGTGATTTGGAGTTTGCCATTCGTACCCATCTCGCCGCGTGGGAGGCCGGCATTGCCGCTGGGCGAGATCGTGGCGGTGTTCGGCGTTACGAGATTGCTTGCTTGTCCGATGCCGTTGCCCAGCATGTTGAAGGCGAATTTTAAAAGGTTGGCAACTCCATCCCCCGCGGGCGTTGCAGTGTCTTGCGAGCCATCCGCCGCGAGTCCATAAGTCACGCGGAAGTTCGCCAGCGCGGAGCTGCTCGACTGCGTCAAGCCGTGAAACTCGACCTCCGCAATGTCGGCAAGGCCTGTTGCGTGGTAGTAGCGCAGGTAGCGATAATAGGTGCTGTCGGCAACCGAGACCTGTTGCCAGGCCGAGCCCGGGTCGCTGCTCACCGAATTGAGGTTGGTCCAGCTCGTCCCGTTGTTTGAACCTTGGAACACGCCGCCGTTCATGCGGTAAGTATAGCCGGAGCGGGCCATGAAGCGGATCGCAGTGACTCGCCCCGCAAGGGTTTGTCCAAGATCGATCTGGGCAAAGCCACCGGTAGGGGCGTCAGGGGCAAAGAAGGTCGCCGTGTCGCCGTCGAAGGCTTTGTTCGCATTATAGATCGGGAAATTTCCGTAGGGAGCCGAACCGCTCACAGTGCCGGTGAGGATGGGATCCAGACCGGTATTGATCGTGATGACGACCGACTGGGCCGCAGAGGTGCCGACACCATTGGTTGCAGTGAAACTCGGAGTGAACGTACCTGCGACCGTCGGGGTGCCAGTGAGCGCACCTGTGGTGGTGGTCAAGGTCACTCCGGTTGGAAGGCTGCCCGATACCAGCGCCCACGATGTGGGACTATTGCTCGCCGCCACTATATAGCTGAATGCTTGGCCCGTCATGCCGCTGGCGGTTTGGCCAGTGGTAATCACCGGTGATGAGCCACCGCCTCCTCCGGTGGGCGCAACGTCGGCAAAGGATTGCCCGAGGCGCACTTCATCGACCTCGAGTGTCTGTCCATTGCCCAACCCCTGCTGGATGCGGACGCGATCAAAGGTGAAGCTGGGTACGGCAAGCAGTTGAGTCGCCGTGCCATCCGAGGGAGTGCTCGCAACGCTCGGGTTCGCCCACATGTAGACATCGTCCGCCCCTGCCTTGAGCACTACCTTCGCAACGATGAAGGACACTGCTCCGGTGCCGACAGTGGAGGCTGCATTGGCTCCGCCACTGCGCTCCAAGCCCCAGTTAGTGGCGTTTAAACGCTGACCGATGAAGATTTGCTCGGCCCCTCCATTAAAGAGGGAGACACCACCATAGTTGGTGCCAGGTGCGCTACTCTTTGCTAAGAAGCTGATCCAGTAGGTGCCATCGGGTTCGGTCGAGGCGCTGACGACGCGGAAGCTGCCAACATTGTTGACAAAAACTCCCTTTCCACCCGTAGCGGTAAGCGTGCCACCCGAGGTGTAGGTGAGTCCGGTAGCGTTGATGTCGTTGCCTCCGGCATCCCATGCTCCGCTCCAGTTAATTCCTCCGCTCTTTCCTGCCAGTGCGCCGGTGCCCGCGGTGTAGGAGAATCCTTCGTAGGTCGCCGGAGAGAATGTGGCAGTGAAGTTTTGTGCGGTGACATTCGAGCTAATCGTTCCGGTGACGTTTGCCGGAGTGAACGTGTGCCCTGACTTACTTGGCGTGATCGTGTAACTGCCTTGGGGAATGCCGGTCAATGTGTAGAGACCGTTCACATCGGTGGTTGCCGTGACTCCGCTTCCGTTACTCACAACAACTCCGGAAAGGCCACTACCCGAAAGTGTGATAGTTCCGCTGATACTGTAGGTCGGCAACGCGGCAGCAGTAAATTTTTTAGCGGTTTGGTTCGCCCCGGCTACTGTGACCGATAGAGTGGCCGGCGTGAAGGAGTTTCCTGATTTCGTAGGAGTTACGGTATAAGTCCCGTTTGGCACTCCGGTGATGGTGTAGTTGCCACTCCCATCTGTGGTTGCACTACGAAAGCCGTCACTTACAGACACACCTGGCAACCCGGCACCGGAAAGAGTGATGGTGCCGCTGATGGAATAGCTGTTACCGATGAGCGCCTGCAACCCATTGTAGAAGTTATTCCCCATGATCTGCCAAAGTGGTGCAGTGTTGCGAGGGTGGACCCAGTCCCCATTATTGGTTGAGGCTTGCCCATCGAGAACGTTCTGGCCGCCTTGATCGGTTGATGTTCCGAAGTCCGATGGAGGTGAGGTGCCGTAATCGCGGACCGCACTCGTGAAGTTATCCACTATGACGATTTTTTTGCCTTGGGCCTGCATGGCCGATACCTTGGCAGCGAGGATATCGTTATATTCGTTGATTCGTGCGGTGCAGTTATCGGTGTTCGCGTTGTAGTTGGTGTTGCCTTTTCCGACTGGGGCAATTTTTGCAACAACTAACCAAGGCTGGCTAGCGTGGTTCACAATATTATCGATAAGGCTGCCTGCGGTGGTAGTGATGTAGCCAGTTCCATAAGTCGAGTTTCCGAAGGTGGTTCCCAATCCATTGAGGAATGAGCCACTCAGTGCAGCTGCAAACTGCGGTGCAATGGCGACACCACCCGAGGTTTTCGGAAAGTTATTGGCATTACTTCCGCTGATGCCAAGACCATGGTTCATGTCGTTTACACCCGCTTGGAGCATGACAACATTGCGAACCCCAGTTGCAGGAGCGGATGTGCCGAATACTGTATCCAGCTTGCTGACGATGGTTGTATTAATTCCTCCTATGCTAATTCCCCCGGTGCCTTCATGATTGTCCGGCGCAGTTCCCCGAGTGCCCACCATTGAGTAGGTGAAGCCGTTGTTGGCAAGCTGAGTCTTCAGGAATGGCTGATATTTATAAAGCTCAGTGATAGAGTCGCCCAGTGTCATGATTTTGTAATTCACGGCGACGGCGACGGCATTGATTGTGATGGAAATGGTCTGGGCACCTGAAGTCCCAGCTCCATTGGTAGCGGTTAGAATTGGCGAGAACGTACCTGTCACTGTCGGTGTTCCTGAAATAATACCGGTGGATGTATTTAAGGAAACGCCGGCTGGTAATGCTCCGCTCGAAAGAATCCATGACGTGGGCGCATTCGTCACACTCGGGGTGAAGCTGAAGGCGAGGTTGATCGTTCCAGTAGCCGTCTGCCCCGCAGCAATCACTGGGACAGCTGCATTGGTGATGGTGATTGAGATCGACTGCGCAGGGGAAGTCCCGCCTGCATTGGTTGCAGTGAAACTCGGGGTGAAAACACCGGTGACAGTGGGTGTTCCCGAGAGAGCACCTGTTGTCGTGTTAAAGGTCACACCTGAAGGGAGCGTCCCGCTCGATAGAGTCCAAGATGTCGGATTGTTACTTGCGGCAACGGTATAACTGAATGATTGATTGAGAGTGCCCGCCGCAGTTTGGCTGGCAGTGATCACCGGTGCTGGAGGGTTTACGATAGTAAGAGTAACCGACTGCGGTGCTGAAGTTCCTATACTATTCGTGGCGGTAAAGACCGGGGTAAATGTGCCAGTTGCCGTCGGTATTCCTGAAAGTCCGCCGGTGTTTACGTTAAGGCTCACTCCTGCAGGCAAACTACCACTGGACAGCGACCATGATGTGGGACTGCCACTTGCTGTAATGAAAGAGTTGAATGCCTGGTTCAGAGTCCCTGCTAAGGTCTGGCCA
Organism: Luteolibacter sp.; assembly: GCA_039933825.1. GTDB lineage: Bacteria > Verrucomicrobiota > Verrucomicrobiia > Verrucomicrobiales > Akkermansiaceae > Luteolibacter. The sequence goes on from JBDTNJ010000328.1 coordinate 11,455, forward strand.
GAAGCGATGACTGGTGCAACCTGAACGGCTTCTGTCGAAGGAGCAACTTCGGCAAAATTATTGCCGATACGAAGTTCGTCAAAATCCATCGTCGAGGCAGTGAGTCCTGCTTCAAGGCGCACTCGATTCATCGTTACATCAACTCCACCGATAAACTGGGTAGCAGCGCTATCCAAAGGGGTGCCGTTTAATGCCGGATTGGTCCACATGTAAATGTCATCGGCACCTGCCTTAAGCACTAATTTTAAAACGATAAAGGTGGAGACTGAAGTCGGAGCGCCTGAAGTTACACTGGCAGCCCCCTTCTCCATTCCCCAATTGGTCCCATTGTAGCGTTGTCCGATGAATACCTGCTCAGTGCCTCCATTAAATAAGGATAGTCCGCCGTAACCGTTGTTGCCAGGGCTATTGCTCTTGGCAATAAAGCTTATCCAGTAGGTGCCAGTGCTGTAGCTAGCAGGTAAATCGCGGAAGTTAGTGTAAGAGCTACCTTGCTTAATGATCACTCGGCCACCGATCGTGGTTAACGTTTTTGACCCTGAAGCATACGTCATCCCGGTGACATTGGTCTCATTTTGGCCCGCATCCCATGCCGCCGTCCAGCCCGTCCCGCCATTGCGCCCAGACAGAGTGCCTGCGGTGTAGTTAAAGCTGTCCGAAGCGATGAGCTGGGTGACGGCGATTGAAACAGTTGCGGCTGCGGATGTGCCCGCAGAGTTGGTGACGGTAAATTGTGGGTTATAATTTCCCACAGTGGTCGGATTCCCACTGAGCAAGCCCGTAGAACTATTTAAAGTCACGCCTGGCGGTAACGTACCGCTACTGAGATTATAGCTAGTGGCAAAGTTAGCAGCAATCTGATAGGAGAATGCATTACCCACGATCCCAGAAGTCGCTTGTCCAGAAGTGATCGTCGGTTGGGCGAGGGGCACGGCACTAATCGTCACGGTCTGCGAGCCAGAAGTACCTGTGCCGTTAGTAGCCGTCACAACGATCGGAAAATTACCCGTTGTGGTAACTGTGCCGCTAAGAACACCCGTGCTCGTGTCAAAGTTCAGGCCAGCCGGTAGCGTGCCACTCACAAGAGTCCAACTGGTGGCAGCAGGCGAGGCTAGGACTTGATAGTTGAGCGGGATCGTCTGCATCGATGTTGGATTTTGATTGGGGGTAATCACCGGAGCAGCTCCCATCACGTCACCCCATGCAGAGCCTAGACGGAATTCATCTAAATAACATTTGCTAACTGAGTCGAGCTGGATGGTCTGGACTCCCGTAAAGCTGAAACTGGATGCTCCTGTAACTGTCCCGTTTGCGGAAGCGTCACTGGGTTGCGAACTTACGGGTGGATTCACCCACAAACGGTAGGTGGAGCTACCATTATTCATTTCCATTTTGACAAGGATAAGAACTGTATCCCCGCTCACGACGGGAGCATTACTCTCAACGGTGCTGCCCGATCGACCAAATTTCCAGTTAGCTACATTACTTTCAGCCAGAACTTGGAACTGAGTGCCACCGGCATCCGCAAGCTCGATAAGGAAAACTCCGTTGGAACCGCTACGATTGACCTTTGCCAGAAAACTCATCCAAGTTGTCTGTCCATTGCGTTGAATTCCGGAAGCAAACTGACGCTTCACGCCGACATAGCCATTTCCATCCATCTCCAGTGCATTCCCAACTGCTGGCACTCCAGGGTAAGTTAGCCCTGCTACGATCGTCTTGGTTCCCGCATTAATTCCCTGCCATGTATTAGCGCCCCAACCGATTGTGCCACCACCGCCGCCTAAACCGACGGGCGAGTTCCCGATGCTTCCCCCGATTTGATCATAAACCAAGCCAGCCAAGGGAGCGGTGATGGTGATGGCCACAGATTGATTCGGGTTGGCTGCACCTTGAGCATTACTTGCACCGACAGTTAAGACGTAAGCTCCCGCTATGGTGGGCGTCCCACTGAGAACGCCAGTGGATGGATTCAATGTAATACCTGCTGGCAAACTACCGCTCACCAGAGACCACACTGTCGGCAAGCCCGTGGCTTGTAGAGTGTAGCTAAACCCCATGCCTACTTGCCCGGTAGCGGTCTGACCTACGGTGATCGATGGGGCGCTGGCTTGGGCGACGGTCAATTTAAGCGTGATGGCGGCGCCTGTTCCGTTGGCGTTTGTGGCGGTAAAGGTTGCGCTGTAAGTCCCTGCCGTCGTCGGTGTGCCGCTGATAATTCCAGTGCTAGTGTTCAGTGATAGACCAGGAGCCAGGGTCCCACCGCTCAAGGCGTAACTCGTGGGAGAACCTGAGGCGATGATCTGGTAGTTATAGGCTGTGGATGTCACGCCTTGAGTGACGTTCTGTTGTTTCCAAATAAGAGCAGGTTGGTTCAATACGACGACATCGCTGTAATTCGTGCCGAGGCGTATTTCATCCAGCTCTAAACTATCACTCTCAGGCGCACCATCAAACGTCAGCTCTAACCGCCCGAAGCTCAGGTTATTCGAGCCTTGGCTGGTGATGATGTTAGCTGAAGCGTCCAGAGGTGCGGTGCCAGAGAGGCTGGGGTTGACCCACATACGCACTGTGCGAGTGCTGCTGTTTGTAATTTCAATTTTAACTAAAACAAAGGCGGGCGTATTATTTACCGCAACGGAACTCGGGGCAGAAGGTTGAGAACCCACTTTAGCGTCATAAGTCCAGTTAGCACTTCCCGTTTTCTTACCAAAAACGAGGAGACTATCAGTAGAAGCACCTGCACTTCGGGTCAGAGAAAGACCTCCAGCGCCCACTCCAGAACCCGTGCCGATAAAGCTGAGCCAGACGGTTTTGGCCGAGTTATCGTCCACAAAAGGAGATTGCAAGATTCTGGCATAACGATTGCCCGTAGATCCTTTACCAAGTTTAACACGGTTGCCAGAGAAAGGCAGGCTACCGTATTGGTTATTTCCGAAATTAATCGTGGTAGGATAGGAAGGATTATCTGAAGCGCTTCCTATCTTACGTTCCCAGAGGTCCACAAACCCGACACCACCTTGGGCTCCTTCTAAACCACCGCCAATGGCTTCATAATTGAAGGGTTCGTGTACCAGAATTGCCGAAGCACCAATGGTAAGGGTTATATTACGTGTAGCGGTGCCACCAGAAATTAATTGGAAAGAAAGGTTGGCAGTAGTGGCCACAGTGGGACGTCCGTAAAGACGTGCCGTTTTCGTATCAAAGGTCAAACCCGCTGGAACGGTTCCTGCAGTTAAGCTCCAAGTCAAGGTAGAGCCTAGACCCTCGGCGAAGAGTCGCTGATCGTAGTCTAGATTAACGGTGCCATTGGGAAGTGATGTCGAGACGATGGAGAGAGCAGGAGCAGCCGATTGCGTGGCAGCGATGCTCTTTGCTAGGGCGGCGGAGACTTTTACGTAGGTCACCGCACCTTGGGAATTCGCACCTATGGCCCAACCTTCACCTGAAGTATTACGAAGATCGTCGAGCGACGTGCGCTGGGCGACTGCGGAGCCACCTACATTTACGCTGGAAGCTTTGAACCGTTGGATAGCGACGATGTAGTGCTGCAGAGACGGCGTGTAGGTCGTGCCTGTGCGGGCTCCGATGTTCACATTTACGGTGTTGCTAACTTGCTGTGCTGAAATAGATTGCTTGAAGAATTGACTGGATTCTTGATTATAGGTGATTCCGTCATCATCGTAGTAATCAAACGAGGTCAAACTTGCAGATGGGAAATAATCCACTTGAATCTGTGTTTGGTCTCCCTCACCGACATACTGGGGATTGTGAAAATAATTAGGGATGATCGCACCGGCCTTGGCAAAGACCGGCATGCTGATCCATTTCGGGTCATTGGCATCATAGGAAATGTTGCTTCCAGAAGCTTGGATATAGGTAGTTCCACGAAAATAGTCATACCATGTGCCAGCAGGAAGATAGATAGGCTTGGTGGTTTCCAAGGCTTGCTTTTTTAAGATAGGCGCGACGAGGAGCCCGTCCCCGAACATCCAAGCTTGAGAATAATTCACCAAGTTAGCATCGCTCGTGTTGTCCCAGTTCAAGGGACGCACGATCGGGATACCAGACTCCGCATATTTGCGCTCGTGGGAGTAGATATAAGGGATGAGCTTAGAGCGGAAACGGATCGCTTCAACGGAGCCAGTCTCACCGTTGCCGCTATTGCTACCGAGGTCGGTTTTATTAAAATACCAAGGTTGACGTTGCGCCGTAGGATTCGCTCCGTGGGTCCGAAAAATCGGCATAAAGGAAGAGAACTGAATCCAGCGGGCATAAAGTTCTGGCACAGGCATGTGGGCAGCCATCACATTTTGATTAGAACCATCCCAGCTATCATCACCGATCCCACCTGCACTGCCCGAAGTGCCGCCGCCATCCGTCGAAGTGCGGCCTAACCCAGCATTGATCACTTGCAGCATGCGGGGTGCTTCCACCTGAAGCTGTCCCCATGCCATATACACATCACCGCTCCAAACACTATAGCCATAGCGTTGCGAACCCAAGTATGAGGTACGATTATTCGACCAGACCCGTTTATTGGGAAACTGCGCTCGCTGGTAGCTATAGATTTCTTTTTGCACAGCCGGGTTATAGACATTACCCGCCGCTCCATCCAAAATATCGGTCTCCTCAAACTCATCATTCCACCAACCATCAACACCAGTGGCGGAGGCACCGTCCACGGTTTTTTGGGCAAACCAAGTCCTGGCGGCTTGCAAGGAAAACTTTAAATTCGCAACCGGCTTACCAGAAAAATAGTCATTTTGGAGGGTAACTGCCGCTCCGGGGCCTGACTGTGAGTTAAACCAACCATTATCGAAGGCTTCTTGGCCTTGCACTGTGTTACGGTGAATCCGTGGCTTGGTGATCGCCATGATATGATTACCTTGATCTTGATAGAAATCCTTGAGCTTACCACTGGCAGCCGAAGGGAACTTAGTCGGATTCCAATGAAACTCGCCGTTGGCGAACTCGCCCCATTCTTTCCAGTCGAAATCCAGCGTGTAGACATCAAGGGGAATTTTCCGGGCCCGATACGTTTGAATCGACGTCTTGAGCTCGTTTTCGTCCACACCCCACTCGGTGTTGATAAAACCGCTGGCATACTTCGGGAACATCGTTGGGCGCCCGGTAAGCTGCGTCATGGCATCCATGATCTGATAAGGCGACCCTACGATACTGAACCAGAGGACATTGGTTTTAGGGTTTAACTCCGGTAGTCCCGTAGCCCCGGTCTTACTCATCACTAAGGTGTTTCCCAAGGTAGCCGTGCCGCCTTCGTTGTCCCACAACACCGCAAAGCCTGGTATCGTGGCGTTGCCTAATGTCCAAACAAAGGGCCCCGTTTGGGCTCCCTGAGGCATAACATTGATGTTAGGAGTCGCAAAACGGCTACCGCCGGCTGTGACGCCTTGCCGCGTGAGCTGATTGACGAAATTCCAACCCCAATAAGTGTTACGATCTGTGCCTTCCCATGCTCGTCCCGAGCCAGCAGCTTGCAGGCCATACCAGTTCAAAGAGTTAGATGTCCACCCATCAAACTTCACCCCCGTGGATGACATCCCACCTGCATTTTGTTCTTTATAAATCAGCTGGCCGCCAAGGGTGTATGTAGAAACACGTAATGGGTTTTTTGCGATTCTCACCTGCATGGATGATGTCGTCAAAGTGATAGGGTCGCTCGCCGTATTGATCGTCACTGTTCCTGGCGTCCACACTTTTGAAGAGTGCGTCGGATCCATAATGAGTGTGTTGGTTGACACTACACCACCGGGCCGATAATCAACTTCGGCCACATTAGGCAGGAGAATTCGCACCTTCACTACATCCGCCCCGACGTTCATCGTCGCGGAAGTCGAATCGCTTGTTACGCTCGTCACATTCCCGATTTGTGCAGATGCGGTATCGAGCGCAAAAACTGCCGTCCACGCTAGAAAAATTCGCGCAATTACCTGCCTTATATGAGCGTAAACTGAAACTATAGTCGGGTGGGTTGAGATAGGTTTTTCAAAGCACATGGGGAGACCGTTACAATGCAAACTTATCAAGACAACAAGACATTTAGTCTACGGTTCACTATTGAGGAAATTTTCTCGCTAGACTTGGGGGCAAGTCCAGCCGTCCCGCCAGATTCCGTTAAGAAAAATGGACTTTGGGTGGATTGGCAAACCCGTTTCACCGCGATGAATTTGGGCAACAAGGAGGTCGACTGCTGCGGAGCCGACCACGCGGTGGAGATTGTCCACGCCTGCCCAGTCGGACACATCCGGCCCGCTATTCCAATGGATGATCGCAACATCTTCTGGCACGCGAATCCCAGCTGCGTTAAGATGGAGAATGGTGGTGGAATCTCCACAAATGATCACGTCCGGACGACACTCACGGTACCAATTGGCTAATTCAAGATGCCAGTTTTGAATGACCAGCGGGGCGATGCGCTGAGAAGGTTCGAGGTCCCATTGGCTTTCAACAAAACCAGCTCGGAGTAGACCATCGTTGACTTTATGGACCCACTGACCACTGACCAAACCTGGACGCCTGTACCCGAGTCTTGCAGCATTTTCCATCGCCAGTCGAATATTCTCTAGGCCCATGGATGCCACCCGCTGGTAGCGATGCCCTTCATGATCGCCCTCAATAGCACACAGCGCGAAGCAGTTCAAATTTGACTGAATTCCGGCGGGGAAGCTCTCACTGGGTTGAAAGAGAATGACTCCCTCGATTCCACGAGCCTTTAGGATGCTACAGATTCGTTCGGGCTTGTGTGCTTGAAACCACATTTTTTCCAGAATATATCCAAATTGAGCGCAACGGTTTTCAATACCTTGTACGTAAGGAGAAAGCCAAAGCTTTTCGTCCATGAAAGTGGGTGATTCCGTATTGTGCAATAGAACCAAACTAGGTGAGGCACTGCTCCCCTTGCTTGTCCGCATGTAGGACATGAGCTGCGACAGTTTTGCATCCGTCCGGTAGCCCAGCTCCTCAGCAGCAAGCTTGACACGATCTTTCGTGGCTGCTGAGATATTCCGCTTATTGCGAAGAGCAGATGAGACGGCGCTAGGTGATAGGCCACAATGTTTAGCAATATCGCGAATGGTGGGCTTCAGCATTAGAAGAATGTTGAGACATCCTGCCGAGGTGAGGAGAACTTTCAATCTATAAACCAAAGAATTTGGACGAACACGGGGTAGCAGTAGATGTGGGGGCAAGCCCCTGGCAGATGGCACAGCGCATCCTGATTCCAGGAGCCTTGCCGCAGATATGGGACGCGATTGCTGTCTGTAACGGTATCATGTGGACCTATATCGTTCTGGCGGAGTTTATCAACTCCAGTGAGGAGTCAC
>JBDTNJ010000329.1:0-14762 GCA_039933825.1 Luteolibacter sp.
CGGACTGAAGTCGGTCTTCGGCGGGCATCTCAATCACTTGAAACTTTCCGTCCAACAGCGACCCATCAGCGGCAGCAACATGCGTTCCCAGTATGTCTTCATCTATGACAGCGTGCCCGGCGGCACCGGCTACTTGAAGGACCTGACCCGGAACGAGCATACATTCATGCGTGTGCTGGAAAAGGCCAAGGACGCTCTGACCGGATGCTCTTGCGCCAAGGATCCTACGCTCGACGGCTGTTACCAGTGCATCAAGGCCTACCGCTTCCGTTTCGTTCACAACCAAATCTCGCGGAGCACGGCTCTGCGCCAAATCGAGATCATCCTTGCCAACCGGGACGCCATCGAAGAACGCAGCCCGGACGACGCCTTGATCAACCCGCTACTGGAAAGTGAGCTTGAACGTCGCTTCGTGGAATCCCTCCGGCAGACCGATGGATTTCACCTGAACCCGGAAGTGGTGGACGGACGCCCGGGTTACCTGCTGAAGATCGGCAACGCGGCATGGAAGGTGATTCCCCAGGTCGAACTGGGTCCGAAGCAAGGAGTGGCCCTCGCCTCGCGACCGGATTTCATCCTCAAACCACTTCGACCCAGTAAAGGATTACCCATTGCCGTCTTCCTGGACGGCTTCGCTTACCATGCGGATACCGCCCTGGATAACAACCGTATCGCATTGGATCTAGCAAAGCGAAATGCCATCCGGATGTCCGGCGGTTATCTTGTGTGGTCACTGACTTGGGCTGATCTCAAGGGGCAGCTACCGACACCAGCAACCCTGCTGGCCGTTAACAGTGCGAACATCGCACCAATGCTGAAATCCCTCGCTCCGGAACTCGCACACATCCTACAATTTACCCAGCCCGATTGGAATAGTTGGCAGCTGTTACTCGCCCACTTGAGCCACATGGCGAAGAGCAATGAGGCAGACCCGATCCACCAATGGCAGGCGGCCGCCAGCATTGTCGCATGCAATTCGAACATCCGGGCGCATACGGATGAAGCGGCGCTTCATTCCGCCCTTGAACGACTGCTGCTGGGGAAATCTCCGGCACCCGAGACCGTTTCATCACCCACATTCGCCGCCAGCACTTCGGAGAACGGAATTTTCCGGCTTCTGGCGGCTGTTCCGACGGCTTCGTTACAAATGAAATGTTTCAACGCGGCAATCAGCGCTCTCTGGTTCGACGATACTGGAGACAAACCGCCTGCCGAGTTCCAACAGGAATGGCAGGAACTCCTCAGAATGAACAATTTTCTCCAGTTCACTTCTCGTTTCGTCTCCATTACCAAGCACATGGTGGAAAAGGGTCTCGTTTCAAATGCCATCGCCTGGTTGCTTGAAGGAGAGTCGGATTCCGTGGTGCAAGAACCCGATTCCAAGCTCACTGAAAAGCAGAGCGAGGAGCTCGAAATGATCGATCCCATCCTCCAGCCAATTCTTGTGCCGCTGTTGAAAAGCGGCTCCATCCCTTGGCCGGAATTCGGCTACGAGGCTACGGATGAACAAGGCCGCTGCGGCACTTCCATGATCGAAGTTGCCTGGCCGCTTCAAAAGATCGGCATCGCCTTGCCTTCCGATGACACCAAGGATTTCGAGAAAGATGGCTGGACCATTCTTCCTCTTGAAAATCTCGACGCCGCCGGAATCGAAACACTCCTCAACCCCAAAGCCTGAACTCCATGAATGCCATCAAGCCCGCTGTTTCTATCGGCGACTCATTCCTCAAGTCGATGTTCGCATTGCCGGACCACATCATGAAGAAGGTTCGGGAGACGATCACCAAATTCCAGCATGATCCGACCTCCCCGGGGCTCAATTACGAGAAGATCCAAGGAGCGAAGGATCAGCGGTTACGCTCGATCCGCGTTGATCAAGATTACCGTGGAATCGTGCTGAAATCCGAGAAGGGAGATGCCTACATTCTTTTGTGGGTGGATAAGCACGACGCGGCTTACGCCTGGGCAGAACGGCGCAGCACCAGCGTCCATCCGCTGTCGGGTGCCATTCAAATCATCGAAGTTCTGGAAACCGAAGCAGCAGCCCCGAAAATCCCCACCGAGTCCTCTCCTCCATCCGCAGGTAACCCGGATATTTTCAGCTCCTTCAGCGACGCCGATCTCCGCCAACTCGGCGCAACCGACGACATGATTCCCTTGATCCGCTTGATCAAGGACGAGCCCGCATTGGAAAGCTACCAGCGCAGATTCACGCCCCAAGTTTACGAAGCACTCTTCATGTTGGCATGTGGCGAAAACTTCGACTCGGTTCTCGACGAAATGGGAATCGAGACCGGCAAGCAATACGCCACCGATGATTTCAAAACAGCGCTCGCTCTGGATTCCAACAAACAGCACTTCGCCGCCATCACCGATGACGCCGAACTCGAAGCTATCCTCAACGAACCGTTGGCATTCTGGCGCGTCTATCTTCACCCAAGCCAACGGAAGCTGGTGCAGGCTCAGTTCAACGGACCGGCCCGTGTGTTAGGTGGAGCCGGCACTGGCAAGACCGTTGTCGCGATGCACCGGGCCAAGTTCCTTGCCTCCCAATGCGCGGAAAACGAACGGATTCTTTTCACCACCTTCACCAAGTCGCTCATCCACGACATCAAGAAGAACCTCCAGAAAATCTGCTCCTACGACGAACTCAAAAAGATCGAAGTCCTCCATTTGGACAAATGGGCGGAGAACTTCCTTCGCAGCAAGCACTACAAGCATCAGATCGCTTACGATGACCGCCACTCGCAGCGGAAAAAGCTCTGGAGCCAAGCCATGGGGGCGGCGCTAAATGACGAGTTCACTGCGGATTTCCTCAGGGAGGAATGGGAAAAAGTGATCCAATATCATGATGTTACGGATTTCGCCCAATATGCAGCACTGGCCCGGCCGGGGCGTCAGGGCCGGCTCAGTCGGATCCAGCGCAAGGCAATCTGGCCGGTGTTTGACGAATACCGAACCCTCCTCAATGAAAATCAAATTTGGGAACCGGCCGACATGTTCCGCGCCGCCCGCTCGATCCTTACTGCTGCCGATCTTAACGCAGGCTTCAAGCACATCATCGTGGACGAAATTCAGGATTTCCATCCCCAAGCGTTTCGCCTGCTTCGTGCGATGATACCTGCCGATCAGTTTCCCCGCAACGACCTCTTCCTTGTCGGTGACGGTCATCAAAACATTTACGGGCACCATATCATTCTCGGCCAACTCGGTATCGACATCCGCGGAAGAGGAAGACGCCTTAAACTCAATTACCGCACTCCCGAGGAAACCCGCCGCTGGGCGGTTTCCATCCTCCATAATCAGGACATCAACGACCTCGACGGCGGCAAAGACAGTAACAAGGGCTACCACTCCAGCATGTCGGGACCGGAACCGACCTTTGAGAAATGCCAGTCTTTCGATGACGAGGTAAAACACATAGCCGCCTGGTATCGCCGAATCCGCGATGCCAACGGAGGGCATGTAGCATGCGTCGCGGTCAGGACCAACGACGAACGTGAGCAATACGCCAAAGCGCTCTCCCAGCAAGGCTGCCAAGTCCACGAAATCACCGCAGATTCCATGGATATTGACGACTCCGCTTCTCTCCGAATTGCCACCATGCATCGTATCAAGGGTCTTGAGTTCGACCACGTCTGCCTGGCGGATTGTAATCCCGAGCATCTTGCGTCGCTCCCTGCGGATCGACAATCCACTGAGCGGTGTCTGCTTCACGTCGCGGCAACTCGCACCAAAAATTCACTTCTGGTCATCAGCAGGTAAAGGTTTCTCGTTGTAGAAACAAACTCACTACGAGCGCATCACGCCCAGTATCGGAACCGCCTCCACTTGATTGGAGATCTGCCCGTTCGCGTTCGCCCGGACCGACGGATCACTTTTCAAAGACCTCCCTATCCCTCCCCTATTACTGGCTCTTTCTTCTTGCCCTTTTCCGCAGGAAGCTGCGGCCTAGCTCAATAGCCTTGGCCTTGAACTCGGGGTGTAGTGCTTTCGTGGTTTGCTGAGATTCATGGACGGACTCTGGTGCTTTCCGGTCCAAGAATCTCGCTCACCTCACGGGGCTTTCCCGAGAGGGAAGGATCCGTAGGTAGCGTCGCCGAGAAAAGATCTCACACCTCGATTTTACCGATTTTCATCAAAACTTCGGTTCTTGATCGTTACCAGAAGGTTTCGGCGCTTGCGGCTGACTTTTGTTTGGCTTCTGCGGCGGGTTTGGTCTCGCATCGATGATCCTCCTTGCCTCTTCCCAAAGTCCGCCGTCGCGTTCCTTGATAGTTGGCATCGCCATTTCAAGCTTGAGTTCAGCTTGTCCCCGGCGGTCAAACTCGTCCTTGATTACCGACTTGAGTTCCTCTTCTTCTTTTTTCGAACCAATCAAGTGGTTTGCGATTCTGCCGCCAAAGACATGGCGGGCAAGCCCCTCCAGAGCTACCCGTGTTTGAGCCGCGACGCCCTCGCGAAATTTTGCGGCTTTTGTTTGAATTTCCTCCTTCAATCGTTCCACGCTCAATTTTTCGATATCTTGGGTCCCCTCCCCTTGAATGAGCAAGAGGTTTTCCCTGAGCGTTTTAAGTAGGAGGCGGGATTCGTATTCCTTGTTCGCATCCAAGAGTTCTTTTTGGATTTCCGCATTTCGTTTTCCAATCGGCACCTCTTTGCCAAAGAACCGGAACACCAGTTCCAAACCCTCACTTATTCCGTTGGCGATAAAATCTGTAACACGCTTTTTCAAAGCCGCCTCAGCGAAGGACTCGAGCATTTTTGTTTCTGTTCCAGGGGGAACCTTGCCCCCAAGGTTCTTGATGTGCCATTTCCAAGCCGTCGCGGCACCACGCTCCTCGGCGGCCTTTTCGACTGCTTTTTCTTTTTTCCCAAAAGCATCGAAAATCCGTGTCATCCACCCGGAAACCGTCGTCTCCAAAGCGGGTTCTGCACCCTGTTGATCTTCGGGTGATTCGCGGACAGGTTCCACCAGATCTTCCGGTTCAATCAGACTCCTCCACGCTTTTTGCAATTCACCGAAAACTGCGGTTTTATCGTCTTCAATCCGAGTGGCGAGTTTCTCAAGGCGTAACGATTCCTCATTGAAAGCCTCCTCGACCTCCTTGATTTTCCTTTCGATCTTTTCGATTTCTTCTGTGGTCGTCTTTATTGCTTCTTCGGCTTCTTTCAGCCTCCTCGCGACGTCGATGTGGTGTTGGTGGTCGAGGTAATACTGGCCGACCTCTCGGGTGCTTCCAGCCTCAGCGTACCTTCGGGCATCATTGATAGCAGCGGCGAGCAACTCTTTCTCGGCGGCTTCTGGGAGTTCGGCGACAACATTGCTCCGCCATTGCCGCTCCAACCACAAATCGAGATACATTTTTTCCAAGAGTTCATCGCTCGACGCCGCCTTATATCGGAAGCCATTATTCCGGTCATACTTCGAAACTACGGCATCACGCAATTTGACTAGATCATCCAGAACTTCTGGATCGGCCGTCGAATTTTCAAGCGCACGCTCGATCATCCTGACCAGGTTGAGTTTGTATTTTAGGGAGTATCCAAGGATGGTCTCATTCCCGAGCTTCCGCAAACCGGTCTCTTTTTTGTAGATAGTTTTGAAATTGCCAGAAACCTCCGTGGGTTTTGGATCAATCTCCATTTTTTCGACCATCTCCTTAATCCGCTTTCCTACGGCAGCTGGACCCGCACTGCACTTTTCCGACAATAGCGCTGCCCGGGCTCTTTGCGCCGCCGTCGTGTGCCAATCCTTGATTGCTAGCTTCAGTAACTTTTCGTCCCGATCAACCGGCAGGACCATTGTGAATTGGATGTGAATGTGGAGGTCTGAATTCCGCATCCGGTGGACCGCTACCGATATCACCTCGCACCCCACTTCATTTTCAAAAGCGCTAATCGTTCGGTCCAACGCGCTGTCGAGTTTTGCCTCTGTGAAATCGCCAACCAACCCGGCATCCCCGACCGCTTTCGCCTCATGAGGCATCAGCCGCAGAGTGACGGATAGCATGGGACTGGAGCCTTTTCGATCCAGTTTGTCCTCGGCCCGGCGCTGGGCATCCTTTTTCGGTTTTCCGTCCTTACCTATAAGCTTCCGCGTGGCGTACACTTTGCCCATCTCCACGATTTCCCCACCAATCTCACGGTATTTCGACCTGGAGAGGATCAGGTTATCGTTGTGCTCCACCCACCTCTTCCCCTCGCTAACTGGGATTCTTTCCGGACTTCGGTCTTTTTGATAAATGCGCAGCGCTACAATTTCGTCCCCTAGGGAGTCCATTGCGACCCCTCTTGCAAGAGGGTAAACAAAGGCCTTCCCATCATTCAGCAAAATCGGTGCTTCCCCATCCTCCTCAAGGGGTGGCAAAGGCGGGAATTCCATTGTTTTCCTGAGCTTCTTAATTTCACTCGTTATTGTCGCAAGGTGGTCCTTTTTCAGCTTTTGCAGAATGCCCATATGCTCAAGCATTCCACCCCCGGTGACAAATTTCATCACGGGTGACAAAGACTTGGCGTCGGCATTCTGCCGCACTTTGGTTCCTTTCGGGGGACCTTTTTTTGAACTCATGGCGAGACCATGCTTGAAAAGGAAATACTTTGCAAATAAACAGAATTATAATTAACAAGAGAGGGGCAGGCAAAATAATCCAATCTGCGATTGACTCATTTTGTCCGGCCACGCTAGCGCTAGCCCCTGCCCCCTCCTCTTGCCCTGCCGGGAGCCCACTGACGCGGATCAAAGGTCGTAATGCTCACGCTACTACTTCCCAACAGGAGTCCCACAGACTCAAGCGATTCGAGCCACAGAAAACTACGCAAATCGCTGATTATTCGTATGTTACGATTTTCAAACAGGGCTTACATTGGAGGAAAAATTCTTTCCCCACGACCATGAGGAAAGCATTCAGTCTCATTTCCTGCCCTCCATTCTCCCTGTATGGGAGGCTGTAAATCCATAAAATCCCAAATAAGGAATTGCACCAAAAAAGTTACAAATTAGTTGCAAATAGGTATTAAAATAGTTGCAAAATGTATCAAAAAGGTTGAATTTCGTTCCAAGAAAGATTCAAAATGAACTTCGAAAATGACATAAAGGCCCAAATGGATGCCATGATCCTTTGCAGTGACGATACTCTCCGCTGGAGGGCAATCCTCATGTTTGCTGTGCTCAGGGTGTCAAAACCAGGAAAAATCTTGGACGCAATTCAATGCATCAGCCCAACTGCTTTCTCGAAAAAATCCAAGATTGCGGCTATCACCGATATTCGGCGCATGCTTGCCAAAATTCGCACGAAAATGGGCCTACCCACGGATCTCCCGGTGTCGCAAACACAGAAAGAAAACCCGAAAAAAATGCGGCCTGGCAAACCAACCGATGCTCAACTTGAGGAATATCGTATCGCTTGCTGCTTGCCTTGGATTGAGCAAAACGGGGGGTATCCGAGGCCTGAGCAGATCGCCGATATCCTGTGGGACTTGAAACCCTATCCACTCGCTCTCGAATCCACCACCCCGTCAAACAAAAATCCCCCTACGCTCTCAGACGCGCCGATAAGAGGACCAATTCCTGAAATCGAAACCACACCCGCACGTGCCGGGTCCGATACCTCCCAGTTAGCGAACGGTGCCGAAACAAGTATCCCGAAAGCTGAATCACGAGTTCTTGGAAAAAAAGCCACCACAGCGCGAACTGCGAAAAATATCCTAGACGAAATGTGGCTGGTCCCAATGGAGGACAGGGAAGCGTGGGGCAAAGAAGTAATCCGCCTGAAATGCGAGAGGCATTTCATAATCAACGGCAAAGAGCCAGACGCCATAGAGATCGAAAAACTGATGGAAAGCCTGGACAATACTTGGACAAACGCACTTTCGCGGATCCAAGAAAATCACCGGTAAGATTCCTCGTCAATTTGACCGAGCAGACCGCGCAGCGAGCCATACAGTTCCTTGCCCGACACCGTAGCCACATCGGCACCATCCCGATTCAGCTGGTTCCTAGCATAACGGCACAGGGCCCGTATTACAGTGGAGCGATTTACTCGCGGAGTAGAGTCATCACTATTTTTGAGGTAATCTACCACGATATCAAGTGCCTGAAGATCGCGCAGCGGCGTGGTCAAGGTAACCCTTCCAGCCCTCGGGTCGCTTGGGGCAAGGCCAGGATGTTTTAATTTTTTCCTCTCTCCTTTTGGCAAGCGTCCAGAAGGCGTTGTTGGTGGCGGATCATTTTCATTCACACCGCATTGTGACGTACCCCTCACAGAATGCAATAAAGGGTATTTCCCCCTCAAATTAACACCCCTCATTATTTTCTTGCAACGACTAAATTTTCGTGGCTTTATCCAGGCATGTCCGCTGAGAAATTCACAAAACGACTAATCTAAAAAAACAAAGCACTCAGAAATCCTCCAGAAAAACACCATCTTCCGTCCAATTCTAGCTTATATCCCCTCTCCTTATTACACCCTCAAAATAATAGAACGCACCACTGCATCATGAAACCACCTCAATTCGTCATCAAGAAACGCTGCAAAAAGTACCTCGTCAGTGCCCACGGGCGCGCAAAAACCGGAAAATCGCTAATCCTCCTTCTCTTGGCCGAATGCCTCGGCCTGCTCAATAACGACAAAGTCATGCTCATCGACACCGATGAACCTGCCGATCGGGACCTTGTCCGCGCTGATGACAGTGTTATGGGAATGCCAATGAAAACCTTCGACAACGTTGCCCGCATCGTCTCTCAGGCACCGGAAGAATGCACCCTGATCCTCGCAGACACTGCTGGTGCCAGCCAAGGATTTGAAGAAGAGGTCAACAAAAGCCAAAAGTTTCTGGAGGCCTCCAACCTTGAAAAAATCGGCATCATTTTCACGCCGAATCAAACGACGTATGACGCACTCACTTTGCGCTGGCTCTCTATTTTCAAAAACTCGCCTCGCGGCTTTTTAATCCAGAACTCGTTGACGCCTTGCGATCTCACCGATTCCTCCCCCATTCCCGATGGGATCGAGGCCCCCAAGGAAATGACGGTGCTCCGGATTCCTCACCTTGACAGTGACGCAGCCAACGAAATTTCGCGACTCGCCGTGAAATTCGGGACCGTCATTGATGGAAAGGTTACCCCCGAACGCAGCGAAATCCTCAGCCTTGCCCTTTACCAAGATCTCGTTGCGATTTGGGCAAACGATACCCTAAGTATCTTGAAACCTCTGATTGATTTCCTGAACCAGATTATCGCGGTCACAGATGACCTCGCCGCAGATTCTTCGACTTCGGAAACCCAAGGTGAAAAAGCTTCAACCAAACCTCTGAAAGTCAGAACTTCATGAATTCTGAAACGTCAAAGGCTGAAGAAGCCGTCTATGGCAATCCCGCACTGAACGAATTCCGCTCCAGAATGCGGGCGAGAGTGCCACGCGTGACTTGGCCGCTGGTTGACCGGGTCTTTCACACCCTCCAGCGCATCAAGGCTGACCGAGTCAGCCTTGATGTTGACTTGCACATGCTATTGTTGGAAGCGACCAGTTCCGACAAACTAAAAATTACCGGCCACGCGGTGTCCGAAATGAAGCGGATAGCAGATACAACCGAAGATCGAGTTCGTGACGCTGTAAAAGACCAGATGGACGACTGCATGCGGTCTGTGGACATCACCCGGGTAAAAATTAAGTGGTGGCCTGTTGTTGTCATCGGGCTCATCACCGGTGGATTTGGATTTGTCATCGGACGACAAACCCAACGCGACCGTGATTACTATTTCATAATGCGCCGTATCGGAGATACGACCCTCAGTTTCAAAGCCAGTCCAGCGCCGATTAACACAAGCTCTACCCACGGGAAGTCGGATCGACAAGAACCTAAAACCATCAATTTTCCTGACTCGGAAGCTGCACGCGATTCAGACAGCAGCGGATTGGATGATCTCCAAAAAGAATCAACGAAACGCTTCAATGCAGCGCAACAGAGGCAGCGTTGATTGAGGCCTCACTAGGACATCAGAATTCTCTAAAAATCGAAAATCTGCCATTCTCATTGGTCAAGATTACCAGACTATTAAATATTGATAATCCGACTCCTCATACTTTTCACTCTTAGATATCCTCGATAATTTGCTGATTGAGATTGATGGGGAGAACGTGGATCGCTAATCCTAGCGGCACTTCAATGAAGAAAAACACCGGTATTTTCGATTGGGTCGGCCTCCTTCAATTATTCCTTGTGCTGGCGAGTATTGGTGCCACTAACGCTGCGGTGTTTCCTACGGCAGCCTCTGCCTCGGACAACGTGCGACTCGAAGTGACTGACACGACAGGTGGACTCAGTTGGAACCCGCCAGCCATTACTCCGGCACCCAACGCGCTCACGGTCATGGCTTGGGTGAAGATTTCCATTCCCACAGGCACTGAGCTGACGTCGGACATGACGATACTTGGAAATCGAAAAACACTGGACTGGAATCAGCCTCACGCCTGGCGCTTCTACTTCAACATCAATACGGGAAACATCGAGTTCTCTGCCCGAGGCACCTCCACTCTAACTCCCATCAAGCTTGTCGAGCGCCCTTACCTTGACCGTTGGTATCACCTTGCCGTCGTCCGCAGCAATACAACTTACACTCCCTACGTTGATGGGCGTGCCCTTACCGCCTACTCACAGGACATCGGGATCTCCTCCACGACGGATGGCATTTCCATCGGGGGATTCAAAGGCGGAGAGAAATTTTGGGGCGAAATCCAGGAAGCCACAATCATCCAGGCGGTCCAAAATGCCACGGCCATCAACACCAACCGTCTGCGCGACATTCCCAGTGCTTACACTGGGCTGAAGGGTTACTACAAACTGGCCTACTCCGCCACCCCAGCAGACAATACCAAGAACTTCGCCGCCACTCCGCCCACAGGCACTGAAAACGCCGCCAAGGTAGGAACCGGAACGATCGATTTTCCAGAAACCGACAAACAAGGCGAGCAGTCACTCTTCGATTCTCAAAAGAACAATGGTCGCGATGCACTCGCTCCTCTGGCCGGAGCGTTCTCTTGGCAACGCACTCTTCTGTCCCGTCCTACCGCGGGCATCCCCTTTGAGTTCCGGGTTGGATACAACAGCGGGATCTCCTTCAACAGCCAGGCCTTGGAATTAGGCAACAACATGTTCGAGGAAGACGCGGTGCTCGGACCCGGATGGAGGCATTCGTTTCAGACGCGACTCATTCCCGGCAGCAAATTCCTTGTCGGCGGCACCGGCTTCATCGGCCTCTTACTGTGGGATGGTAGCTTGGAAACTTGGCAGAAACCCACCGGGCAACCTTACCGAACGGTCCACGGCGAATATCGCGGCGAACTCATCACCGATCCTTCGGATTCCGATTACATGCTTTGGATCACCACGGACCGTCTGATCTATCGATTTTACCACCCCAGCACCACCGCCGATGCTTTTCTCGCCGGTAAACTGGCTGAAATCCGCGATTTCAACGGCAACCGGGTTGTTCTCACCTATGAACCCAACGCGGGATTACTCGACACCGTGACTGATACCGCTGGCACCGTCTGGCAGTTCAACTACAACGCGGGTTTATTGAAAACTGTCACCTCCCTCGGCTGGACCACCACGTTCAATTACGACGCACAAAACAAACTCCAAGACTTCTCCCACCGTGGCCCGGCAGCCTACGAAGTCGCTCCGCTGCTCAGCACTACCTGGACATTTGGATACACCCAGCCGGGTGGCGTAAACAGTCCTTACGCGGTCAACAGTGTGACCACTCCCATCGGCTCAGCAGATGTTACCGTCTCTTACGACAAATATGGGCGAAAAACCTCCGAAACCGACGGCGGCAACCGTTCCACATCCTACCAATACCTCGCTCCAGGCCCGCGCCAGATCACCCGCACCGATGGCGACGGCTTCAAATGGATCGACACCTTCGACCGCAAGGGGCACGTCATCGCCAAGGCCGATCCATTGGGCAACACCACCCGCTTCGAATACTACGCCGTGACCAATGGAGTGGCCGAAAATAACTTGGTCGGCGGCACCCCATCCTCCCCCGGAGCCCTCAAGCGCCAGACCGAACCGCTCGGCTGGGTCACCACATTCGATACTTACGACGACCGGGCCAATCTCCTCCAGAAAACCGATGCCCTCGGATATGCTTGGAAATGGTCCTTCGCCAAATCATCCGATCCGGCGGGGGCAAATGGCAAACTGACCGACGGCAACGCCATCCCGGTCACCTCGTTGCTGAACCGTCCTCTCACCGACACTCGGCCTCGCACCGCAGGTGAAACCGCCGATTGGCAGAATCGCTACACCTACGACGCTCACGGAAATCTCCTCCAGCACGCGGACGATCTCGGAACACTGGCTACCTACACCTACGACACTCGCGGCTTAGCAAAAACAGCGAAAGACGGCAACTACTCGCTCTCCAATCCGAGCATTTCCTCCACTGAATACGATCTGGTCACCGGCTACCGCATTTCTTCCACCGATCCTTACCTCAAGACCACCACCTACCAAACCACCGAACTTGGCTGGGTGAAATCCGCCACCAATTCCATCGGCGAGACCTCCACCAGTGAATTTGATATCAACGGCCGGGTGATCCGCTCCACCAATGCGGCCGGCCACACCGTTAGCAATGTGATTGACGCCATTGGACGCCAGCGCTTCGTGACCGATGCCAAAGTCCAAACGAGCGAGAGCCAATACGACAATTCCAATCTCCGCACATGGACAAAAGACCGCGCTGGTCAAATTGCCACCGTCCAGTTCAACAATCGCTCTCTTCCCTACCGGGCCAATTCACCCAACGTCCCGATTTCCCAGCCCACCGGCGCTCCCGTCCAGCAGTCTCTCACCACCCTGCGTTCTTACGACAATGCCGGTCGCCCGCTGCGCGAAACCGATCCCGCGGGCGACTACATCGAACACACCTACGACGCCAACGGCAACGAAACCATCACCCGCGACAAGCTTGGCCGCCTCTACCGCAAGCAATACGATGCGTTGAATCGCATGGCCGTGGAAGTCGATCCACTTGGCAATACCCGCAGCACGACTTTCGATGAGGCGGGCCGTGTCCTCACCATCACCAATCCCAATGGTTCCATCACCCGCCACGAATACGACGGACGCGGACGATTGAAAAAATGGACCGATCCCGAGGGCAACGTGTGGATCTACACCTACGACGGCGTTGGCAATATTACAGACATTCAAGACGCCCTGTCCCCGCCCGGCCACTACCTGATGACCTACGATCTACGGAATGCCCGTCTCACCGAGGAGAACCAGGACCACCTTCACTGGACCTACACCTACGACGATCTCAGCCGTCTCAAATCCCAGGCCGAGCCCACCGGCATCACCCGCACCTTGAATTATGACCCTGCTGGCCGCCTGTTCTTCGTTCAGTTCTCCACTGGAAGGATGAACGTCCTCTCTTACGACAACAACGGCAGCGTGACCGTCGCCATCCGCATTGATGCCGGCACCCAACTCTCAACCTTCACCACCTTCGACTACGATTCCCTCGACCGTCCCATCAGCTCCACCGACATTTTCGGCAAGAAGGTTGAATACGGCTACGATGCCCTGAGCCGCGTGACCAGCCTCACCTATCCAGGTGGAAAAATCCTCTCCCAGGAGTTCGACATCCTCAGCCGTCTCGTCCGCCAGACCACTCCGGCGAATTGGGGTTCGCACACGCTTACCTACAGTTGGGACAAGGAAGGACGACTCCTCGGGCAGACTTATCCAAACGGCATGATCCGCTCCGCCAGCTATGACGATTCCGGTCGCCAGACAGCACTCAGCTACATTGATAGCAAAGGAACCGCTGAAACCGCCGATGATGCCATCCAAATCGCTCTCAGCTACGGCTACGATCACAATGGGAATCAAACGTCCGCCAAGGAAAAAGGCCTCGCCGCCTACACTCCACCCGTCGCCCATGATGAAACCTCCGCGTACACCGCCGCTGGCCGCGTCCAAACCCGCACGGATGCCGCCGATCTGACAGGAGCGAAGAACTGGACCTACGAATTCAAAAACGCCGACAACACTCCATCCTTCAACCTCTCCAAAGCCATCAACCCCGTCGTTGGCAACCTTGCCCTCACCTACGATGAGGACAGCCGCACCACCCAGCTCGTCGTTACGCCGCCCACAGGTTCGTCATCCACGATCAGCAATCGCTACGACGCGACGGGCCGGAGAATTTCCCGCACCCTCACCACGCCCACCAGCGCGGCAAGCGAAACCCGCTACGTGCTCAACCTCATCGGCGGCATGGAGCGCATCTTGGCGGATACCAACGCTTCCGGGACCATCAGTTCCTACTACATCTACGGCCCCGACCTCGCTGTCAAAATTGATGCCACTGATCCCACCCAAATCACCTGCTTCCATTCCGACGCCTCCGGAAACATTGTCCGCACGACCGACAAAACCCGAGCAGCGGTCTCCCAATACGCCTACTCCGACTACGGTCGCTCCTTCGCCACCACAGCTCCAGGCAATACCGACATCAACCCCTATCGCTTCGTCGGCTCCCAAGGCGTCATGGAAGAACCCATCCTCCCCGGCCTCTATTTCATGCGGGCCAGGTATTATCTCGCGGATGCGGGGGTGTTTTTGAGCGTTGATCCGGTGAAGAATATTGAAGCGGGGTGGAAACCAGAGACATATAATTACGCGAGCGGAAATCCTGTGAAGTTCACAGATCCCGAGGGAGAAATGGACCAGGAAACAGT
>JBDTNJ010000330.1:0-1715 GCA_039933825.1 Luteolibacter sp.
TTGTCGTCAGGGGGTAATTGTAATTGTCGTCGCACAGGGTGCGCATTCGGGCATCCAATGGGGTGAACACCCCATAGCGCCGGGGGGGACCAGAAGCTTACCCTGCGGGCCGAATCATGGAAACCACCGACTCTCCTCCCCCCGAGCCTGATGGCTCTACCGCCCAGGCCGGAGAACCCAGCCCGAAGGACGCCCCCAATCCCACGCTGGAGCTGCACATTCCGTGGATGACGTTTGCTAGGATTTTTGCAGCCATCCTGGCTGCCTACGCGGTCTATGTGTTGTGGCCGCTCCTGCTCTTGGTATATCTCGCGCTGTTCCTGGCCGTCACGCTCCACGCTGGGGTGGAATGGCTGGACGGGAAAGGCGTGCGGCATTGGCTTAGTTTGTCCATCCTGATTGGAGGCCTGATTTCGCTCTTGGGCGTGGGTCTGGCTTTGATCGTGCCTTCGCTGATGGAGCAGGCCAGCGCCCTCAGCCGCAGCCTTCCGAGGCTCCACGAGCAAGTTCTGCGGCAGCTTCCAGTGGGCGAAACCCTGCGGCAAAACCTCGATCACATGCTCGATACCTCGAACTGGTCGTATGCGGACAAGTGGTTTGGCCATTTTGTGTCGGCAGGTGGCATCGCGCTTGGGGGATTGTCAGAGATCGTGCTGGTGCTCGTGATCGCCCTGTATCTGCTCATTGATGGCAGCAAGACCTTCGAATGGTTGCTGGCATTCTTTTCCCCCCTGAAGCGCGCCAAGCTCCGCATCACGGCAGAGGAAATCTCACAAGTGATCTTCGGCTACGTCGTAGGCCAGATCATTACCTCGTCACTGGTGGCAGTTTATGCCTTCGCCGTGCTCAGCCTATTGAAGGTCCCAGGCGCGCTGATGCTGGCCGTCCTCGCCGGCGTACTGGACATCCTGCCGGTCATTGGGTTTGTCATTTCCACCCTGCCTGCCTTCCTGCTGGCGTTCAGTGTTTCGACCAAAACAGCGCTCATTGTGCTGGGTCTCTATCTGCTATTCCATCTGCTGGAAAACTACATCATCATCCCCAAGGTTTATGGGAAGAGTCTTCGCGTGTCCACACTGACGGTGCTGCTAGGCCTGCTCGCGGGGACACTGCTCGCGGGCATTCCGGGCGCGCTGGCGGCACTGCCGGTGATCGCATCCTATGCGGCGATCGAACGCATCTGGCTGAAGCCCTTCCTGCGAGACGGCGTCTCTGAAAAGCATGAATTGCAAAAGGACCGTGAGTTCGGGGAGAAAACATGAATCAAGGTGAGGACTTCGATTTTCTCGGTTAATCGTGGTATAAACAATGTCCTCAATTTGACAAAACGGTGGCCATCGAGATTTTCACAAAATTCTAGTGACGTAAATGTCACAAAGGACCACCCATGGGTCTATCAAAGTATTAAAATGATGAAAATCAATCCGCATTTTCGACTTTTATCGAGGGGTATCATGCCATTTCCGGCCATTTTCGAGGTCGATTCCCCGTAGGTATCTCCATTTGGTCTAACGCACTTCCGAAAAGATACGTTTTTCAAGCAGCTTATTTTTGGTATCGCTCTTGGCAATCGCACTTCGAGCAATCATTTGCAGTAAAATTGCCCTGATCTCCAGCAGTGAACCAAAAAATTGAAAATGAAAACATGAAGCTAAAACTAAACACACTCGCCCTCATGGCGCTCATCACCAGCACGGCCTTCGCCGGCTTCAACG
>JBDTNJ010000331.1:0-3789 GCA_039933825.1 Luteolibacter sp.
CGAATTTATTGAGATAGCTCACATGAATGGTGCAGCCGGAATCTTCATCCGGGTCGAAAACCTCGCCCCAAGTGTAATGGAACGAAAAAGGCGGAATGGCACCGGGATCAGGAGTTCCGGCATCGCTGTTTCCGCCAGTTCCGCCAGTTCCACCAGTTCCACCAGTTCCGCCAGTTCCGCCAGTTCCGCCAGTTCCGCCAGTTCCGCCAGTTCCGCCTGTCCCGCCTGTCACGCCTGTCCCGCCGCCGGTATTGGTTGAGAAAGTGAAGTTGGTGTTTGCTTGCAGCGTCATGCGATTGCCGGATGCGACGGAAGCGCTGTTAAAGATAGACGCGCCATCCAGTTGGAGTGAGTAAACACTGGCTACGGGTAAAGCGGCGGTAGGATGAAAAGTGAGAGTGCGGCTAGACGAGATATAGGTGAAGCTACCGAGCAGATCCTCGCTGTTACCAGCCCGTAGGTGAACGCTGGTGCTGGTGAGAGTAGCAGGATCCATGTCCTCGCTGAAGGTGATGCTCACATCGGAAGGAACGTTGATGCCAAAGGCAAAGTCCGCCGGAGAAACCGCCGTAATATAGGGGCCGCCATTGGTGATGGGAACCGCACGCAGGGGCCGGGTAGTAAAAGACCATGAAGAGGCCAGTGGATGCGCTTTTCCTGTGAGGTTTTTGAAACCAGTGCCCAGTGTGACGGTGTATCTCGTAGCAGCTGCTAGGGGTTGGGCTGGAGTGATGCGGAGGAGGTTGCTCCCATTTTCATAGTCGAAGGCTACAGTGACGGAAACCGGGCTACCCCCATCTGGGACGACACTTACATTCGCAGGGATGACGGTGGCAGGATCAAGGGCATCACTCCAGATCGCGCCAAATGAGAAGGTCTGACTGACATTGATATTTCCATCCGCAGGAGATGGGAACGAAAACGAAGGGCCAGTATCCGTGGAGCCCGCTGCCGTGGTGATACTGAAATATAGATTAAACGGAACAATCGGCATCAGACCACTCGTGCCATTGTCAAACTGGATGTGGTAGAGCGGCGGATTCGCGTCTGCCTCGTTCCACGGAACAAAGGAATTCCCCGAAGGAATGAAGGCGACGGCCCGCCGCCCTGGTAGGATCGACGTAGTGCCTGACGCGGCAGTTAATGGATAGACATTACTATTTTCCAACCAACTTGCGGAAATTGTAGTTCCCGCCGGAATCGGCTTGTTCAGATAAATGATGACGGGCTTACCTGCAGCATGGCCCCAAAAAGTATCACCGTAATCAGGACTACGGGGCGAAGATCCAATCACCTTGATGGGGAAGGAAAGCGGATCCAGCGGATTCGTTCCGGCATCGATTTCTTCGCGATCGGTGCAGCCGTCATTATCGGTATCAGATTTATATGGGTCAGTGTGGGAGGTCTGTTCTTCCAAATTTGTTAGTCCATCGTCGTCAGGATCTCCATCCGGGCCGTTGTTATAATCTGTGCTACCATCATCGGTAGGATCAAGGCCACTATCGCGTTCGAATTTATCGGTGAGGCCATCGTGATCGGTGTCGCTATCGAGCGGGTTGGTTTGGGTGATTTTGTTGCCAATGATGACGGCGGTGATTTCTTGGAGGTTGGTAAGGCCGTCGCCGTCGAAGTCAGCGTTGTCGAGATCTGTCGCGGTCTGATTCGTGTAATGAAGGCGGAAGAAGCCTTTGTTTCCGGTGGCATCGACTTCATAACTGATGGATTGGTTATTTCCACGTTCAATGGAAGGAGCCCATTTCCATTTTCTGAGGTGGTCGGCCGGGTCGGAGATTTGGATGAAGTAGCTGCGGCCAACTTTACCATACCATTCGATGAATTTCCCGCCGGTGGGTGGAGCGACGAAGTTGAGGTCTTGATCGATGCCGTTGGTTTGGGCGGGGGTGGGGAGAGTCAAGAGTCCAGAGATAAGAATCCAGAGGAAGAGATGGAGCGTGTGGGACGCTCTTGATAGGCGGCGGAGTGGAGCGCTCATCGTGTGCCCTCCGTTTTTTCTGGCTGGGGATTGGCGAGGTAGCGGCTGCCGCGATGAGGTCTTAGCTGGACGGTTTCATCCTGTGGGATCGGGGGGTGGGCGGTGGCCCATGCGCTGGCTTCCTCCCAGTATTTTCGCCTGTCAGATTGATAGGTGACGAGGCGGTCTTTTTCGGAGTCGATGAGTTCTTTGATGAAACTGAGCGGGGCGGTGGCGTAAGGGTTTTTAGGATCGCCTTGGGTGATGATGATTTGTCCGGCAGAAACTTTGGGGACATTATAGTTATACTTGCGGGATGAGTCGCGGGTGAGGGTGGTATTGACATCGGAGTGCAACATATCGACGGCGTATTGCTCTCCATCATGGACAAAACGTTGGATGCCAGCGATCAGGCCGATGTCGAAACCGCAGGCGGCATGATAGGTTGTTTTGGTTTCCTGATCGGTCCAATGGACTTCGCTGACCTTGTGATCATAGACGGTGGCTCCAAGAAAGAGGGAATGCCGCTGATGATAGAGCTGGCGGGCGATTTCTTCTGGGGTGAGTTTTCGAGGCGGCTGGATGGGTTCCGGGGGAGGCGGCGGAGGAAGATCCGGCAGGGTAGAGGCGGCACCGCGCTGGATCGTGAGGGTTTTGCCGGAAGCACTGGGCAGGGTGATGGTGGCATCGATTCGGATATTGGGCATGCGCTTGCGTTCGACAGGCACGGGCGGGGTGAATAGCCGAACTTCTAGGGCATCAGGTAAATAGGAGCGCGCGGCGGTAGAGGTAGCTTCGGAGAAAACTGCGGGTTTTTCATCCTGTGCGCGGACAGAAGAAAGGCTGACCACTGCGGCCAGAAATACGAGCGGGATTGGTTTCATGAGGAAGGTTAGTTTCAATGTCCTTCCTGGTGGACGGGGAGTTCAAAAGTCGCACTAGGACGACCGCGTTGGCCTTTAGCCGTCCCCGAAGAGGCCGCCTGGACATGCGCCACCGCCTCCCCGGCCCTTGAGTCGGTTTGGCGGCATCGTTGCGGTCGATGCCGACCGCCTAGTGAGAGAATTTTGAAGTCCCCATCCGCCAGAGCGGACGACTTGACTAAGTAGCAAACGTTTCAAAGTGCCAAGTACGAAAATACAAACTCACAAACAGATAGAAATAGAAACCCCCGTTTTGCTTTGTGAAGGCAGGACGTTTGTGGATTGTTCCCAAGTGGCTTAGCCGACCGCGACTGAGGCGTCAGCGCTCGATCAAGCAATTGGGTGTTCTCTTTGCTTGGGAGTTCTGGCGCCGTGATGAACTGCATACGGAGAATTGCGGTATCCTCAGTCCGGTGTAGGCTGGGCGTTGGGTTCGTAACTCATTGAAGCTTAGGTTGATTCAATAAAAAGAGCGGTCATTTTCGCAAACGGAACGGTTATCGTGTGCGCCGGAACGATCATTCGATTAAACAGAGGGGACCGTTTATTAACCAAAGTGATCCGTTTGGCTGACGGAACAAGTGATTTCCCAAACGGAACGAGCAGTAGGCCTTTCGGAACGGTTCGTCTGCCGGAATCAGTTACGGACGGAAAAAACGGACCGTTCCGCTCCGAGGGCAGGCTGGCGACGTGGGCGAGGGATGAGGTGTTGTTTCAAATTTAAAAAACGCATGTTTTCGACACGATTCCCAGATTGTTGTCTCGGTCTCGGGTTGAAAATGATTTCGTGCTGCGGTTTCAGCGCTCTTGACCACGGCGGGGCTGGGTTTTACCACTTGGGAATGACACCGCTTTATGAAGGCAAGGCCAAGCGTCTTTGGGCCACTGAAAACC
>JBDTNJ010000332.1:0-8436 GCA_039933825.1 Luteolibacter sp.
GGCTCATCCAGATGGCGTCGTGATTTCCCCAGACCAGCGATACGTTCGGCTGGTGCATGAGGTAGTCAATTACCCGGTCAAGCCGCGGGCCGCGGTCGCCGAGGTCACCCGCGACAATGAGCTCTTCGACAGTGAGGTTCCGGATGAACCTGGAAGCGCTGCGGATGAGGTCGAAGTCGAGATCGAGTGCGATGATTTCGCGGAGCTGCACATCGATCATCGCGGGATCATGGCCGCCGGCGGGGTGGTTGAGGAGGGCTTCGAAAAGCTCGCGCTGCTCCTTAGGGGCGAGGGCTTTCACGTCCTTGCGGCGACGGGTGCGGATAAGTGCGCGGATAACGGTGAACTGGTTCTCGAGGGTGGATTTTACCCAAGTTTCGCGAACTACCGGATCGGCAAGGAGGGCGGGCTTTTTCAGGCGAATGCACTCGGTCGGGTAGTAAAGCACGTTCATGAACTGTTGGAGTTCCTCCTTGCTCATCGTCTTGGCAAAAATTTCCTCCACCAGAGGGCGTAGGCGGCCACTCGCGTTGTTGATGACGTGGCGGAGTTTTTGGTTTTCTCCGTGAATGTCCGAGATAACGTGGATCACACCTTTTGGAAGTTCCTTTTTCGCCCGCAGTGCCGCGACTTCCGAGGCTGCGGATGAGACGGTGGGATAGCGCTCGGCGAGAATATGAAGAGCAGGGTTTTTCATGAAGGCTTTAGAGCGGGGGACAACAACATGCCATTTATCGGCAGGGCTGTCAGGATATTTCCTGTCTCCGTGTCACAAAAAAGCCCGCCTCCATTGCAGGAAATGGGTGTTGGGGCTTCCGCAATTGCACCTGCGGTTCAATTGTTCTTTTTAACGGTAATCTGCGGGCCTGGGGTCCCTACCACCGTCAGCTCTGCTTAACTCTCGAAATAAGTGTATCCCGAGAGTCCTTCGCGGAATAGATCCAGAATCTCCCGCCGTTCTTTTGGCGAGATGCGGCCTTCGGTAACGGCTTTTTCGGCAAAGGTCCGGAAGCGGGTGACAAGCTCCTTCGGGTCAAACTCGACATAACTGAGCACGTCCGCCACGGTGTCACCCTCGACTTCGTGGGTGTAAACGGGTTTGCCATTTTCGAGGTGGACACCGACGACGTTGGTATCGCCTAACAAATTATGCAGGTCACCAAGAGTTTCCTGATAGGCCCCGACGAGGAAGACGGCGAGGTAGTAGGGCTCACCCTGTTTGAAGTCGTGGAGCGGGAGGATTTTGGCGACGTCTTCCTTGTCGATGAAACGGTCGATTTTCCCGTCGCAATCGCAGGTGATGTCGGCGAGAACGGCGCGGTGACGGGGTTTTTCATCGAGTCGGTGGATCGGCATGACGGGGAAGACCTGATCGATGGCCCACGAGTCCGGCAGGGACTGGAAAAGGCTGAAATTTCCGTAATAGAAATCCACAAGGGTGGATGACAGCTCGCGGAGATCTTCCGGAACCTCATCCAGCTCGGCGATGAGGTTGGAAATACGGGTGAGGATGTGCCAGAACCAGGCTTCTGCCAGACCGCGCTCGCGCAGGGTGGCGGCGCCGTAGAAGAACTGGGCGCGCATCTGGTCGCGGTAATACATGGCATCGTTGAAGCACTCTTGGAGGTTCTTCTTATTGATAACCTTGTTGACCTCGATGATGTTCATCAGGTTCTGAGGAGCGTTTTCCGGGATCGGCGGAGCTTCCTCGCTGGTCTGCGCACTGGTGACGTCGAGAATATTGAAGACGAGTACCGAGTAATAGGCGACGACGGCGCGGCCGGACTCGGAGATGAGGTTCGGGTGTTGCACGCCAGCCTTGTCACAAATCTGCGAGACGACTTCGACGATGTCGGTACAATATTCGGCGACGGAGTAGTTGCAGGAGGAGTGGAAATTCGTGTGCGAGCCATCGTAATCCACGGCCATTCCACCGCCGATGTCGAGTACGCCCATGGGGGCGCCTTCCTTGACCAGATCGCAATACATGCGGACGGCCTCGGTCGCGCCCTCGCGGATGGCCGCGATGTTAGGAATCTGCGAACCTTGGTGGTAATGCAGCATTTTCAAGCAGCCGATGTAACCGGTTTCTTTCAGGTGATCGACGACGGCGATGACCTGCGAGGCGTTGAGGCCGAAAACAGACTTATCACCGGCGCTGTCCTGCCAATGGCCGGAACCCTTGGTGGAGAGGCGGACGCGGACGCCGAGGTTGGGAAGGATACCGAGCTTGCGCGAGCGCTCCAGGATCAGGTCGAGCTCGCTGGGCATTTCCAACACCAGCATGATGCGAAGACCCATTTTCTGTGACTGGAGGGCGAGGTCGATGAACTCCTCGTCCTTATAGCCATTGCAGATCAGATAGGCCTCGGGATCGTGCATGTGGGCCAGAGCGGCGATCAGCTCGGGCTTGGAACCGGCTTCGAGGCCGTAGTGGAATTTTTTTCCGAATTCGGCGATTTCTTCGATGACCTGCCGCTGCTGGTTAACCTTGATCGGATAGACTCCACGATATTCGCCACGGTATTTGGAATCCTTGATTGCCTTGCGAAAAGACTCGTTGATTTCCGCGATCCGGGAATGCAGTAGATCACGGAAACGGAGTAGCACGGGAAGGTGCGTGCCGCGGTCGCGGAGGCCATCGATGACTTCGTAGAGGGACACTTCCGCCTGCGCTTCCTCGTCTTCCAGGCGCACCGTGACGTGACCTTTTTTGTTCACACCGAAGAAGCCGTGGCCCCAAGTTTCTACACCGTAGAGTTCGGAAGATTTTTCGGAAGACCAAGCACTTTCAGATTTGCGCTTGGCGGGTTTGGCAGGAAGTGCGGCGGACGGCGGAACCATAGGGCGGAAACTGAACGCCGGACGGGAAACTTTCAACAGCGAACATTACGAAGTGATGGAATGAATGCCGCACCGGGTTCAGGGGGCTTTCCAATCCTGGAACTCGGTCTTGAGCTGCTTTTTGTATTTATCAGCTTCTACCGTGTTCGATTGTTGTTCGTAAATCCCGATCAGTTTGGAAAGCGCGAGTGGTTTGAGATCCTTGTCTTCGTGGAATTGGACGACGTAAAGATAGGCTGCGGCGGCCTTACCAAGATCCTTGGCATCAGCTTCGAGATCACCGAGAAGAATACGGAGCCCGGCACTGGTGCGACCCTGGGGGCGCAGGGCGAGCGCTTCATCGGCAGCCTTGCGGGCCTCGGCCGGGCGCTTGAGAATCAACAGGGAACGACCGAGATCCAGCAGCCCATCCGCTTTCCAGCCGGGATTATCCTCCACGGCAAGCACGTTGTTAGCGGCGCTAAGCGCGCCTTCTCCGTCACCGGTTTCCAGACGGGCTTTGGCCAGATATCGCCAGACTTCCTTGGCGGTCTCACGGGGTTCCTTGGGGTTGGAAACGAGGGCGAGCGAGTTTGCCGCCGATTTAAAATCACCGGCGTTATAGGATTGCATGCCGGACCACTGGATCGCTTGGTCCGGGATGTCGGACTCATAAGCGCCTTGGATGGCGAGGTGAATTTCGTCGGCGAGTTTTTGCGGGTCCTGGGAGGCGAAATACCCAAGCGCGAGCAGGATGCCCGCGTGCTTTTTGTAAGTTTCTGGATGGAGCTTACGGGCCTTCTCCAGATAGGGGACGGCGTCCTTTGCGGCGTTGGTTTTCACCATGCCCCAGCCGATCCAGTAGTTTGCCTCTGCGGCGACGCTATCACTAAGGGTTTTGGCATTTTTCAGCAACCCCTGATAGCGGATGATCATGTCCGGAATGTTGCCCGTGCTGCGACGCAGGCGGGCGGACTCGAGCCAGGCGTAGGAACCGAGGTCTTCGGGCGCGCCGGAGGCCGTGAGGTAATCAAAGTCCGCGATTGCCTTCTCCGGCTCCGAGATTTCCGAGTAGGCCTTGGCGCGTTTTGCGTATGCGGATGGAATGCGGGCATCGTCTTTATATCTGGTGATGAATTCACCGAGTGAGCGGATCGCACCTTGAGGATCACCCGCTTCAGATAGACACCAACCACGCTGATAGAGCAGCCCGGGGCGGTTATTCTCGCTGATGATCGAGGCGTTCACCTCGTTGTAAACCTTGGCGGCTTCAACGGTCTTCTTATCGGAAAACAAGGTTTCCGCCTTCATCATGAGCGCGGTGTGGATGCGGACATCATCCGGCCGCGACTTTCGATAGAGCTGCAGGAATGCGTCCACCTGATCCGGCACATGATGTCCCTCGATTTGAAAAAAACACAATAGCCGATAGTAGGACGCGTCAAACGCGATGTCCTTCTCCGGTTTCACCAGCTTCTCGACGTCGCGGAAAAGCACCAGCGCCTCGCTTGGCTGCTTGAGCCGCATATAGGCACGCGCAGCGATCATCAGCCGATCCGCCTCTTTTTCTCCATCGCTTTTGATCTGGCTGCGCCGGAAGGTATCGATCACTTCGCGATATTCTTTGTTCGCGAAATAATTCGCCATCAGAGCGGTCTGTGCATCAGGGCGGAAATCATCCATGCCATCTGTAGTGAGAATGAGGCGGAGGTATGTCTCGGAAAGGTCGGTCTGTCCCAGCCTCGTTGCCGTTAGAGCAGCTTGCAGCGCGGCCTCGGCACGGACTTTGGGGATGAATGGGCCGGTGATGACCTCCTCAAAACCGGCAAGTGCCTCCTGCAGCTTGCCTGCCTTCAGTGCTAGATGTCCGAGCGCGACCTTGGATTGACCGGCGAACAATCCACCTGCGGGGTCTTCGACGACTTTCTTAAAGGAGCCGATTGCTTCGCGGTCGCGGCCAAGTAGGCGGTAGCAGTTTCCTGCGAAATAATTGCCGCGCGGGCGGTCTTCCGGCTTCGCGGCGTTCGCGGCGTATCGCTCGAACATCGGCGCGGCGAAAGCGTATTCGGTCTTGTTATAATAATCCGCAGCGAGCGTGTATGCTGCGGCGGCAGCCCATTTTCCCTGACCGTAGCGGTTCAATAGAGTGCTGAAACAACGCTTCCCTTCCTCCAACTGGCCCGATTGGTAATAGCTGTTTCCAAGATACCACCAGGCCATTTCCGCATTCGGGTGGTTCGGAAACGAGTTGAGGTAGTCGTTGAAAATCTGGGCCGCGCGCTGATAGAAGTCCAGCCGGTTGTCCATGACCGTGCTCGCCTGTGCGGAGTCATACAGGTTTTTCCCCCGTAGGAAAAAATCAGTGGCAGCATTCTGGTTGAGCGCCGGATCGGCGGTCTCGGCCCTTGGAGCCTGTGCGATTGCCGGACTGGCGGCGAGGATGAGGAATGCGAGCGCGCGTTTCAAGATGCGGTGAGTTTGGGGTGTTGCGGGCACTTTGCCAAGGGAATCACTTCGACGGCACCGGGCGTTGCGTCGCGAAGGAGATATTCCAGATACCGGACTTCTGACAGGTGTCGATGACCTCGACGATGCGCTGATAAGGAACCCCACCATCGCCACGGATACGGACTGGCTGGTTTTTGAACTGGATCGCGATGGGAGCGAGCTTTTGGCTTAATTTCGCAAGATCCACGGAGATCCCTTCCACCCGGATGGTGCCGTCGGCGAGGATGTTGATGATGATTTCACCACGTTGGCGGCTGGGGTCAGTGCCTTCCTGAGCGGTCGGCACGGCCACGTTGAGTTCGGTTTCGGATCGACTGAACTGCCAGCTGATGATGAAAAAACAAAGCAGAAGCAACAGAATATCAATCATCGGCGCTAACTGCAGGGCAATCGGCGGCGGTTGGCGGTTTGAGAATTTCATCCGATCAGGGCTTAAATTCCGTGCAGATCCGGCCGCTCACCACCTAACGGAGAGGCGACCGGCATGGCGTAATCCTCGCGCGGCGCGCGCTGGACCGGCACCACATACGGCTGGACGCTCGCCTGCCGCTCGATCTGCGCGTGTAGCAATGCCAGCAGGTGAGTCGCGCCCGCTTCCATCTCGGAAATATATTTGTGCACCCGGCCCCGGAAAATCGAGTAAAACGTCAACGAGGGAATGCTGATCGCGAGTCCCCCCGCCGTAGCCACCAGCGCCTCGGAAACTCCTTGTGCCATGCCCATTTGGCGGACGCCAGCCCCCTCCCCTGCGGAAATATCCAAAAACGCCGTGATCATTCCGAACACCGTTCCAAGTAGTCCGACCATCGGCGCGATCGAGCCAATATCCGATAGATAGGTGATCCGCGACGTCAGCATTCCCGCCTGGCGCGATCCCTCGGCTTGTGCCACTTCACGCACATTTTCAAATGTGGATGTCGGATTGGTTGTCATGAAATCCAACGTTTTTTGCACGATTCGCGCCATGCATTCATTTCGCCGTTGGCTGAAGGCTGCCAGTCCGAGGTAGTCCCGCTTGCGGATCATCGACTCCGCAGTGTTCATGAAACGATCACTGACGATGGCATTCCGCCGGATGGTCAGCATGAACAGCATGATCAGCAATAAGGTAATCACCGACATGACCCCAAGCGGATACATCATGATTCCGCCCTTGGCGAGGATCTCAAGAAAGTTGGTCTCTTTGACAGGTGCCGGTGCTTGGGCCGTCGTAGCGGCGAAAGCGGAGAGCGCGCTGAGGAAGAACCCTGAGAAGGTCAATGGAAAGCACTTCATGAATTTCGGGAAGCTTAGTCATCTCTAGAGCCAACGCAAGCCCGGCCTCAAGAGGCTGTTTTCTACGGAAAATTCCCCGGAATCTTTCACTCCTCGTCCGGCGTGAAATCCGGGTTTGCTATTGATCTTTCCCATTCCCGGCTTTCGATGAACCGCGCATGCCCGATCCGGACTTCAAAGCCAAGCTTCGCGAGTTGCCCCACAAGCCCGGGGTTTATCTCATGAAGGACCGTCTTGGCTCGATCATTTACGTCGGCAAGGCGCTTGATCTGAAACGCCGCGTTTCCTCGTATTTCATGCCCTCGCAGAAAATGCGCTCCAACGTAAAAACCCGTGCGCTCATCGATTCCATCCATGACTTCGAGTTCCACACCGTCCGCAATGAGGAGGAATCCCTGCTGCTCGAAGGCAAACTCATCAAGGACTACCGCCCGCGCTATAACATCGCGTTCCGCGATGACAAACGCTTCCTGCTCGCGAAAATCCGCCTCGCCGATCCCTGGCCGCGCTTCGTGACCACCCGCATGAAAAAGGACGACGGCTCCCGCTACTTCGGCCCCTTTCCCCATTCCAGTGCCCTCCATTCGACCCTTGAATGGCTGAACCGCTCCCTCGGCCTGCGCGTTTGCCGCCCCACCAACCCCGGCGAAAACGACTATCGCCACTGCAATGCCGATATCATCCGGAACTGCTCCGCCCCGTGCATCGGCAGGATCGACCACGCCACCTACATGGCGAAAATCGAAGAAGCCTGCCGCGTGTTAGAAGGAAAGGGCAAACGTGAGGTCTTCGACAAACTTCGCGAGGAAATGAACACCGCCGCCGATGCCCTGGATTTCGAAAAAGCCGCTGATCTCCGCGACATCCTCCAGAACCTCGAAAAAACCCTCACCCCCACCCGCCAGTTCAGCCGGGGCCGTGGCGTGCAGACCACTGTCAAGCCCACCGAAGACCTCGCCGAACTCGGTGAGGAACTCCACCTCGCAGGACCGCCGCGAGTGATGGAATGTTTCGATATTTCCAACGTCTCTTCCAATCACATCGTCGCCTCCATGGTCCGCTTCACCGATGGCAAGCCGGACAACCAGAACTACCGGCGCTATCGCATCAAGACCGTGGAGGGCCAGGACGACTTCGCTTCCATGGCAGAGGTCATCCGCCGCCGCTACTCGCGCATCCTGTTGGAAAACGCCGCCGCGAACCCCGATGCGGATTTCTCCCAGGAAAGCCTCGTCGATGCCCAGCACCGCCTCGCCCGCGAGGGCCGCGCGAGGATCGTGCTGCCTGACCTCGTCATCGTGGATGGTGGGAAGGGCCAGCTCGGAATGGCGGTTAGAGAATTGAACGCACTCGGCCTGCATGAGCTCCCCGTCATCGGCCTGGCCAAACAACACGAGGAAGTCTTCGTCCCCGGCCGCAGCGAATCCATCCGCATTCCCCATGATCGGGGCGCGCTCAAGCTCCTCCAGCGCATCCGAGACGAGGCCCACCGCTTCGCCAACGACTACAACGCCCTACTCTACCGCCGCCGGATGAAAGAGAGCCTGCTTGATGATTGCCCCGGCATGTCCGCTAACAAAAAGCGGCTGCTGTTGGAAAAGTTTGGCAGTGTCGCCCGCCTGAAAAAAGCCACCGCCGATGAAATCTCTAGCCTACCCGGCATTTCCAAAAAATCTGCCGCCGCCTTATCAGACTTCTTGCGCCGGAACGACCCTCCGCAAGATAAGGATTGAGGACATTTTTGTCCTCGTTTGGCCCCTCCCCGCTGGAGACTCAAAAGAGTTTTAACCACGAATGAACGCGAATTTACGCGAATGGGAAGAGAAGATA
>JBDTNJ010000333.1:0-3464 GCA_039933825.1 Luteolibacter sp.
CCACCGCCATCGCCCAGAAAATCTCCCACGCCACCAACCTCTCCGCCGCCGAAGCTTCCGTGAAGGCCATGCGGTCGTTGAAGACCAAGGAGTTCACGGTGAAGAGCATTCAGGAGTATCACGCTTGAGGTAATTACTCACCCAGCCCGGATTGGAACATTGCTTTCAATCTCAGCCATCAAATTAAAGATATCGCCGAAAATCTTTAATTTCTCCTTGCCGATGGAAAGTTTTCTTTCAATCTCGGCGGAGAATTTAAACAAATTTGCGAAATTCTTTAATTTGAAACCATGCAACGAGGACCTTCCGGCCATTATTTACTCATCAGCACCGTTGGGGAAACCGCGCGAGCCTTCGTCCCCGCGCCACTGCCGCCCGTTCCGGCTTTGGAAATCAATGGAGAATTGGGCGCTCTGCTCGATGCAGCCTCCACTGCCCTTGGTCGTCTTGATGGCATTTCCCTGCTGCTTCCCGATCCCGGACTCTTCCTTTACACCTATATCCGCAAGGAGGCCGTCCTTTCGTCGCAGATCGAGGGAACCCAGTCCTCGCTCTCAGATCTCCTCAGCCACGAACTCGACAACACGCCGTCCGGGTTGCTCGAAGATGTCAGCGAAGTTTCCTGCTACGTCGATGCCATGCAGCACGGCCTGGCACTTCTGAAAAACGGCACACCTCTATCGCTCCGTCTCATCCGGGAAATCCACGCCCGTCTGCTTGCCCATGGTCGTGGCAGCGGGAAAATGCCCGGTGAGTTCCGCACCAGCCAGAACTGGATCGGCGGATCGCGCCCCGGAAATGCCCGGTTCGTTCCACCGCCGCCCGATGCGGTTTTGGAAACCATGGGAGCCCTTGAGCTTTTCCTCCACAACCAGCCCGTGAAAACCCGTCCGTTGCTCAAGGCTGCCCTCGCCCATGTCCAGTTCGAGACCATCCATCCGTTCCTTGATGGCAACGGCCGTCTGGGCCGCCTGCTTATCACCTTCATTCTTTGTGCCGAGGGCGTGCTGGACGCCCCCATGCTTTATCTTTCCCTCTATCTCAAAAAACACCGCGACGACTACTACCGCCTGCTTCAGGAAGTGCGGGTCGATGGCAACTGGGAGGACTGGCTCACGTTTTTCCTAACGGGAATCATCGAAACCTCCGCTGCCGCCACCCAAACCGCCCGCCGCCTGCTGCAGATCTTCCAGCGGGACAGCGAAATTCTCCGCTCCGAAGCCGCCTCTGTCATTCGGCTCCACCAACATCTGCAGCACAAGCCCGTCATCAGCATCGCCGAGGCCGCCCGCTCGTTAAAGATTTCCACCCCCACTGCCGCCAAAGCCCTCGCCACCATGGAAACCCATTCCATCGTTCGCGAAATCACCGGCCAGCAATACCGCAAGCTCTATACCTATCGGGAGTATCTCGACATCCTGAACGAAGACACGCTCTAGCAAAATTCGTTCGGCCTCATGAGAAAACAGATCCCAACAAGCGCGATGAAGCAGGCAACGACACAGGCGGCATTACTGGAAGCGATCTGCGGCTGCTCGTCGTGGCAGGACATTCAGGCCAAATGGCGGGATCTCTCCGAAAAGCAAAAGGGCGATCTCTTCGAAGAGCTCGTCAAAGCCTACCTCCAGCTTGAGCCGGAATACGCCAGCAAACTCAAGCACGTCTGGCTCCAGCGCGAAGTCCCGCAAGCCATCGCGCTGAAACTCAAACTGCCCGCCACCGATCAGGGCATCGACATCATCGCCGAGACCCACGATGGCGAGTTCTGGGCGATCCAGTGCAAGTATCGTCAGGAAACTGATCATTCGCTGACATGGCGCGAGATATCCACCTTCACCGGCCTCGCGTTCGGTGTGTGTCGTGGGTTCGCGTTCGGCGTCGTTTGCTCCACCACCGAGCGCATCACCCATGTGCTCAAGGATCAGGACCGGATCGGATTTTGTGCGCTCGATGTTTGGCAGGCGCTGGATGCCGATTTCCTGAAACGCCTTCGCGCCCACCTCACTAACAAGCCGGGCGTTCTGAAACCCCTGAAGCCACGCCCGCACCAGAAGGGCGCGGTGAAGGACGGCCACGGGCACTTCGTCACCGGCAAGGCCACACGCGGGAAACTCATCATGCCCTGCGGCAGTGGCAAGAGCCTCACCGCTTACTGGATTGCGAACGACCTCGGTGCCCGCAGCATCGTCATCGCCGTGCCGAGCCTCGCGCTCATCCGCCAGACGCTCAAAGTCTGGTTGCGCCAAACCATGGCGAACCGGCAGGCCGTCGAGTGGATCTGCGTGTGCAGCGACGAATCCGCCGGTCGCATCGAGCGCGATGATACCGCCGTCCTGCGCCAGGATCTTGGCGTGCGCTGCCTCACCGATCCCAAGGAAATCGCTGCCTGGCTGAAGCGCAAACATCACGGACTCACCGTCGTTTTCACCACCTATCAGAGCGGCGAAACCCTCGCCAAGGCCGCACGCGCCGCCAAGTTCAGCTTCGACCTCGGCATCATGGACGAGGCACACAAAACTGTCGGCGATGGTGAAAAACTCTTCTCCCACCTGTTGCACGACAGGAACCTCAAGATCCGCCGCCGCCTGTTCATGACCGCCACCGAGCGGCGCTACAAGGGCAGCAGCGACACCGTGCTCAGCATGGATGACCCCGCCACCTATGGCGAAACCTTCTATCTGCTCTCGTTCAAGCGGGCCATGGAATACGACCCGCCCATCCTCTGCGATTACAAGATCATCAGCATCGCCGTCTCGCGCGAGGAAGTCGCCGAGCTGATCCGGGAAAACGATTTTGTCAGGCCCGACCACGGCGAGTGGAACGAGGAAATCGAGGCCGATATGCTCGCCTCCCTCATCGCCCTGCGCAAGGCGATGAAAAAGCATCCCATCCGCCACGCCGTCTCCTTCCACGGCAGCATCCAGCGGGCGAACCTTTTCAAAACCCACAACGACGCCTTCACCAAGTCCTTCTGGAAATTCGGCAAACTCGCCACCTTCCACGTCTCCGGGAAAACCCCCACCGGCACCCGCGCCCGCATCATCGGCGAGTTCGCCAATGCCGAACGCGCCCTCATCACCAACGCCCGCTGCCTCACCGAAGGCGTCGATGTCCCGGGCATCGACTGCGTGCTCTTCGCCGATCCCCGCCGCAGCGCGGTGGACATCGTGCAAGCCGTCGGCCGCGCCCTGCGCCCCGCTCCCGGCAAGGAATCCGGCTACGTCATCCTGCCTATCCTCCACGACACCGACGCGACGGCGGAGGACATTTTCAAGTCCGCCTCCTTCAAGGAAATCCTCACCACCCTCCGCGCCCTCGCTGCCAACGATGACCGCATCATCGAATACTTCCGCACCGTCTCCCAAGGCCGGAAAGGCAAAGGCGGAGCCAGCGTCCAATTCGAAATTGACGAGATTTTATGGCTGAAGCTCGTGGCGGGCGCAGCCTTGGAAAAAAGAGGTGGC
>JBDTNJ010000334.1:0-2868 GCA_039933825.1 Luteolibacter sp.
GTTGATTTCCCTTAAGCAGCAGCCATGAAAATTATCCAAATTCTCCCGGAACTGAATGCCGGCGGCGTCGAGCGTGGCACCTTGGAAGTGGCCGAGCATTTGGTGAAAAACGGTCACGAATCGGTGGTCATTTCTCACGGTGGCCGCATGGTGGATGAGTTGAAAAATGGCGGATCGCAGCACATCACGATGCCGGTCCACCGCAAGGCACTGGCCTCGCTGGGGCAGATTTCCAAGCTGCAAAAAATATTCATCGAGGAGAAGCCGGACATCATCCACCTGCGCTCGCGAATGCCGGCCTGGCTGGCTTATCTGGCTTGGAAAACTTTGGACAAACGAACGCGCCCCCGCTTGGTCACCACCGTCCACGGCTTCTATTCCGTGAACGCCTACTCGGCGGTGATGACGAAGGGCGAGTCGGTCATCGCCGTTTCCGAAAGCGTGCGGGATTACATTTTGAAAAATTATCCCAAGACGGATTCCGGCAAACTGCGGGTGATCCATCGCGGTGTGGACGAGGCGCTTTATCCAGTCGGTTTCGTGCCGTCGGATGAATGGATGTCTGCGTGGAAATCCGCTCAACCCGCGTTGGAAGGCCGGATTCCACTGCTGTTGCCCGGGAGGCTGACGCGGTGGAAAGGGCAGGAGGATTTTATCAAAATGGTCGCGAAATTGATCGATCTCGGCTTGCCCGTGCAAGGCTTGATCGTCGGTGGACCGCACCCGAAGAAGGTGGCGTTTCTCGATGAACTGAAGGCGCTGGCGGTCAGCCTCGGCATCGCGGATCGCATCTCATTTCTCGGCCATCGCACGGACCTGAAGGAAATCATGGCGGTTTCCACCATCGTCTATTCCATGTCGCTCGATCCCGAGGCGTTTGGCCGCGTCTCGCTGGAGGCGCTTGCGCTCGGTAAGCCGGTGATCGGCTACGACCACGGTGGTGTCGCGGAACAACTGCGGGCGATTTTCCCGCAAGGACTCGTAAAAGTCGGCGACGTCAACCGGGCCATTGACTTGACCCGGGAAATTCTCGACTCTCGCCCCTGCCCATTATCCATCGAGGATTTCACGCTCGGGCGCATGCTCCAATCGACCTTCGATGTGTACCAACAGCTTTATTCCAAACCCCGCTCCTAGCCGTTCGTGAAACAAATCATCTGCATGAAATGGGGCACGGTTTACGGGCCGGAATACGTGAACATCATGTGGGCGATGTGCCGCCGTAACATCACCGGGGATTTCACGCTTATTTGTTTCACCGACGACACCACCGGCGTCCGCCCCGAGGTGAAATGCCTGCCGCTGCCCTCGCTCGGTTGTGAGATCCCGCCGGACGTCCCGGGAAAATGGCCGAAGATCGCCCTCTGGGGCCGCGACCTCGCCGGCCTCACAGGCACCGCCCTTTTCATCGATCTGGACTCGGTGATCGTCTCCAATATCGACGATTATTTCACCTACGGAAATCCGGACGAAGTCTATGTGGCACGGAACTGGGTGCGCCTTTTCGGCAAACACGGCCAGACTTCCGTCTTCCGTTTCCCGATTGGAAAAAACCCCTACATGCTGGAAAATCTCCAGGCAAACTCCGCCGAAATTTCGAGGAAATATCGATTCGAGCAGAACTACGTCACCGCCAACGTGAAGAGCGGCATCAATTTCTGGCCGGAATCCTGGACCAAACATTTCAGCAAACACTGCATGGGAATCTGGCCGCTGCGCTACCTGCGCCCGCCGGTGAAGCCGCCCGGCGTGAAGATCGTCACCTTCCCCGGCCACCCAAAACCGCCCGATGGCGCGCTCGGCCAATGGTCCGAGGAAAAACCGCACCGCCCGCGCTTGGAGCACTTCAAGTGGGTGCTCAGCCAGCGCAAAACCGACCGCCGCTGGCGTCGCCACATTTCCCGCTATTTGATGCCGTCCCCGTGGGTTGCGGAGAATTGGCGGGAGTGAGATCGATCTGGAGCGCGGAATTCATTCCGCACTCAATCTCCAAAGCCAGACAGGCGGAATGAATTCCGCGCTCCAACTGACACATGACAGCCAAACGCACCATCTGGATCGTCAGCGAAGGCAGCCCCGGCCACGTGAGCCAATCGGCGGGATTGGCGGCTGCGCTGGGGGAAAAAATGCCGGTGGAAACACGCCAATTCGAGTGCCGCCCGAAGATCAACGGTTTTGTCCGCCACATGATCCGGCTGCTCGGGATGCGGAAAAACGGGCGACCGCTGCCGGACTCGATGCTTTATGGACCGATCGGTCTGGAGCGCGCGAACGAGGGCGAGCCAACTCCGGACCTGATCATATCCAGTGGCGGCCGCAGTGTTTTCGCGGCCCGGACATTGGCGGTGAAACACGGGGTGCCGTTTGTTTTCCTCGGCGAACGGAAACCTTACCCGTCGCAATGGTTCCACACGGTTTTCACCCCATCATCGCTGGAAACGGCCCCGAATGACCTGCGGATGGACGTGATTCCTACCAAAATCACACCGGAGATGGTCAACCAAGCGGCGGCGGATTGGGAAGACAAACCGATTGGCCGACTGTGGGGCATGCTGATCGGTGGCAAGTCACGTAGCCACGATTTTCAGGACTTCGATTGGGAAAAACTCGCCACAGGCATGACCGAACTCGCGAAACGCGAAGGCATCCGCTGGCTTGTCACCACCTCTCGGCGGACTAGAAAAGACGTGGAAGCCAAACTCCGCGACCTCATGCCACCCGCAATCATCGCCGACGCCGTCTGGTGGTGCCACCAAACAGATAAGAAATTCAACGCCTACCTCGGTGCGGCGGAGGTGCTCTGGGTCACCCAAGACAGCGTTTCCATGGTGACAGAAGCGGTCGCGACCGATAAGCCAGTCGTCGTGA
>JBDTNJ010000335.1:0-6821 GCA_039933825.1 Luteolibacter sp.
TCGTGACGCGGACTCAATCGTTTCATCGGGAACCGGTAAAAGGTTTGTTCCTCCTGCTGGCGTTCACCGAAGTGGAGGATTTGTTGCGGAAAACCAAAGTCGCCAGATTTTCCCTGATTTATCGCAATGATAATTTCCGAAATGAGTTATTGGCGGAATTGAAAGCACCGTAAAGCAGCGGATCCATTATTCCATCGTCACCACTGTGCCGTTCAACTTCAGCGTGCGTGTGAGGTTGAAAGTGACGAACGCTAGCCGATCCGTGCCGAATGGGGTGGTGGTGAGCAGTTCCATCGTCCAAACACCATCCGAGTCAAAGGCCGAATCATAGTTATTAAGTGTCAGCACACGGCTCTGTGGCAGTGTGTCGTTGATGACCAAGGATGATCCTGGAACTACAGTCCCTTCCGTGCCGAGCACGGCAGACCCCCTGTAAACCTGGGCATAGACGGTCGCGCTCGGGTAAATATCGTTGATCGACAGTGTGACCGTCGGCAAAGCGTAGCGAATGTATTGGCTGTTTGCAATTCCAGTGATGCTACCATCCGCCACCGGCCAAATCTGGATGAACTTCGAAGCCAGTTGCGAAGCGTCCGCTTGGTAATCCGCCAATGAAAAGAGCGAGAACCGTTCTTCTCCACGCACTTTCGAGCGGTTCGCATTTGGCACCGAGGTCAGAGTATAACTCAGAGTTTTAGCCCCGTTCGTGTTGACCGTTGCCTGGGATAGCAAAGTCGCTTGAGTCCGATCAATCCCGATCCCCGTGCCGTTTGTGCCATAGGACTGGACATGGCGGAGAAGGGTGACGCTCTTCGATGCATCCGGATCGGTCGCCCCGCTCAGAAGCCCACTCACCGTGTAATCCACATAGAACGGGCGATCACAGCGGGTTCGCGGAATGGTCGTGTAGGGATCTTCCGACCGGACGGTTACAGTCGCAAGAGGCACATAAGCGCCCACATAAGCGGAATCGAGCAGGTAGTTCGTGAGTGGCGATGACTTAACAGTCCACAACTGGAAGGTGGCTCCGCCGGGGTCGATGGAAAGAGCTGATAGCTGCGATCCAGTGGCCACCACGGTGGCATCATATTGCACATTGCTAGGAAGCTGGACCTGCCGGATGAAGTTCGTATAAGTCTGAGCAAAGCAGCCCGAAGCAAAAACACATCCTAACAAAATTGAAATCAGTGGTTTGAGAATGGTTTTCATAGTTTCGTAATGGTTTCTTGTTTCACCACGGGAGCCTTGAGCGGTAACAGGGAGATGGGGCCGCATTTATAGACCGCCACCACGAGATTGCCACTTTTGGAAAGTTGCTTGTTGGTTGCAGGCGGCAACGACTCATTGCCCTCTGCTTGTAAACGACTGATCTCGACGGTAGTAATCCAACCGCGGTTGGCTGCATAAAAATCCGCCCAACCTACTACTTGCGAACCTTCCACATACTTAATCCGGTCCGCAAAGTCTTTCGGGATTTGGAGGATTGCACGCTTGGGAACCAGAGTCGCAATACCCATGAAACTGATAATATCCGACTGGCTGATGAGATCTTTGATCGGTGTTTTCCCAGGGTTTTCGAGTTTGGAAACCGGAAGCTTTTTCATCGGATCATCCTGCTCGATCTTATGGAGTTGCAGGCTGAGTTGCTCGTGGGTCGAGGCATCCCGCATGACGACCTTTTCAGCCAAACCGGCACCGCACATCCCCGCAAATGCAAGAATTCCCAATGTGATATCACAAAGCCGGCGAGGAGATGAATATTGTTGGAATTTCATTGGATCAGGGAGTGCGGAAGGTAAGGAGCATGACAAGGTCTTGGAGGTCATAGCCGACGTCAGTCTTGTCTGTGTGGGTGAGTTCCATAAAGACGATCACGTCCATCGGGCCGATCTTCACCTTGCCGGTGGAGTCCAGATAGGGCTTCACAAATGTCGCGAGAGATGGCGCGTTGTAGTCGGGAACATTAGAAGGCGGGGTGTCACCGCTTTTCAGGGTCCGCACGTTGTCACCACTCGTCGAGGTGTAGAGAGTCTGCCAAGAGCTGTTATAGTATTGGCCGGCGAAATTCATCGCCTTGTTTTTGGTGATGGCGATGTTCGACTTCACGATGCCCTGCAGTTGGACAATGGAATCC
This sequence comes from Luteolibacter sp., assembly GCA_039933825.1. Lineage (GTDB taxonomy): Bacteria > Verrucomicrobiota > Verrucomicrobiia > Verrucomicrobiales > Akkermansiaceae > Luteolibacter. Next base: position 2,135 of record JBDTNJ010000335.1, read on the forward strand.
GTTTGCTTACCGTCGTAGATGTCCACATAGCTGCCGGAACCATTGTATTTCCACTGGCCGCGGGTGCGGTAGTAGGTGATGGATCCGTTCGACCCTTGTGAAGTCACCCCCAGACCGAGGATGCGGACGTCGCAGATCAGGTTTTGCTTGGGCGTGATCGTGGCCGGCGGCGTGATGGTGACGTAATCCTCAACGACCGAAGGATAGGTGATGGCCCAAGTGAGAGTGGGCTTGGTGCCTGTCTGCACGACCGTAGGAAAGGCCGTGAGTGATCCCACCGGAATGGATGGGCTGGTCTGCGCAGAAACGCTCGCGGGCACGAGGGCGCAGATGGATAGTGCGGCTGCCGATAGGACGGCAGCCAATTGGCTGGTTTTCATGGCTGGTTGTAAGGGTGAGGACTCTGGAAAAATCCTTCCGTCTGGGATCTCAAAAGCGGGACTTCTTTTGAGAGACGAGCGGCCCGGTTCGGGCAAGGACAGGGGGCAGCGAGAGATTCTCGATGAACCATGCCCATTCGGGACAGAATCCCGAACCGGGCCGCCTGAGGAACGATCGGGACAGATCGCTCTTCAGGAAGGAGTTAGTTGATACAAGTGACGGGTGGGGTCGTTTGGATCGGGGTTAGGTGTTGGAACAGCAGTTGTCTAGGGGTGAATTTTCAGCGTTGTGGCAGATCTCCTTCGCGGGACCAGTTGCGCCACGGGCCCTTGGGAATCTCGCGCTCATTGGCGAAGCGCCACTCGACCGTTTCTCCGCTGCGCAGTTGCAGGAAATCACGAACGGCAGGACTGAGATCGATGCCGGCCGACTGATTGCGGTTTGGGCGCGCGGACTCATTGCCAAAAACGTATTGCCAATGATCGACCTCGAAGGGGCCAACGTCTTCCCACTGGGCGTAACAGACCTTGCCCTCATGATGGATGGCGACCCAGCGGCCCTTGCAGACCGAGATGCCGTCGCCGCGATAATTTTCCCAAAACCAGGGAATCACTTGGGACGCCTCGGGACGGTGCACGCCACCTTTGGCCACGTCGTTGTAGGGCAGCGCGACGTAAAATGGATTGAGCGATGGAGTGAATCCGGCAGGGAGGTAGCCTACGCGATGGTCCGGTTGATCATAGCCGCCGAAATTGGCCTGCCAGTTCTGGTCCCAGGCACTCATCGTATTCGGGGTCGGGTTATTTTCTGTCGGCAGCTCACCGACCCAGAAAACGGTGGCCGTCACATTGCGCTTCCACGGGAATGCCGACTGGAATTTGGCACGAGGATTTTCCAATACCACCCGTGCCGTTGCCGGCACGCCGAAAGGATCACTCAGCGAAGGCAGCGCCTCGCGCCGATCTTCCAGAAAACGTTCATGAACCATCGACAAGCGATCCGTCAAGCGGGCTGCGCCAGCCACACCCGAGAGGGCGAGGCAGGCAAATCCGGTGATGGTCGATCCAAGTTTCATGTTTTCTGAAGGACTCTTTGAAGCTCTTTAAGGCTTAACCTTGGGGATATACTAAAAATTTAATGAAACTTAACAAGAAAAATCTTTAGTGATTTTTGAACGAAATCTGACATTAGCTGTCTCAATCAAATTTTCCTTTATTTATAAGGATTAGCGGCGATCAGCTAACAATTTTTACTACGCCAACCCGGGCTTTTTCTCGGAATTTTTTGGCTAAAATCAAGCCTCTCAACAGCTTTTTCTACCGTAAAGGCCAGAAAAACTCAATAAGTTTTTACAAATATTGAACGAATCTAAAGCTTATTTTTAAACGTGATCGCGTAGGCGGCGACCTCCTCACATCGGCCCTGGAATTTCGAACTATACGGCCGCGCATCGCGAAAGGCGGAGCAGCTCAGTAACTGACCACGAGGCGCATGAAGCAACTGGTGCCCGTGCGGTCGGCTGTGGCGGTGCGGATTTCACCCACGTCGGAATAGCTGACTCCATCTGTGCTCCAGTTTTTCATGTCTGAGCTGCATTGCACAGTGTAGGTGACCCCGGCAGTTCCTGCGTAAAAGCTCAGGCTCATTTGGGTAGGCGTGAAACCAACTTGAGGGATCGCCGCGCTCAGGTTTTGGGTCGGATCGAGGTTCAGCGCAAAAGCCAGTAGAGGGTTTACGCCATCACCGTTGGCGTCACCGTAGTCCGTGTTGGCAGGCAAGCCTTTGGCAAGCAACCAGGACGTGATCGGGTTATTGTTCGCCCCCAAGCTGAACGCCGGATAGCCGTACCAAAGCGGTGAGGTAAAGCCATCCATGTTGTTAAAATAGTAGATGGAAAAACCGCTGGCGGTGGCTTGGAAAGAATTGGAATACATGGTTGTGGGCGCAACGCCCGTGAAATATGCCGACAGCAGCGCGCTGCAACCGGAAAAAGCCTGACTTTCAATACGGGTAATGGTGGAGGGTATCGTTACCGTCGTCAAACCACTGCAGTTGGAAAATGCTTGGGCATCCAAGTGCGTCACACTGGAAGGGAAGATCACACCCGTGACCTTGGCACAGTTCAAAAAGGCAGAAGGTCCGATACCGGTCACGCCCGAGGGGATCGTCACCCCACCGCTCTTCCCGGCGGGACAGACGACCAGTGTGATTTGTGCATTGTTAATCAATAATCCATCTACACTGCTGAACGATGAATTGGCCGGGTCCACTGTGATGGCGATCAGCGAACTGCATGAATCGAAGGCTTTGCTTCCAACGCTGGCCACTCCTGCAGGGAGATAGATGCCAGTCAGACCTCTGCAAGACTGGAAAGCGAAGCCGCCGATGTTAGTGACGGCCGGCGGAATTGTCAGACTCGTCAGGCCAACGCAACTGGTGAATAATCCAGGCGCGATGCTCGTGATGCCGGGCGGAAGAACCAGACTCGTCAGCCCTCCGCAACCGTAGAATGCTCCGGATCCGATGCTCGTCACGGTTGAGGGGATCGATAGACTCGTCAACTTGGTGCAAAATTTAAAGGCCTCGCCCCCGATGCTGACCGGGCTCAATGGCAGGGTCAGACTCGTCAGCCCGGTGCAACTGTGGAAAATCCCAGCCGCGATGGCCGTAAGGCCGGCGGGAAGTGACACACTGGTGAGCGCGGTGCAGTTGTAGAACGTGTAGGTGCCCATACTGGTAACGCTGGAAGGGATCGTAACGCTTGCCAGCCCGATACAACTGTAAAACGCTCCGTCCCCAATGCTAGTCACCCCGGAGGGAATCGTCATGCTGGTCAAGCCATTGCAGTATTGGAATGCGTAGGATCCAATACTCGTCACGCCGACAGGGATCGTCACGCTGGTTAACCCGAGGCAACCGTAGAGAGCTCCGCCCGCGATATTGGTCACGCCCGAGGGGATCGTAATCCCTCCACTCTTCCCCCCGGGACAGGTGAGCAGCGTGGTTTGTGCGTAGTTGGTCAAAAATCCATCCACACTGCTGAAATATGAATTGGTCGAGACCACCGTGATGGCAGTCAGCGAACTGCACGAATCGAAAGCACTGCTACCGATACTGGTCACTCCTGCCGGGATTTGGATGCTGGTCAGCCCTGTGCAAGACTGGAAAGCATTGGGTCCGATTGTATTCACCGGTCGTGCAACGATCACTGCCGGTGTGTCACTGGTATCCAAGACGTCGATCGTATCCGGGACAATCACATCTCCCACCGCAGTGCTCGAGCAGCCCGTGATGGTGATCGATGCTCCGTCGTCCGTATAGGTGAAATCACCGGACTGGTCGGCCGAAGCCACAGTCATCACACAAGCCATCAGGGTCAAAACCCGCCACGAGCGGCTTCCCGCACGGATTAGCGGATTCAAGATCGCGACGGCGAGCGGCGGAAAACGAAAGATGAAAAGAAATTGAGTGTTTGTCATTTCACTCACCATAATGTCAACAAACCCGAATGATGACAACCGTATTTATCAAGATTTTTTAAAATTTCACTCACCCAAAGCAGATTGAGCGAAATTTTGGGAACTTTTGCACGGGCCACCTTAGTTCATCCCGGCCCGGCGGGACAGGCCGATAGGCTGTGTTGGAGGACGAGGAAGAATCGGCGGGAGGCGAGACACCTCCGCAAGGGCCTACCGCGAGACGCGGCAGCTACGGTCAGGGAATGGCCTCTTAAGCCCTCAATCCTCTTCGAATTTTCGGGTGATCAGGTCACCGATGGCCTCAATGGCGGCATCGGCATCCGAGCCATCCGCACTGACAGAAATGATCGAGCCGTGACCGGCTGCCAGCATCATGAGTCCCATGATGCTCTTGCCATCGACTTCTTCGCCATCCTTCTCGACATAGATATCAGCCTGGAAACGATTGGCCATTTTGACGAATTGTGCCGCAGGTCGGGCATGAATTCCGAGTTTGTTGAGAATGGTGAAGTCTTTTTTAGCCATGGAAAAATGGCTTGCGCCGGGGGGACCATAGAAAGTGAATCGGGCAGCTCCAAGGCAAAAGTTCGAGGCTTATCTGAATTTGAATTTGGCGAATGGCCTGGTGCTTTGAAATAGGTCGTATAGAACTTAGATGACTTATTTTACGCGGAAAAGCCAGCCCGCTAATGACGGACTGGCTTTTCGAAAACTCTAGCTGCCGCCTTATGGCAACAGGTTGATCGCGCGGGATTGCTTGATCGCGTTGTTAATCTTGCGATGAAGCTTCGCGGAAACTCCGGTCACGCGGCGTGGCAGGATCTTGC
>JBDTNJ010000336.1:0-3947 GCA_039933825.1 Luteolibacter sp.
TGATTCGATCCAGTGCAGCGACGGCGGAATTGCCCGTTGCCAGCATTGGATCGAGAATGATGATTTCGCACTCGCCGAGAGCAGGCGGGTGTTTGAGATAGTAAGGTTCCGGAACCAGCGTTTTCTCATTTCGCGCGAGTCCGATGTGCGCCACCGAGGCTTGCGGAATGAGATCGAGGAAGCCATCTAGAAATCCAAGTCCCGCGCGTAGCACCGGGACCAGAATGATCCCACGGGAAATTTTCACCCCTGAGGTAATCTCCAGTGGCGTGTTACAAGGCACAATCGTAGTCCCCAAATTCGCGGTGACAGCTGGGACCATCAACGAGGCGATGCGGCGGACTCGTTGGCGGAACTCCGGCGATGGGCACGCGGGATCGCGCAGCCGCGTGAGTTCTTCAGCAATGAGCGGGTGATCGATGGGATGGAGCATATCAGTCTTTCTGCGCGAGCAACTTGCGGATTTCCGCGATGGGTAGATTCAAGGTATTGGAAGCCTCCTTGAGATCTCCATCGGCTCGTTCGAGGATGCGTTTTGATATTTCCCGATTGATCCAATCGAGCAGATTCTTGTCTGCGGGAGAAGCGTTGATCAATTGGTCAAGGGCGCTGGTGAAGGCTATGGTGGGCTTGCGCGGTGCGGAGGCGAGCGGGATATCCGCTGGGAGAAGGATGTTGGACGAAGCGAGGGCGCAGGCCCGGGCGATTGTGTTTTCGAGTTCGCGGACGTTGCCCGGCCAGTGATGGGCTTGCAACGTGAGGATGGCTTCCGCGGAAATCTTGATGCGGGCCATGCCGTTTTTCTTCGTAATCCGTTGGAGGAAGTATTCTGCTAACAGCGGGATGTCTTCCAGTCGCTCGCGCAGGGCGGGGATTTTGATTTCCACCACGTTCAAACGGTAGTAAAGGTCCTCCCGGAACCTTCCGGCGGCGACCTCCTCTGTCAGGTTCTTGTGAGTGGCTGCCACGATCCGCACATCGGTGGTCAGCGTTTCATTCGCGCCGACGCGGGAAAACGAACCGTCCTGAAGAACCCGCAGGAGTTTTACTTGAATGGATAGTGGCATGTCACCGATCTCATCGAGGAAAAGCGAGCCGCCATCCGCCTGTTCGAAACGTCCGGCGCGGCGGGCGATGGCTCCGGTGAAGGACCCTTTCTCATGGCCGAAGAGCTCGCTCTCCAACAGATTTTCAGGAATGGCACCGCAGTTGATGGTGATCATTTCCTTCTGCCTGCGCGGGCTGTATTCATGCACGGCTTTGGCGACGAGTTCTTTACCCGTCCCACTTTCTCCGGCGATCAGAACCGGCGCATCGGAGCGGGCGACACGGCCTACCAGCTTGAAAACCTCCTGCAGCGCGCGCGAAATACCGATCATTTTCACCCGACCATCGTGCTTCGGCAGCTCCGCAGAAGGTTGATCCGCACTGCGCCGATCCTCCTGCGTCTGAAGCGCGGATTCCACGACGGGACGAAGTTCGAAAGCCAGCGATTCCTTGCGCAGAACGTCATGGGCACCGCGCTGGGTCGCTTCGATGATTTGGCCGGTCGTCGGGAAACCGGCGGTAAGCACCACGAGCGTCTGCGGGCTTTGCTGCATGATCCGTCCCAGCAGCTCCATGCCATCGAAAGGTTCCATATCGATCGCCGCTACGACGACGCTGACAGCGGCTTTTTCGATGACCTTGATTGCATTGGCCGCGTTGTCGCAGCGAAGGACGCGAAGGCCTTTGGCGGCAAGGTGTTTGGTGGCCCAATCCAAAAAGTCCAAATCGGGATCGACCAGTAGCAACGTATCTTCTGAGGAATTTTCCGGCATCGTGAAGGCAGGAGGATTGAAGCAGGGGGCGAGCCTGTGGCACGACAAAAAAATCCGGTGATTAGAAGTCGGTTTATTCAAAAAAACGCTTGAGGGTCCTTTGCTCTGCCGGATCGAGCGAATCGCGCCAGACCCGTTCGCCTCCCTTGCCAGTGGCATCCGTGGTACCACCTGTGGAAATGCCTGATGGTGAGTGATCCACTTCGTGCTCGCCGTCTTGGAGTTCCAGCAGGTCGCCAGGTGTGGCACGCGAGAGATCCTTGGCTTGCAGGCCGGTGAGTTGGCCGGTTTCCACGGCGTCTTTTTCGGTTCCGAGGACTCCGGGTTCATGGCCTGGGCCGCGACTAACTCCACCGCTTCCGTTTCCATCGCCGTCACCTGCGTCGCCACCATTGCCGTTCCCGTCTTTGCCATTATCGCCGGCGAGCAGTTCATCGGACCAATCGTCTCCCTTGGTTTCCCCCGTTCCTTCATTCATAGCATCCTGGTTCTTTTTCAGATTTTCGCGGAGCTGTTCCATTTGCTCCGGGTTGAGCTTGGCCATGTCTTTCAAGTCGAGGCCTTTCATTTGCTCCAGTAGTTTGGGATTCGGCTTCATCGCACCGTTTTGGAGACCTTGCAGTGCTTGATCGAATTCCTCCATCATGCGGTTTTTTTCGGCTTGGGAGGCGGCTCCGGCGTTTTTCTCGATGTTGCTGAGTGCTTTTTCAGCCCGGCCAAGTTCACGTTCGACACGGTCTGCCTCCGCACGATGGGATTTTTTCAGCGAATCCGTGGCCTCCAGCGACGAGTGGCTGAACCATTGTTCCTCTTCCTGCGCTTTGAGTTCCTCGAGCCGCTTGCGTGTGTCTTCGAGATATTTTTCATCGACCACTTCTTCTTTCGTCAACTTGTCTAACTCGGAGCTGAGCTGCTTCCACGCCTGCGGTTCTTCGTGTGAGGGTGGGACATTCCTGTTATTTGCTGAAATGGGAATGAACAATCCTCCTGCCAGAAGCGCCAGCGCTCCCAAGGGCGGCACTAACAACCTCTGCCACTGCCATGCCAGCCCCGAGTCCACCCGTTTCACCGGCGCCGGCCATGGGATCACTCCCACGCCGGCTGCTGTTAGCGAATTCCGCATGTGCATCGCAGCCTCCATCCGTACCAGCGATTGCTCCGCCTGCTCAAACTTTCTAAAAGCCCATGCAAAGCAAGCCAAGGCGGGAAGGACCACTGCCACGCCTGCTGCTGTCATCATTTTCCATTGTTGGATGTTCGGAAGTTCACGCCGTATGAGTAGGAATCCGCTGGCCGTCAGCATCGCCACGACCAGCAATGGAGCGGATAGCGCGTCCAGCCACCAACCCAGGTTCACCCGTCGCGCCACCTGCCGGGCCTGCGCCTGCCAATGATCTCGATTGGGATTTCCCTCGTCGGACTTCATGGGTGCAAAATACCTGCTGCTATCCGAAAAGCGATGGGAATTTCAGAAGGGAGGAAACCGCACGGTGTTTTGGTTAGTCTGTTTGGAATTCCGGCGCTCCCTTGCGGATTTGGCCGGGCGGTGATCAGGGCAGTGCCGCGCTACGAAAAAGCCGGGCGGGAATCACCCCGTCCGGCTTCGTATTGGATTCCAAGGAGATCAATCCTTGATGTCCATTGCGGCGTATTCGCCATCCTTCCGGCGGTAAACGATGGTCAGGCAGCCACGGCGTGCGCTCTTATAGAGCACGAAGGGGCGGTCCGAGAGTTCAAGCTGCATGATCGCGTCTTCTTTATACATTGTCCGGATCGAGTAGTTCTCGGGGTGGACGATGAATGGTTCGGGATCAATATCGGAATTTTCGGGGTGGTCGAGAACGTCCTGAGTGAAAAAGCGCTCATCCAGATGCCTGATGGACTCATTGCGGTGAGGGCGATGTTTTTTCATCAGCCGTGTCTTGTGCTTGCGCATGCGACGGGCGATTTTTTCGATCGTTTCGTCCAAGGCCGCATACATATCCTTGCCCTCGGTGTGGGCTTCGATGGTGATGTGGTTGGCGCAGAATAGAATGATTTCGGCAATATGCCGGTTTTTTTGCACGTCCAAAATGGCTTTGGCCTCGATGATTCGCGGGTAATCGAGGTGGAGGCCTTCGATTTTCT
>JBDTNJ010000337.1:0-3042 GCA_039933825.1 Luteolibacter sp.
GGTCTCGCCCGGCATCAGGGAATAGTCATGCCGGTTTCCCGTGCGTTTGAAATTCTCCGGTGAATCCCCGAGAAACGGGCGTGCAATCACCCTTCCGATCCGGATGCCACGCTCATCCAGCAACTCCCTCGCGGTATGGCAAAGTTTCCACAAACGCTCCAGCCCGAAGACCTCCTCATGCGCTGCGATCTGCAGCACGCTATCCGCGCTGGTGTATAAAATCGGCTTTCCCGAGCGGAGATGTTCCTCGCCGAGCTGCACCAGAATCTCCGTTCCTGAAGACGCGAAATTCCCGATAAACTCCACACCTCCACGTGTTTCCAGCTCAGCCACCAGATCCGCAGGAAATTTCTCATAGGTCGCAAATGCCTCATCCAAGCTGCATCCCATCAGCTCCCAGTGCCCGGTTGTCGTGTCCTTTCCCGCTGATTTTTCCGTTAACCTCGCCCATGAAGCCCTAGGGTGAATGACTCCATCGCCTTTACGTCCCAGCACCCTATCAAGTCCGAGCGACGCCAGATTGGGCAGTGAAAAATCCGATGTTCTCTCAAACAAATGCCCGAGTGTGTTTGCGCCAGCGTCGCCATAATCTGTGGCGTCCGGTGCATCTCCACAACCTACCGAATCCAATACGATGCATAAAATTCGTTTCACTTGAGGAACCTACCCCCTGCCGTGCCAAGGATCCAGCCGATTCGGCCGTGGTTGCGGCGTCTCGCCGCAATGCCTTGCTTCTGGTTGCGAAACTTCAAAATGGAGCGACTCGATTTAATAACTAATTTGTGCCCTCTCGCACTACCAGACGAACGAACTCCTTGCTCTTGTCGCCTATCCTCACCCGCATTTCTCTGATCGGATCGCCAGTTGCACCATCAATGCCAGCATCGGTCACCGAGTAAGGTATGACGTTCTCCCACGAGTTGCTGTTTAGGTTTTCGCTAATTTCCATGCCCACGGTCAATCCTTCAGCGGCCTGATTGTGGCGATAGCGAAGCGCGAGAAATCTCCCTCCAGCATCGGCTCCAATTTGAGCGACAGGCAGCGCACCTTCAAGTGAACCATAACCCGGCGTGGCCGGATGAAGATTAAACAGATATGAGAGCAGATTTGGAACCCCGTCGCCATTTGGGTCGTCCAACGCTCCGCGTTGCTCCGGAGGAACCCCTTCGTTGGCCAGCCAGTCCTGCAACAAAACACCTCTGTAGCCTCGTCCTGACCAAACCGCATTCACCTCACCCGCGACAGCATTCGATTCGATTCCGAAAGCCCCGCCATTCAACTCCGCCGTCACTGGAGCGAAACTGATCGCGACATCATGAAATGATCCCGGCTCTATGACGCCTGTGAAATCCCCGGTAAAGTGGTCCGGCAGACTCAGGCTCCCGATGCTCAGTGATTCCCATCCGTCGTTGTAGATACGCATCACGTGAGTGGAAACCTGACCGGTCTTGACCCAGCCAAAATCAAAATCTCCCGTTACCCGGATATGACGCGAGAATGGATTGTATAACCGGACGGGGACTTGGTAGCCAGTCGGATAATCGTGTAGCCAGTCGTGTTGCCCAGTCGCCCGAATCAGCCGAAGTTCTGCCAATGAGAAGGGTCCGCACTCACGGCCTTGAGGCAACCGGTGGGCGTCAAAGACCAGCGTAACCACTCCGCCTCCGAGCTCGTCACGGTGGAATTCCGTCACGGCTTCGAATTTTGTGCTCCCATCAGTTTCCTCTAAAACTCCGGACAACGTGAAATCATCAGGCACTGTCGCATCCACTCTCACTTCGAGAACCACTGCCTCAGGATAGCCATCACCATCCGCATCCACCGCGTGGTGTCCCACTATTCCGGCGATATAGCCTCCCGAAGCTGCCCGGGTGAATCCGCTCCGTGCGAGTCTCCTGATTGGTTGCCCACCTTGCGGATGCGGCAGATTGATTCGATAGATAACACTGTATAGCCCGGGACTTGAGAACCCATCTGCCAACAAGCCTTGTATTCCATCACCCGCAACTCCATCGCCCTGCAGGCCGTCGTCTGCCAAGGTCACTAAGCTCTCGCTATCATCTGGGGCAATCACCGTCGCCTGGACAGTGCCACCGATTGCTGGGACGACAGTAAGTCCATTGTCCCAAGTCGTTTTGACCAACATCGGCAACACCCCCCCCGCAGCCGTCATCTTGTGTGGAGATGCCTCAAATTGCACTTTTGAGACTTCATCCACCGAAACCGAGTAGTCCGTGCTTTGAGCCAAGCCAGCCGAACTCAACTCGATGCCCCAAACTCCGGCTTCCGGCTGGTGAAGCTTGATATTGACCACGCTTCCTATTCCTACACCACCGTTCACCACCTCCCAGTCCACATCGGATCCAGCTCCACTGATCCAACCCGCGCCTCTAGGCCTGACAAGTCGCACGCCCACTCCAGACCCGGAGAGTGTTACTGTCCATCGCGCTGCCCCCTCGCCCGACAAGGGCAAATTTCGGGCCGCGACGCTATTTGGTGACAAGCTGCCGGACATCTCGTCCACAGCAACCCAATTCGTCGTCAAGGGGACGGGGGCGGCCGCCGAAGATAAACGAGAGGTGATTTGGTGACTGCCGCTCAGTTTCAGTGGTCGAGGAAACCCTCCACTAAGAATATCTGCAATCCATGAGGTAACCGCTGGGTCGTCCTTTATTTGATAATGATTAAGTGCAATAGTTTGAGCATCAAAATCCAGCCTTGCATCGGAGAAGGCATTTTCTTCATACCATGCCGCATTCAAATCTCTAAATATAGGCAAATGCGCAACAAAAGTATCAACCTGCTTCTCATAAGACCCGCGGCTACTCATCACTGTAACTGCTCCATCACTAATTCTATCGCCTGGCGAACTTATTTCCGGCCGCGCTATGAAATTGGACGCTGCCCACAACCCTTGATCTGCTAGCAGCGAAGCCTCATTACCTCCCACAATATACAGCTTGAGATCAGGATTGAGCGGCCAACTCATTGTTGAACAGAGCCGCTGGGCGGCGATTCCTTAATTCGGCGTTGAAAGGGGTG
>JBDTNJ010000338.1:0-5980 GCA_039933825.1 Luteolibacter sp.
AAGATGAAGGTCATGATGAAATTGTTAGCCAGCACGATGCCGGTCATCGAGAACATGAAAAGCGAGAGCCCAGTGAAATAGCGGGCCTTCGCGCTGTCGTCCTTCATGTAGGCCAATGAGAAGATGTGAACCAGCATGCCAACGCCCGTGACCACGATCATCATGCCCGTGGAAAGCTGGTCGAGCTTGATGCCGATATCGATAGAGAAATCCCCGATGGTCGCCCATTTGAACGAGGCAGTATCTACTTTTCCTAACAATAGAAAGGCGATGATGAACGTGGCGATTGCCGATGCTGTCGAAATGATCGGAGCAAGCCCGGTTTTCTTCAGCACGAGCTGGTTGAGCACCGCAATGGCGAGCGGGAGGAAGAGGAGGATCCAAGGAAGGGTCATGGGAGATGCGGAGTCTGGCGTGAAAGTTTGTTAACCACTGAGAACACTGAATTACTGAAAATTAAGATAGATGTTAGCGACTCGCTTGAGAGTGATTGTTGGAGTCCTGAAGTTTAAGATGAGACCGACTTGCAGGCCCGTGATGCTAAGGTAGCTGAGTGTTTGGGCGATATGGGCATCAATGATGCTTGAGACGACCTTTGCCTCGATGATGACTTTCCCCGAGACAATTAAATCCGTGATAAGAGTGCCTACTACCTGATTTCGATAGGAAACTGGAAACCTCTCTTGTTGGGTAAACTCAAGTGATTGAGCAGCGAGTTCTAAACAAAGTGCCTTCTCGTAAATTTTTTCATCCAAGCCTGGACCCAAGGCACGGTGGACCGCAATCGCTGCACCGATAATCTTATCAGTCAGCTCGCTATGCGGGTAGGTCTTCGAATCGTAAGGCATCTTTTGAAAATCTCTTTTCAGTAATTCAGTGTTCTCAGTGGTTAAAAACTTCACCCTTTCAACGAGGTCAGCTCATCGGTGTGGATGGTTTGGCGGGCGCGGTAGAGGGCGACGATGATGGCAAGGCCGACGGCGACTTCAGCAGCGGCGACGGTGATGACGAAGAAGACGAGCATCTGGCCGTTGTAATCGGGAAGTCCGTTAGGAGCGGTGTTAAAACGGGAAAAAGCCACCAGTGTGAGGTTCGCCGCGCTGAGCATGAGTTCCAAGCACATGAAGACGATGATGATGTTCCGCCGCAGCACCACGCCGGCGAGGCCGATGCCGAAGAGCAGACCGGAGACGAGGAGGTAGTCGTTTAATGAAGCCATTTGAAGAAGTTGCTAGTGATCAGTGAGCAGTGATCAGAAAGAGGTTTAGTCCGCTTGTTTTTTGGAAAGGACGACGACGCCGACGGTGGCGACGAGGAGCAGGACTCCGAGGATTTGCAGCGGCAGGTTGTACTGCGTGAAAAGCGTGTGGCCGATGAGGTGGACGTCGGGGAGCTTGCCGCTGTTGAGGGCGAGGGCGATTTTGCTGTTCGCTGTGACCGTGTGGCCATCAACGAGGCTTTTGGCTGCTGCTGCGAGGCTCGATTGGTCGAGTGCCGGAATGATCTTGTTAGGCGAGCGCGAGAGGATGCCGATGAGCTGGACGACGAAGGCCATCACGAGGCCAAGGCCGGCAGCAATCGGCGCAAGCGAGTTCGCGCGTTTTTCCTCATCCTTAAGATCCAGCAGCATGATGATGAAGAGGAACAACACCATCACCGCGCCGGTATAGACGAGGATCTGGATCACACCGACGAAGAAGGCGCTGAGGCCGATGAACAAACCCGCAAGCCCGACGAAGCAGGTGACCACGGAAAGTGCGCTCGAAACCGGATTGCGAAAAGCGATTACGGCGGTGCCGCCGATGAGCATCACGGTGGCGAACAGCCAGAAGAGGTAGCTTGGCATAAAGTTATTTGTGATTTGTTATTTGTTATGGGTGAAGAGGCGGAGCGTTCCGTTTAACTTATAACCAATAACTTGTAACATCATTTCAGTTCATTCCACTTGTTGACGAGGCCCACTCGGGTGCCGCCGATTTCGTAGAGTTTCTTTTTGTCGTGCACCATGTCGGCGCGCTTGAGGCCGGTGATCAGGTAGTCCTTGCGCAGATAGATGGCCTGCTCTGGGCAGACTTCCTCGCACATGCCGCAGTAGATGCAGCGGATCATGTCGATGTCGAATTCCAGCGGGCGTTTCTCGACTTTGGCCCATGGGTCATCTGATGGGATTTCGCTCGGGGTGATTTTGATTGCCTTGGGCGGGCAGATGAATTCGCAAAGTTGGCAGGAAACGCAGCGTTCGCGGCCTTGTTCATCGGTGACGAGTGCTGGGGCACCGCGGTAGTATTCCGGGAGATGCTCGTCCCAACGTTGCTCGGGGAACTGCATGGTGATGCCGAGCCCGGATGAAGCGAGTTCCTTGGCTCCCACGGATTTGCCGCGCAGCGTTTTCACCGCATGGGTCATGGTGAGGAAGAAGCCCTTGATGAGGGCTCCGAAGTAGATTTTTTCACCGAAATTGAGCTTCGGGCGGTGGAGTTTGACAACGGCCATTTGGGGATTTGAAATTTAAAAATTTGAGATTTGAAATCGACGGTCAGGCGCGGAGAATTTTCGGAGTCTCTTCGGAAACTTTGGCGACCCAGATGACGGCAAAAGTCACTGCCACGAGCAGTACGCTACCGATACCGATGATGACCGCCTTGAGCTGCGGTGCTGCGATGATAAGTGCGGCGAGGAAAACGTTGATGAGTGCTGCTTCGAAAAACACGACCCAGCCGAGTTTCATCAGTTGGTCATAACGGAACCGGGGCACCGTCCAGCGGACGAGGATGAAGAACAGGATGAAGAGGATGAGTTTCGTCAGGAAACAGCCCATATGGATGAAACCACCGATACCGATACCGAAAACCTCCCACTTGGCGATGTAGGCATCCAAGCCGAAGCCGACCGACCAACCACCGAGAAAAAGCGTGATGATCAGCGCGGAGCCGATGACCATGGCGGCGTATTCACCCATGAAGAACATGGCGAATTTCATCGAGGAATATTCGGTGTGATAGCCGCCGACGAGTTCGGTTTCGCACTCGGGAAGATCGAATGGCATCCGGTTGGTTTCCGCGAAAATCGAGATGGTGAAAATCAGGAAAGCGATGAACGCGGGGATCCAAAACAGCCACTGCGGGCCGCAGGTTTGCCAATAGCCTGCCGAAAAAACCGAGCCCTGCGCGTTCCACAACGGGGCGATTAGCCAGCCATTGTCTGCTTGGTATTGGACAATCTTGCTGAGGTTGAGATCGCCGTAGTAAAGCAGGACCGGAATGATCGAGAGGCCGAGCGCGATTTCGTAGGAAATCATCTGAGCGGTGGAACGCACGCCGCCGATGAATGGGAATTTTGAGTTCGATGCCCATCCGGCCAGTGTGATGCCGTAAACAGATAGCGATGCGACAGAGAAAATAAACAGCGGACCGATATCGAGGTCCGCAATGACGAGTTTTTCGGTGTGACCGAAGATGCTTACAGGCGAACCGAAAGGAACGACACAAACGGTGATGAGGGCCGGAACCACCGTTAGGGCTGGAGCCAGCCAGTAGAAGGCCTTGCGGACGTGGGCTGGGGTGAAGTCTTCTTTCAGGAAAAGCTTCAGGCCGTCCGCGATCGGTTGGATGAGGCCGAAGAGGTGAAAGTCTTTTTTGAACCCGAGCAACGTGAAGGGAATACCAACACGGTTAGGACCGACGCGATCCTGAATGACCGCGGAAAAGCGCCGCTCGAAATAAACGGAAACGGGAACTAACGGCAGCACCACCACGAAGGTGAGAACCACGATTTTGACAATGATAATGGCGAGCTGGATGAAGAGGTCTGGCATTCTAAATATCGTTAGAAGTTAAGAGTTAGGAGTTATTTGGAAGAGTCGCCTTCGATCGTCGGTTTGGTGGCGGCGGCTTTGCGTAGGTAGGAGATGTAGCCGTTTAGAAGTGCGACGGCTTTGGATGCGATGCTCAGTCCTTGGTCGAGTAAATCATTCGATATCAGTTCCTCGTCCTTTGCTGTGATCATGTGGTCGATGGTTTCCCAGCAGGAACCACGGGCATTTGAACAGAATTTGGCATTATCTAAATAGTGAAACCGACCATAGCCTTCCGCGATGTTTGCAGTAGTGGAGCGGGCTGCACGTAGAATTTGATCACCCAGGCGATAACGTTCTTCCTTGGGAAGTGCTTTGAAGAGCACCCGAGCAACGAATACCCGAAGCTCCCTGCATGCCTTCCAGCATTCGAGATCTTCAAAGGTTCTAATCGTTTCACGGTCCATATGATTCCTATTAACTTTTAACCAATAACTTTTAACGCTTACCCATTAATCAGGCCTGCAGCCTTGCGGGCGCGTTCGTTGGCCAGCAGCGGGATCTGGTATCCAGTTTCAGCGATTTGCGTACCTAGATGACCGATTTTTGAGAGCGTGAGTCCGTTGAACACTTGCACGGTTTCGGCGAGGGCTTTGAAAATGTCCTCGATGTGATGCGCTTCGTTTTTGCCGCCGGAAATAGCGAGCAGCAGGTCGCGGAGCATTTCCCAATCGTCGCGGGCTTGGGCCGGGAGTTCGGCGGCGCGATTGAGGCGTTGCAGGCGGCCGGAAAGGTTGATCATCGACCCACGCTTTTCGGCGAAGGCTGCGGTGGGGAGAACAATGTCCGCCTCATCCGCAGTGGGATTGGCGAGTACGCTGGAATGGAGGAAGAAGTCGAGTTTTGCGAGATCATCGGCGGTGAAGCCAGCATCGGTGATCAAATCTTCGCCGAATGCGAGCAGTGCCTTGATCGAGCCGGAGCGCACACCCTCACGGATCGAATCGAGTTTGGCGAACGGGTCTTCGGTTTCGAAAATCAGCTTTGCGCCGGTCGTGTTCGGGTTGCGGTCGGCGGCGATGAGCAGGGCGTCGGCCTCGGCAAAGCGCGGGACGAGCGAAAGCTGGCTGGTTCCGATTTCGGCAGCGAGAGTGCGGGTGAGGAAAAGTTCCTCGTTGGTCATACGGCCGGAGGCGATGATCGCGATTTGAGTGGCGGAGACGGCTTTGATTTTCGCGGCTGTTTCACTCAAAGCCGTCGGCCAGGAGGTGGTGGTGAAGGTGCTGCCGGTGGCGGCGAGCGGCTCCGTCAGGCGAGCATCGCTATCTATATAGTGGAAATTCAATCGGTGCGAATCCGGCATCCATGCGGAATTAACCTCATCGTTGAGGCGCGGCGTGATCCGGTGGATCTTATTACCACGAGTCCAAACGGTGATGTTGGTGCCGGTCCCGCAATTGACGTCGATGGTTGGCGTTTCCTTGAGGAACCAGACGCGCATCTGGAAGCGGAAGTCGTTGGAAGTCAATGCGCCGACCGGGCAGATGTCGGCGGTGTTGAGCGAGTAGTTGGAATCGAGCAGACGACCTGGATGCACCGTGAGCGTGGTGTGGGTGCCCCGTTGGGTGAAGCCGAGGACAGGATCGCTGGCGACTTCGTCCATGAAGCGAATGCAGCGGCTGCACATGATGCAGCGTTCGTCGTCGAGGCGGATGCGCGGGCCGATATCGACGTTTTTCGGCTTTTTCACCTTCATGTCGATGAAGCGGGAAACGCCGCGGCCGTGTTGCACGGATTGTTCCTGGAGGCGGCATTCGCCCGCTTGGTCGCAGATCGGGCAGTCCAGCGGGTGATTGATCAGCAGAAACTCCATCACTCCCTCGCGGCATTTTTCCACGAGATCGCCGCTGGTGCGGATGCCCATGTTTTCGCCGATGGTATTGGCGCAGGCGATGACCGGGCGGGGCATCCAGCCGATCGGTTCGTAGCCGCCTTCGTCGCGCGTCGGCTCTTGACCGGGTGCGGGGCGGGGCGGCATGCCCATTTGCACGAGGCACATCCGGCAATTTCCCGGTGAGGTCAGCTTGGGGTGGTAACAATAGTGGGGAACGATCACTTTCGCCTGACGGCATGCCTCGATCATCCGTGTGCCTTTGGGAAATTGGTGCCAAACGCCATCAATCTGGA
>JBDTNJ010000339.1:0-2813 GCA_039933825.1 Luteolibacter sp.
TGGTGAAGGCGAGTTTCGTCGGGTTGGCGCGGTCGCCGGTGGTGACGGTGACGACCTGGCTGCCGGGAGCGATGACTTTCCCGGCTTCAAGGAAACGGATTTCAACTTTCTTTTCCGGAGTGACCAGGAACTCGGCGTGAGGCGTGACGGCTTCGATGATACGCCCTCCGTTAGGGGCTTTGATTTTTTCCGCGGCGTTGGCGAAGGTGAGGCTGGCGATGATGAGGGCGAGGACTTTGGTTTTCATGATGTTGTTTGGTTTTGGTGTTGGGGATTCAATGAGAGGCGGCGGATTCGCGTTCGATGGATTTTATGGCGGCTTTCCGGCCGAAGGTGAGGAAGACGGCGGGAGTGACTCCCAGCCCTAACAAGGTGCTGGTGACCAACCCGCCTACGATGACAACCGCGACGGGATGAAGGATCTCCTTGCCAGGTTGGTCGGCGGCGAGCACCAGCAGGATCAGGCCGATACCGGCGGAGAGTGCGGTCATGAGCACCGGGACGAGCCTTTCCCGTGTGCCGCGAATGACTGTCTGTTTGGTGAATTCTTGGCCCTCGTGCTGCATGAGATGCAGATAGTGGCTGATGAGCATGATACTGTTTCTAGCAGCGACTCCGGCGACGGCGATGAAACCGACGAGGGTGGCGATACTGATGTTATCGAGCTTGATCCAGGTGAAAACGAGCCCGCCGACAAGTGCGAGCGGGATGTCGCACAGCACCTGAAACGCGAAAAATGGCGTGCGAAAATACCCGTAAAGCAGGAAGGCGATCACCGCGAGGACGACCACGGTGAGCAGGGCGATGCGCAGGGATGCGTCTTTCTGCGCCTGGAACTCGCCCTCGTAACTGATAAAATAGCCTTCCGGCAGTTTTACCCTAGCGGTGACCTCTTTCTGTAACCTTTCGACAAGCACGCCAACGTCGCGGGCGGTCGGCTGGATGGCGACAGCGAAGCGGCGCTGGCTGTTTTCCCGGCTGATGTTGTTAGGTCCTTTGGCCTCTCGGACGTCGGCGACGAGCGAGAGTGGGATGTGTTGGCCGGATTGAGCTTCGATGGGCAGCTCGGCGAGTTTCTCGGGCGAATCCCGCCATTCCAGCGGCAGGCGGGTGACGAGATTGACGGTGCGTTGGCCTTCCCGGAGCTCGGCGATGTCTTCTCCACCGACGAGGGAGGCGAGCTGCTGGTTGAGATCGCCGGGGGTGATGCCGTAGGCCAGCGCCCGGTCCCGATCCGCCTCGATGCGGAGTTGGGAAATGGCGGACTGCTGGTCGAGCTTGGCGTTTTCCAAGCCTGGGATGCTTTTGGCGACGGACTGCACCTCGGTGCCGAGCCGCCGGAGTTGGTCGAGATCGGGGCCGAAGATCTTGACCGCGACCGGCGCGGAGACGCCGCTGAGCATGTGGCCGATGCGGTCGGCCAGAGGACCGGTGACGACGCTGAAAGTGCCGGGGACGGTGCGGCAGCGCTGGCGTATTTCCTCGAGCACCTCGCTGCGCGGGCGGCCTTCGCCGGGTTTGAAATCCACGTCGAACTCGGCGGTGGAGACCGGCACGACGTGGTCGCCGCGCTCTGCCCGGCCGATGCGGCGACCGACTTTGTTGACCTCGGGCACCTGGAGAATTTCTTCTTCCAGTGCCGAGCTGATCTGCCGCATCTGGGCCATGGAGGTCCCGGGGGCGGCGGTGGCGGCAACCATCGCCGTTTCCTCGCGGAAGGCCGGCAGGAAGTCCTTGCCCATCCGTGGATAGAGTGAAAACGCGGCGGCGACGATGATGGCGACAAGTGCGAACATCAGATAGGGCTGGTTGAGGCTGAAGCGCAGCAGGGTGTTTTCCAGCAGCCATTTCATGCCGCGGGTGACCGGGCCATCGCGGTGTTGCTTGCCTGGCTTGGGATTGAGGAGAAACGAGCACAGCACCGGAATCACCGCGAGCGAGACGATGAACGAGGCGATCATCGAAATGATCGTGGCAATGGCGATGGGAGCGAAAAGTTTTCCTTCGACTCCGCCCAGGCCTAACAGTGGCAGGAAGACGAGGATGATCAGCAGTGTGGCGTAGAGGATGGAGTTCCGCACCTCGCCGGAGGCTTTGGCGATGACCGACAGCCTAGGATGCAGATGGGCGCGGGCGGCATTTTCACGCAGCCGGCGGAAGACGTTTTCGACATCGACGATGGCATCGTCCACGACCATGCCGATGGCGACGGCGAGGCCGCCGAGGGTCATCGAGTTGACCGAGATGCCGAAGCCCTTGAAGGCCAGCACGGTGATGGCGAAGCTCAACGGCATCGCCATCAGGGTGATGAAGGTGGTGCGGAAATTCAGCAGGAACAGGAACAACACGATGGTGACCATGATCGCGCCGTCGCGGATGGCTGCGGTTAGATTGCCGATGGCATGGTCGATGAAATCACCCTGACGGAATAGCAACGTAGGTTTCACCCCGGCGGGGAGGGCGGGCTCCAGCTCCGTTAGGGCTTTTTCGATTTCTGCGGTGAGGCGCAAGGTATCGAAGCCCGGAGCCTTGGTGATGCTCATCACGACGGCGGGAGTGGTGGTTTTTTCCGGCGAGACGGCGATGCTGGCGTCGCCGCGCATTGGTTCGATGCCCCAGACGACCTTGGCGACATCGCCGATGGAAACGGGGCGGTCGTTGATGGTCTTGATGACGGTGCGGGCGATGTCGTCGAGCTGCACGGTCATGGCGAGATTGCGGACCATGATCTCGGTGGAACCGGAATCGATGAAACCGCCGGTGGTGGTGCTGGCCGACTGGGCGGCAGCGGTTTTCAACTCCTCGAAACTGAC
>JBDTNJ010000340.1:0-2814 GCA_039933825.1 Luteolibacter sp.
CGAAGATTGAGCGGATGTTTCGCTGCTTGCCCTTGGATACCGCTTTTTTCCGGGACCAAGCTTTCAGCCTCGCGCCATGTTTTTCATGAACATTTCGAGACAGGCGATTCATGGAAAATCGGAGTAAGGGTATCCCATGAAAGAACTGTTACGCGAACGTGAATTTGTCCGAGTGGGCTATTTCCAAAGCCTGCTAGAGGCTGCGGGTATTCCGACGTTCATGCGCAATGAAAACCTATCGGTAACCGAGGTCTCCATCCCCGACTTCTTCCCCGCCCTGTGCGTGGTGAATGACGGGGACTACGAGCAGGCGCGCCAAATCATCCAAGAGCAGGAAGATAAATCCAAAGAATCCTCCGGCACCGACTGCATCTGCGACAACTGCGGCGAGTCCTGCCCCGGCAATTTCGAACTCTGCTGGAACTGCGGAGCACCGCTGACATGACCGGACTCGGGGTAGCCGCACCTAACAAATACGCGTCTTGTTGTCTGAAAAATACGGAGCGTCGATATCTTATCGACTGAGTCAGGCCGACATTCTGTCGGACGACATCGAAACTGCGGACAGGATGTCCTCAGCACTCAGCGTTCAAAATGAACGCGCTCCATTGCCGATTTTCAGACAGCCTCCTAAATCTTTGCCTCACTTCTTGACCCTCTTGAAATCCCTTTTGAAATGGCTGGTTTGAAAGATGACTTTCATGCATGCCAGCTCTCAAAAAGTTCCTCAACAGAGTCAAATCGTTCCAAATTACGGCCAGCTTTGGAATCTTCCAGAGCCTTTACCGTCTCTGCATTCGGAATCGCCACATCAAACGGTAGTCCGTTTCTCAACGTGATCTGGGTGTAAAACATCCGAATCGCCTCTGTCGGGCTTAAACCCAAGCGATGGAGGATCCCCTCAGCCTGCGCCTTGATATCAGGGTGAATCCGGCTGTGAACCGCTGCAGTTTTCATCTTCACAGTGTGGCCCATATGCAACATGCCGTCAAGAGGTGTTTTGTCAACGTTTGAGTGATGGCAAATTCTCTGCCGTCCAAAGTGTGGCACGGCGGAGACTGGACTTCCAGAGCGAAGCGAACGAGGGGCGTTGCCCGCCGTTGTCACCACTTCTTGTTAGCCTTCTTCATCTCTGCTGGCGTAAAGTTCAAGGCTGAATCCGCACTCCGAAGCCAGCTTGGAAAACGTCGGGGGAATAATGATTGGTTTGCGCTCAGGTAGATCGAACTTGAGATGGAGGGTGTAATCAACACTTCCCTCGTGGAGCTTCTGTAGTTGAATAGAGTTGGCCTGCAACTGTCTGAAAATCTCCGCGATCTGTTCGCCTTGAGGAGCATCGGGTGTATAATCAAGATCTAGAACCCAAAGCCCTAAATCAGGTCGTGTCAAATCGAACAGTCCTGCCGCTTCGCTATCCTGACGAAAGCATCTGATGACAGCGTTAATAATGGAACCGCTTTGCATGGTTTTCGATCTCTTTGGCTAATGTTCAAAGTGTGGCACGGCGGGAATAAAGCGTCCAGAGCGAAGCGAACTAGCGACGTTGTCCGCCGCTGCCATCACTGACTTGTTAGCCTCTTGGTTCATTTAGATTTAGCGTAGAGGTAGCCAAATCCGATAATGGAGTCGATCAGATTCCCCTTGATCGAAATATCTGGTGCGTAGAAACCGATCCGCCCTACTTCTCGACCCGCTTGAAGTTCCTTAGCTGTAGCCAAGGAACTCGCCCACGCTTCATCCAACATTCTCTTGGTCTTTTCTTTTTCTTCCGCGTGGCTCCCATCCGGATCGTTGAAATTCAGTTCTGGCCGCTTAATGACGAACGTCGCCTTGTCGGCTTCAATCTTCACGGACGTAACTGTCCGCCCCATCCAAGTCGAAGAACCATCCGCATTGATAAGTCGGGCGGTTGCTCGGCCTTTGCCGATGATCGTGATCGCAGAGTCTTCGATCACTACACTCTCAGCCTTGATGATCGTCACGTCGGTGTCCGAAGCGGCCCGAACTACGGCTGTCGAGTAAGTGAGAACAACGACGGCTGCAATAAGAAGTCGAATCGACCGATATGGAATTAGGTAGATAGTGTGGAAAGTCATATCTGAGTTTATTGACTAATAATGTTTATTCTTCCACTCCTGAGTGGAGATCTAACTTTCAGGAAGCGGGGGTGATTGCTCCTGAGCGTATGCGGAACTATCTGATGGTCAAGCGGAGAGGCTTGGAAAGCGCAGGCGATTCCAGCTTTCTCAGTGCATTGAGTAGACGAATGGTCTGGCATGCCGAAGGATTGGGTGATAGTCGTTTCCGGAAAATTTTCATTTGTTTGGGACAATGAATTCGGAACGGCAGCAGCTTCGCTGACTGTTCAGAGTTTTACGAGAGCGGGGCCAATATAGGAGACGTTGCTGCGAGACGCAGCAACCACGTTCAGCGCTGCAACCTGCTCCGTTTGTTGTTCGTGGCGCTCCCTTACCGATTTCGAGCACTCCGTTTGCGATTCTCAGGACTCCGCGAGGTAGCGGGTGAGCCGGGTTTCCATTTCCTCAGCCGAAGATCGAGGTGATCGGCTTGCCGTCTTGGCCGCCCATTTTGAAGGGGCGTTTGCTGGGTGAGAGGAGCACCTGATCGTAGGGCAGACCGAGGGAGAAGGCGATGGTGGCATTGAAATCCGCTGCGCCGACCTTGTTTTCGATAACGTTAGATCCGGTTTCATCGGTGACTCCATAGGCCTGGCCGCCGCGGACGCCGCCGCCTGCAAGCAGGCAGGAGAAGGCTTTCGGATAGTGATTGCGGCCGGCATTCGGGGTGATTTTC
>JBDTNJ010000341.1:0-3242 GCA_039933825.1 Luteolibacter sp.
CAACGAAGCGATCCGCAGCAGCGGATCGATGTCCGTAGTCCAGCCGATCACGACCAGCCTCGGGCGGCGTTCGATTTTTTCGATCAGGACGCCGCTTTGATTCGGATCCTCCTCGTCCTCGCGGAAAATACGCGTCCCCGCGCCTTCGAAGAACGTGGCTAGATGAAATTCCCGCCGTTCCGCAACCTTGGAAAACGCCCGCACTAACAAACTCGCCGCCACCGGCTCCACGAATATCCGCAGTTTCCCCGGACAACCGAAGTGCGGGCGGGTGTCGATGTGCAGCGTTTCCGCTAGGCCACTGGTGAGCACACGTTGCGCCACTTTCGCGATTCCTTCCTCTAGGCATCCGCCGCTCAGCGTTCCGGAGAAATTTCCATCCGCCGTGACCAGCATCCGCGCGCCGGGCATGCGATAGCTGGAACCTTCGCGGGCGACTAGCGAGGCAAGCGCCATCGGCTGACCCGCGTGTTGCCGCGCGAAATCGAGGAGGAATGGCCAGTCGCTCATGAGATTGGGCTCAGGCCCGGCTGAGGTTTTCCTTCGAGAGCGGCAGTTTTCTAACACGCTTGCCGGTCGCCGCGAAGATCGCATTGCAGACCGCGGGTGCGGTTGGCGGAAGAGCGGGCTCGCCGAGGCCGGTGGGTGGAAAATCGGATTTGAAAAAGTGCGCTTCCACTTTTGGCGCGTCCGAGATCCGCAGCAACGGGTAATCGGCAAAGCTGCTGTTCTGCACGCGGCCATCGGCGATGAGCACTTCCTGAAACCACGCCGCGCTGAGGCCATCGAGCATCGAGCCTTCCACTTGGTTTTCCGCCCCGCTCAGGTTGAGGACCGGGCCGACGTCCACGCCAGCGGTGAGTTTCTCCACCTTGAGCGCGCCCTTGGCGTCCACGCTGACTTCCGCCACTACAGCGACGTATCCGGCGTGGCTGAAATGAAATGCGATGCCTTGTCCGCTGCCTGGTGGCATTTTTTTACCCCATCCTGCCTTCTCGGCGGCGAGCTTGAGCGCGCGCTTCATCCGCATGGTATTGTAGGGCCTTCCCTTTCCACCCGGCGGCGCGACCTCGCGGTCATCTCCTAGCAGATCGAGCTTGAATTCGAGCGGATCCCGTTTGGCCGCGTGGGCGAGTTCGTCGATGAAGCTCTGAAATGCCCAGGCGATCGCACAGGAACCCGGCGCGCGCCAGTAGCCGAGCGGCACGTTGCTCGGCAGGACGGTGCGTTCCAGCAGAAAGTTAGGAACGAAGCCCGCGGGCAGCTCGCCGCCGCCGACATCCGCGCCGTTGCCCGGGCGGTCGTCGGAATTCAGGCCATACGTGATGAAATGATTCGCCCACGCAGTGATTTTTCCCGCCTCATCCACCGAGCCCCGCAAGTGGTGCCAGCCGCCGGAGCGGTAGTAGTCGTGTTGGAAATCCTGCTCGCGGTCCCACGTTACTTTCACCGGCTTGCCATCGAGCCGACGGGCGATCTCCGCGCACTCGAGCATGTAGTCCGTCATCAGTCGTCGGCCGAAACCGCCGCCGATGCGGGTGAGGTGAACGGTGATCGATTCCTTTGGGATGTTGAGCGCCTTGGCGACGCCGTCGATGCCGCTGCCGGGATTCTGGGTGGGGGCCCACATTTCGAGTTTCCCGTCCTTGAAAACCGCCGTGCAGTTCTGCGGCTCCAGGTTCGCGTGGGCGAGGTGCGGATAGTAATAGACGGAGTCCACCGTGCGCGCATCGGCTGGAAATTCACCTAACACACCATCGCGTCGGATCTCCTTCGCCGCTTTACCCTTGATGGCTTCGAGCGCTTTCTTTTCCTGCTCGAAGCTGCTTTCACTGCCGTGACCGCCGTCGTCCCACGTTGCCCGGAGCGATCGTTTCGCTTTGAAAACACTCCACGTGGAATCGCCGACGATCGCCACGCCGGGCAGCAGGCCATAGTGATCGCCGCTGCCTTCGATGACAAACGCATCACTAACACCCGGCAGCTTTTTCAGTGAATCGAGATCCGCGTCCTTCACTTTTCCCGCAAAAACCGGGCAGCGGACGTAGGCGGCGTACACCATTCCGGGCAGCTTCTGATCGATGCCGAAAAGCGGTTCGCCAGTAACAATTTTAGGATTGTCCACTCCAGTGATACGTCGGCCGAGGATCTTGAAATCTGCCGGGTCCTTGAGCTTCACGGATTTTTCGTCTGGCACCGGCAGTTTCGACGCGGCTTCCGTTAGTTCGCCATAGCTCAATTTGCGGCCGGTCTTGGCGTGGCTGACCACTCCGGAAGCGGCGGCGCATTCCTCCACCGGAACCTGCCAAGTGTTAGCCGCGGCGGTGACGAGCATGGTTTTCGCCACTGCGCCGAGGCGGCGAAGGCGGTCGTAGTTGCTGGCGATGGTCGTGCTGCCGCCCGCCGACTGGCCGCCGAAGCGGGGGTCGATCGGGGCCTGCTCGACGGTGACTTTTTCCCAATCCACCTCAAGTTCCTCCGCGACGATCATCGGCAGAGTGGTTTTCACGCCTTGCCCGATTTCCGGAGTTTTCGCGAGAAGAGTGACCGCACCCTGCGGGGAGATGCGGATGAATACGTTAGGAGAAAACGACGCGGCAGCGGCTTCCTGCGCCGCAACTGCTTTTTCCGGGAGCCAGCCGCCTAGCAGGAATCCGCCGCCGGCGAGTGCGGTGGTTTTGAAAAATCCGCGGCGGTCGGTGTGGGTGAGTGAGTCGGTGGTTTTCATACGGCGGCGGCGTTATGGATGGCTTGGCGGATGCGCTTGTAGGTATTGCAGCGGCAGAGATTTCCCTGCATCGCGGCGTCGATATCGGCGTCCGTGGGTTTTGGATTTGCTGCGAGCAGGGCGGCGGCGCTCATGATCTGGCCGGCCTGACAGTAGCCACATTGGGGCACATCGAGATCGCACCACGCCTGCTGGAGCGGGACGAGTTTCGCGGACTCCGCGAGGCCCTCGATGGTGGTGATTTTCGCCTCGCCGACGGCGGAAATGGGCAGCAGGCACGAGCGCATGGCGGTGCCGTTGAGGTGAATCGTACACGCGCCGCACTGGCCAGTACCACAGCCGAATTTCGTGCCGACAAGGCCCAGCGTATCACGCAGGACCCAAAGCAGCGGTGTGTCCTCGGCGACAGTGGCCTCCAGCCGCTTGCCATTGACCGTCAGGTTGTAGGTTTTCATGGGATTAAACCCGAAAACCGAAGTTGGATAGAGCATCGTTTGGCTACAGGTCATGTGGT
>JBDTNJ010000342.1:0-7923 GCA_039933825.1 Luteolibacter sp.
GTCCCTATCAGGCCAGATCGCCACCACCGAGTGAAAAAAACTCGCTGCAGGACTCAGCCGCTTGATCTCGTTCGCCGTCAGATTGTGTGGCGTGCTGAAACGGATCGCATGAATCCCGTCTGGAGGCCCTTCCGACGGAACAAACGCATCCGGCGGAGCGATGATCACCCGCGTCCTAACCGCCCGGCCTTCCTCCTTCAACAGACTCGACGCATACAAGACATCACACACCTTGCGAAGATGCTCCTCGGATGGCGCTTCGTCATGATTCCTCAGCAAACCATGCAGCTGAGAAACCAAGTCCAGCAAGGTGAGACCGGGCGATGAGGAGGTGTTCTGGTTCATTTGATCGAATCTAACTTAAATACAGCAGCAAGCCAACATCTCCACCTTGCAACGCAGGCGGGTTGTGGCAACGGAAAACTCACCACACACGAAATCCGAAAATTTCGCTTGCGGACTTAAATTGTTACTTTAATAGTCGCATCAATGGCTGCCAACAACCAGTTCTCGATCGCGGTGCATCTCATGGCCGGTCTCGGCTATTGCACCGAGACCGAGCGCACATCCGCGCAGCTCGCCGCGAGCGTGAACACCAGCCCGAGCTTCATCCGCCGGACCCTGTCCAAATTATCCAAAGCCGGACTGATCGCGACGACCAAAGGCAAAAACGGCTTCTGCCGCCTCAAGAAAAAGCCATCGGAAATTTCCCTACTCGACATCTACCTCGCCGTCGAGGTTCCCAAGGCGTTTTCCATCCACCAATACGAAGAAATCAAACCCTGCCAGGTCAGCTGTCACATCAAGTCCGCCTTGGAAAAGGCACTGAACAAAACCCAGAAAGGCATGGAAGACAGCCTCGCGAAAATCACCCTCGCCCATCTACTCGCCGATATCAAAAAGCATTGAGTTTTTTTGATTATTACTGTTACTTGAATAGTCACATTCAATTCTCCTACAATACAAACAACATGAGCACCGCACAAAAACTAGCTGGCAAAACCGCCATCGTCACCGGAGCCTCCAAAGGCATCGGAGCATCCATCGCCAAGCACCTCGCCGCAGAGGGAGCTTCCGTCGTCGTCAACTATTCCTCCAGCAAGGAAGGCGCTGACAAGGTCGTCACAGAAATCACCGCCGCCGGAGGCAAGGCGGTCGCAGTGAAAGCCAACGTCGCCAACGAAGCGGACATCGTGAACCTCTTCGCGCAAACCCAAACCGCATTCGGCAGCCTCGATATCCTCGTCAATAACGCCGGGATTTATGAAATGCTTCCCCTCGAAGAAGTCACCGCTGAGCACTTCCACAAACAGTTCGACCTCAACGTGCTCGGCCTGTTGCTCTCCACCAAGGAAGCCCTCAAATATTTCGGGCCGGACGGAGGCAGCGTCATCAATATCAGCTCGATCGTCAGCACCTACGCTCCTCCCGCAGCATCGGTTTATAGCGCCACCAAGGGCGCGGTGGACACCATCACCCGCTCGCTGGCGAAGGAACTCGGATCACGAAAAATTCGCGTCAACGCGATCAATCCCGGCGTCGTCGACACGGAAGGAACCCAGTCGGCAGGCATTGCTGGCGAGGACGCCGAGTTCCGGAAATTCTACGAAGCAACAGCTCCGCTAGGCCGCATCGGCAAGCCGCAAGACATCGCGGCTGCAGCGGTTTTCCTCGCCTCCTCCGACTCCTCGTGGGTCACTGGGGAAATGTTCTACGTCAGCGGCGGCGTCCATTGAGCCCGGGAACTCCAGAGCACGGGCCGGTTCCACCGAATCGGTCCGCGCTCCCCTATCGGAAATTCGGGTTCTCCAACTTCAACAGAATCTCAGCAAACAACGGTCGTTCCAAGACCATTTCCGCCATGCAGGCCCCCTGCAAGGCCCACAAGTTTGCCAGCACTCCAGCCTCGTTTTGTGCAGTTGCGCACCGCTCCAACAGCTCTTCCAATAAACAACCGAACGCCCGGACTTCGATGCGCTCAAGCCACTCGTTCTCCCGATAGAAGGAAGCCGCACCAAAGTCCCCCAACAGGCAATCCCCTTCCTCGTTGCATAACACATTGTGCGCGTAGAAATCCCCATGCAGGATGCCACGTTCATGAAGCTGGCACGCGACCGAGGCCAGGCTACAAACCATCTGCAACACTGCCGCTAGATCAAACGTTTCGCCCTCCGCATAGACATCCCGCGTGCAGGAATCAAAGCTCGGAGGTCCTGCCAAATTCGCGAAATCTGAATCAATCAGGGACATCACCAAGCCGCTTTTTCCATCCGGATGATTTGAAACCTTTCCCATGACTCCGATAAGGTTTCTGTGATTTCCCCCCACCATGCAGGCTGCCACCTCGCTCGCGGGCAGGCCGTCGCTGGTCACCTCACCTCTGAAAACCTTCACCGCGACCGCTTGCGATCCGGCTTCCGTGTGCCAATGCGCGTGATGAATCACGCCCGATGCCCCCTCGCCCAAAACATGGGAAATCCGCAGGCTTTCCCACTCAACCGACACCATCGTCGGTTCATCTCTGCATTGGCGATCCGACCATGGATTCCCGCCCAAGCCAAGCCACGACAAACGCGGCAACTCAAATAACCAATCCGGAAATCCGCTGAAATCATTCGCCGCCAAGCGGATCAGCTCCAGGTTCACACAAGCCGCCATTTCATCCGGCAGATGTGATAGACGGTTCCCAGCGAGCATCAACTTTTGCAAACGCAGGCAGCGCCCGATCGATGCGGGTAGGCTGCCGATCCGATTGTCCGTGAGAATCAGCCACCTCAAAGACGGCGATAGGCTGGCCTCCTCGACCGTTGCGATTTGGTTCGCTTTGAATCCCACCATTTCCAAATTCGGGCACCCGCCCAATACCGAAGGAAGATGATCGAATGAATTGTCGGAACAAAACAAAATCCTCAACTTGTGCAGCCGCGCGAAATCATCCGGCAACTCTGACAGACGATTCCCTGACAGATTCAAAATCTCCAGCGTATCTGCCAGATCAAATATCTCACGGGGGAATTCCGTCAACCCACAGCATAGATCCAGCCGACTGCTTCCCGCCAGCTCACCGGAGCACAATCTTGATAGGGTATCCATGCTTTGGAAACTCAACCCCACTTCGACGGACGCCCTTCATCCAGATCGATGAAATCAAACATGGCTTTCACTGCATCCGCAGGCAGCCCCGCCTCCGCCAGGCGGAACAAAAGCCGTTCGTTCGCAGCATCCCGCCAGCCGTATTTCATCATGAACCCGTTCCAAACCTCGGTCTCCTCATCCGATGGCTTCCGGCCGTTGGCAAACGCCCAGTTCAAAATTTCCTCGTCCGTCCCGCCCTTCAGTATCTCCGCTTCAAGCTCCGCATAATCGATATGGAGAAACCTCACACAACGCCCGTCGAAGCCCCTGTCCAATCCCTTCGCTGCTACCCAGTCTTCAGGCAATTTTCCTTGGGCATGTAACCGGATCTTGTCCAAGACCCTGCCAAACAAAACGATCCCTCCCACCTGCTCGTAAGGACTGCGTAGGCCGGAAATGATCGTCGGTGGCTTGTTCATGACAGGATGCTACATCATGCTCATTTCTCTGCAAAGTTCTCATTTCACACCGCCCCTGGCCCTGTCATATCAAGTCCACTAAATCATGATTGCTCTCAAAATATTCTCCGATTCCCCGCTCAGTCCGCCCGACAAGCAACTCCTGTTGGATGGTGCCGCGCCGCATGAAATCCTGTTCCCCGAAAAGGCGGTCAGCTCCGTGTTAGGTGCGCCGGAGCCAGACCCGTCGTTCCACCTGGCAGACATCGCCTTCGGCCAGCCGGATCTTGAAAGCATCGCGCGCTCCGAACGGCTGAAGTGGATTCACATCAGCTCGGCCGGATTCACCCGCTACGATACACCCGCGTTCCGCGCTCTCGTCGCCGAGCGCTGCTTGATCGTCACCAACAGCTCCAGCGTTTATGCGGAGGCCTGTGCCGACCATGTCTTCGCCTTCATGCTCGCCCATTCCCGCCGGCTTCCACAAGCACTGCGAAGCCATGCCCCGAATGCGTCGCCCGAGTGGTTCCAGCTCCGTGGCGACTCGGTTTCGCTCCGTGGCCAAAGCGCCGTCATCCTCGGCTTCGGGGCGATTGCCACCATGCTGCTAAAATTGTTAGCACCTTATGAAATGAAAATCACCGCCATGCGCCGCAGCCCGCACGGGAATGAAGGGATACCCACCGTCACGCCTGATGAACTGCCGGCCACCCTTGCCACGGCGGACCATGTCATCAACATTCTGCCGGACAACCCCGCTTCCCGGAATTTCATCAACGCCGCCTGCATCGCACACATGAAGCCCGGCGTCGTCATCCACAACATCGGCCGTGGCACCACCATCGACCAGGCCGATTTGTTAGCAGCACTGCGCTCCAGCCATGTGGGTGCGGCATGGTTGGACGTCACCGATCCAGAACCACTCCCAACGGATCATCCGTTGCGCGGCGAGCCGAACTGTTTCATCACACCGCACATCGCTGGCGGCCATCGCGGCGAATCCCAAACGCTCATCCGCCATTTCCTGAAAAACCTCCGCTGCTTCAACGAAGGCACGCCACTGGGTGACCGGATCATGTGAATGGGCGACCCTGTCGATGGAAGTAATAAGGACACCATTTGGCCGTCGCCTTTTTACGAGCTTTGAACATCACTCAGAATACCGAGCATCCACAAAAAAAGCCCGCTAACGGATGTAGCGGGCTTTTTTAAGTTTGAAATCCGAGGACGGATGCTCAGCAGCCGCAGCCGCCACCACCTCCGCCGCCGCAGCATCCACCGCCGCTGGCTTTGGCAAGGTCATCTTCGGTCGGCACGCGGCCGAGCTCGATGGTTGCTCCGACATATTTGCTGATTTCCTTTTGCAGGCTCTCCAAATCGCGCTGAGCGGAAAGAAATTCCGTCGCCACGGAGTTTTCGAAAAGCGCCTCACGGGCAGCCTCGAACTCCCGGATCTCGGATGCGCCAAGCTCCACACCCGCGTGTTGCTTGTGGTGGAGCTCCTCGCCTTTTTCATGCACGCTCTGATATTGCAGGCGGGCGGCATCGTCGCTCAGGAAGCGCTCGACACTGGCTTGAAGCTTGAGAAATGAAGGATCGCTGGCGATTTGAGCGCAGAGTTCCTTGGTTTTTTCGATCACGGGTGAGTCTTCGGCTACGATTGACATGCCCGCTGCATACCCTCGCGAAGCCGGACTGGCAACGGACTTTTATAGAAAATTCAAGGTCGTATTTCGAGCTCTCGCATGAACAAATGCGTGACAGATCCCGCGCCCGGGCTTTTCGTAGGGGCAGCAAAATGGGCTTGGAACCACTCAAAGACGGCATCCGATCAAATGTACGGATCGATTTCTATGGCAACGTCCACAAGCGTCTGCGCGGCACCGACGCCGACAAGCGCTACGCCATGGAAGTCGCCGTGCTCAAGGCTCTGGAAGAACGCGGCTGCCCATACGTGCCACGGCTGCTTGAAGAACATCCGGAGGAACTCTACTTCGTTTCCACCAACTGCGGAAAGCTCGCCACCCAGATTTCCCGCGAAAAGTCCGACAAACTTTTCGCAAAGCTCGAACGCGAATACGGCATCCGCCACCTCGATGCTGAACCGCGCAACATCACCTACAACGACAAACTGGGCTGCTTCTGCATCATCGACTTTGAGCTCGCGGAAATTCTCCCGCCGCCGCCCGGTCTGAACGTGCCGGAGATTTAAAACCTCACTCACCCGGAAAACCCACCAGTGACCCAAGCCGCGATCCTCCACTGGGCAGCCCTCACCCGCAGCGGCTCACGCAAGCCGCGCAATGACGACTCCCTAATCGTTTTCGCCTCCGGTCCAGACGGCGCGGAAACCCAGGCCTGCGAGGGCAGCCGCTCCCTAAGCGATCACGATCTCGTCTTCGCCATTTCCGATGGCATGGGTGGCGGCAATGCCGGAAACATCGCTTCGGCAACCATTCTCAAGCGAATGGCAGAAATCATCCCCGAAACATTCAAAGCCGCAGCGGGCGGATTTTACCCGGATTCCCTAAAGCACCTCGGCGACGCCCTTACCTCCGTCCACGAGCACATCAACGCGGCCGCCGTCGGTTGCGATGAAAAATCCGGCATGGCCGCCACCCTGGCGCTTGCCTGGTTCACCCCGGACAACCTCTACCTTGCAAATGTGGGTGACTCCCGCATCTACCGCTCGCGTGGCGGAATTTTAGAGCAACTCACCCGCGATCACACTACCGCTTGGAGCCAGTGGCAACGCGGGGAACTCAGCGAAATTCAATACCGCGGCCATCCCCGCCGCGCGGCTCTCTACCAAATCGTCGGAGGCGGGCATGCCAGCGTCCACCCGTACTTCGCCGCAGTGCCCTTTGAGCCAGGCGACCGCCTGCTGATTTGCTCGGATGGACTCATCGACGGTCTCTGGGAAAGGCACATTTCAGATGCCCTCGCCAAATGCCCAGAAAATCCCGAGGCCACCGCCATAACTCTTTTAAAACGTGCGATCGACAACGCCGGAATCGACGATACAAGCCTCATCGTCATCGCGGTCAGCGCCCCTCGCGGGATCGATCCCCAAGACTGACAAAATACCAGCCATGCTGGCACGCTTGATGCTATAATCAAACGAGTTAGCTTGCCTGACAGCTGCGGATTACCCCCCGGCTCTAGGGCTTCTTACTGCAACTACCGCTAAAATACCGAAAATAATAAATATTATGGCCAAATACAAATTGGAATACATCTGGCTCGATGGCTACACCCCAGTGCCAAACCTTCGTGGCAAAACCCAAATCAAGGAATTCGCAAGCTTCCCGACTCTCGAGCAACTCCCTCTCTGGGGCTTTGACGGCAGCTCCACCAAACAAGCCGAGGGCAAGAGCTCCGATTGCGTGCTCAAGCCAGTTGCGATTTACCCGGACAGCACCCGCAAGAACGGTGCCATCGTCATGTGTGAAGTCATGATGCCAGACGGCATCACCCCCCACCCGTCGAATGGACGTGCCACCATCCTCGACGATCCCGGTGCATGGTTCGGCTTCGAGCAGGAATACTTCCTCTATCAGGACGGACGCCCGCTCGGCTTCCCTGCTGACGGCTTCCCTCTCATCGGCCAAGGCCCATACTACTGCGGCGTCGGCTACAAGTTCATGGGCGACATCGCCCGTCAGATCGTCGAGGAGCACCTCGATCTCTGCCTCGATGCCGGCATCAACCACGAAGGCATCAACGCCGAGGTCGCCAAGGGCCAGTGGGAATTCCAAATCTTTGGTAAAGGCTCCAAAAAGTGCGCCGACGAAATGTGGGTCGCCCGTTACATCCTCAACCGTCTTTGCGAAAAATACGGAATCGACGTGGAATACCACTGCAAACCGCTCGGTGATACCGACTGGAACGGCTCCGGCATGCACGCGAACTTCTCCACGGAATATCTCCGCGAAAAAGGTGGCAAGGCCTACTTCGAAGCACTCATGGCCGCATTCAGCGAACATTGCGAAGAGCACATCGCCGTTTATGGACCTGACAACCACATGCGTCTCACCGGCCTTCATGAGACCCAGTCCATCGACATGTTCTCCTACGGCGTGGCTGACCGCGGCGCTTCCGTCCGCGTCCCGCACGGCTTCGTCAAGGACAACAAGTATCAAGGCTACCTCGAAGACCGCCGTCCGAATTCCCAAGGCGACCCCTATCAGATCGCTTCGCGGATTCTCAAGACCATCGCCCTCGTGCCAACTCCTTGAGTTAGCCCGCTGAGGTCGTCCTGAACGAGTTCATTTCATAGCCGCCTCCTGTCACCGGGAGGCGGCTTTCTGCGACCAACCGATCCGTACCCACCGGACTGTCTGAATGTAGCACTGGCGCGCTCGACTGGATTGACCTCCATCGGTCCAGC
>JBDTNJ010000343.1:0-9436 GCA_039933825.1 Luteolibacter sp.
GCCGCTGGCGACACTTTGCTTGCCTACATCCGCCACTGCGGTGAGAAGAACTTCTGCTCCCTCTTTCAGACCAGTCACCGGATGCCGCCAGTTCAGGTTGGGAAAATCCGCCCACACCTTTTCGTTCGCCATGTCGCCGGTGCTTTGTTGTGTCACCGGATGGTGCTGGCCTTCCGGCGTTAGTCCGAAACGAAATGGGTCACCGCCTTCATTGAAATAGGTGCGATGTCCATAGTCCATTTCAGCAGGTATCAACTCTCGGCCCGCCACGGAATCGATCGCATGCGGCATGAAACGCGGACCAGAAACCATCACTAACAAGGCAGCCCGCTCATTCACACAGCGGGAAATCATTCCCCAGGTATTATCATCTATCGCCTTCGGATCGACGTCGCCAAGGATGATAACGTCGAATTTCCGCCACTCGTCCTCGTTCTCAGGCAGACGGGTGGCCTGCGCATCGCCGAACGGTCGCGATGCCGAAGCGGCGAGCGGGCGGTCGCTCTGCCCTTCGATCTTATCCGGATGGAGCAGCACGTATTGAAGATGCACGGATTTGTCGCGGCCGTAGAAGAGATTTCTCAGATAGCGGAACTCCCAACGCGGATAGCTGTCCACGATCAACACATTCGTTCGCGCATCCGTGATGGAAGTCTCGAACTCCCACCTATTATTCTCCTCGAAACGTTCGCCATCCAGCTTCGCAATCTCGACCTGATAGTCCCCCACCCCGCCCTGATCCGGCACCTGGGCGAATTTTACCTCCTCACGATGATGATCCTGCGGAATGGAAATCTCGCGCTCCTCCAACATCTTGTCAGCGCGCTTCAATCTCACCGTGGCCTTCTGTCCTTTATAGCCGTCGAATTTCAGATCCACAGCAACGCGCATGCGGTCGCCGAGATGGATCGCCTCGGGGGCACGGACTGCCAGAATCGCCGCATCGCGAGGAGGCTCGGCACTTCCCACAGCCACCATGCCCACCGGCGCGTCGAGAATTCCGAAACGCCTCGCCACGTCCTCAACGCGGTCGGGGCGATTGTGCCTGCCATCGCTGACCATTAGAACTCCAGCAAGTTGATCGGGAGGAACCTGCTCCAACACGGTATTCAACCCTGCAGCCAGATCCGTCGCATCACCCCAGCCTTCCGCAACTGATTCGCCTTCCGCACGCACACTTCTCGCGGCTTTCACCACGCGGACGTGGAGTTTTTCACTGAGTTTCTCTATGATCTTCGACTTCGCCAAAGCCGCCTCGCCAATCGCGATCCGGGTGGCATCTGCTCCGTCATCCTTCAAATGCATCGACCCGGAATCATCCATCACGACCACTACCTCACGCTGGATCTTGCGATCCACCTTCCGCACCCACACCGGCTCTACCAGAATCCAGACCAGCACAGCGAGAGCCGCCAATCGGAAGCCGATGATGCAACGCGCCCGCTGCGGCGTCACCGCACCGGCCTCATAACGATAGAGCCACAGGATCAACTCCACCGCAGCAGCGGCAGCGAGCGCCACCGCCGACAACGGCCAGTCCGGCGACAGCCTAACTATCCGAGAAATGACGTGAAGTAACCCGCCGACAGCCAACGAAACCAAAACAAATCGAATCACCATTTTCATCTTCCGGCCCTCCACATCGTTGCTTCATCAAACTCCACTCGCACATCCTCCGCCGTCCGGCGCGAGCGCGAAACCCAGCGGGCGAGAAAACTTTCCAAAAGAAACAGCAGGAACGCCGACACAACTAATATCTTCCAGATTTCCCGACCAAAACCCTTGCCCTGGAGAACGCCTATCATGTCCGCCACCGAATGCGGTTGAAGCAGATCGATACGCTTGCGGGCGAGTGCGAGATCTTCCGGGGTCATGCTTTCGAAACGGCTCTCCCCTTCATCGCGGGTCACGGCAACCGGCAGCGTGCCGTTTTGAATTCCGGGAATGATCGTGTCCAATACCCCGCCAGTCGCAACCTTGTAAACCCCCGGCAATGCGGAGCCATCGATGATCAACTCCCCGCCACGCCGTCCCGAGCGGATCCACGCCTGCCTCGGTAGTCCGCGAGGATCCAAGGTTTTCAATGGAACTGATTCCTCGGAGCTAATCGGAACAAGAGCCGACGAGGGAATGATCTGCCGCTTGCCTCCGGGCGGAGTCCAAAAGAGATGCACGAATGCCTCGCCGTTGTCCTGTTCGAAGCTGGCCTCGAAGGGCACCGGCTTCCCGGCTTGCAAGGTCACGCGATCACTACCAAGATTATTCGATTTCGCATCCAAATTGAAGTCGTTTCCGATCTTCACATTCAATCGGTCATCCACCTCCGCCTCAATCAGATAGCCGCCGGAAACCGGAGCGATCAGGCTGCCTTGCCACCGGACCGAATATCCGTCGCGCGGGACCTTTGGAGCGGGCTTGTCATCCACCCAGCGAAAATCAATCGCCGGGTCAATCCGTTCTAGCAGCGGTGTCTCCTTGTGGTCAATGGTCCGAAAATATTTTGCGGAAAGTCCGCCGCTGCCTGAATTCACACTAACCGCAGGGCTCCATGCAGAATCCACGTTCAACTCCACGCCACCGCCCGCCAACCAGTTGACCAACTCATGGATGAGAGGCACAAACGAGCGGCGGGCAGGGAGATTTCCGGATCGTCCATCGAATGCGCAGGTGGCTACAATGCTGCGTCCGTTGCCGTAATTTCGAGTTGCTAGAAAGGCGTCCCCATTGGAATAGGCCGCCGCTAGGACGCCGCCGGGCACGGGTGAGCCGGATTTTCTCCATCGATTGACCCGCGCGGTTTCGAGATCAGCGTCTTTAATGAACATTTTAAGCGATTCGTGCACGAAGGTGGAAGTGGCGGGAGAAACGCCTGCCGTATCGGTGGTTTCATCACCGAGCGGTAGAGGAAGCAGCGGTCCGTCCACTCCCTCCCAAGCATTGTAAAACGCGGCCTCAGCGCGGGGACCAGCAATCACTAACAATCCAGCACCCTCCGCGATTCTTCCGGCAAGTTTGTTTGCGATGTCCTCCGGCAAGCGCGGGACATCGGCGAGAATGATGACCGCCGCGTTATCAAGATCCTGCTCCCGAAGTGCCGGAGCAGTGACCACCTGCGGGGCCATTAGAAATTTCCCGGCTGTAGGGTTGCCATTGATCAGGCCGATGGAGGGAGCAAGTGCCAGTGCCGAATAACCGGCGGCGCGCTCGAAGAAGGAGCCCGCCGGATTTCCATCTACCAACAAGACCGGAAGATTCCCTCGGACCATGACGACGCGTTCGAGACGATTGTCGGAAACAAGGTCGTCCTTGGCATCGATTCTGGCCGAGACGACCTGTGGACCGGGCCGGGTGAATCGGTGGCGGAACTCGACGGTTTCCTTTTGTCCCGCTACGAGCAGGCCGATAGGAATTTCTCCGGCTTTTTTCCCTTCGATTTCCATCTCGATCGGGCCGGACGTGATCGCTTCGC
The DNA here is from genome assembly GCA_039933825.1 of Luteolibacter sp. Lineage (GTDB taxonomy): Bacteria > Verrucomicrobiota > Verrucomicrobiia > Verrucomicrobiales > Akkermansiaceae > Luteolibacter. The sequence goes on from JBDTNJ010000343.1 coordinate 3,470, forward strand.
TGCCGGAGTTTTCAACCGTGACGCGCATCGCCAATTCGCGATCCATGCCCACCAGCGAGCGCGACATTTCGAGACCTGAAATGGATAGATTCTGAAAAGATTTAGGCGCGCCGAAGTCACGTAATAACAGCTTCGGCTTCGCTGGCAGAGATTTCCATGCGCTTTCGAGAGCGTCCCACGCGGAAGGATTTTCAAAGCGCCAGCCAGTGCGCTGGGAGTCGGTGAAAACGATAATTTCCTTAGTCGTGTTGGTGCCTTGGGCAAGACCAAGCGTCGCCATGCCAAGCGCGTCGTGCGCACGGAAACTGCCGCCGATGGGCTCCAGCTTTTCAAGCACGCCCAGCACGTCGGCGCGATGAGTGAGAGGTGCGGCGGTCTTCGCCTCGGGGGCGGGACCGCCGAGAATCACGGTGAACGCGGTCCCGCTTGGAGCCTCCTTCACGAGCTTTTTGGCTTCCTCGATGGCACTCTGGAAAACCGTCCTGCCATCGCGAGTCAGCTCCATCGAAGCAGAGGCATCGATGACCAGTGCCACGTCGCGACGGCCGCTGGCTTCAAAGCGTTTCAAGTTCAGAAATTTTTCCAACAGAATCAATCCGGCTGCCGAAACGCACAGTGCGATCGCGCTCCCCCGGACGATCCAGCGAGTCTTCTTTTTGCCAAGCACAAATGAAGCGCCGAACAGAGCAATCCCCAGCAGACAGGCAGGTAATACAAACAGCCACGGGACATTCGAGTCCGGCGGAATGAACGGACGGGCGAGTGCTAGAGCCAGCAGCGCTAACAATAGGCAGCGTGCCGCCATCAGCAGCAAGTCCTCCCATTCCATCCGGCGGCGACGGACGGAAATGGTGTCGAATAGAAAACGCATCGCGCCCCACTCCACGGGCTTTGCTGCTTGCTGCCTGACGAGGTGGATGATGATCGGAATGGTCGCGACTATCAGGCCAGCGAGCAGCCATGGATTCAGGAACAACATTTATTTCCGCCCTCCCAAGTATCGCAAGAGTGTGTCCCGCAGCGGAGTTTTCGTATTCACCGGCACGTAGTCGGCACGCATTTTTCCGCAGGCGGAATCGATGCGTTTGACGAAGGCGCGGAGTTTTTCCAGATAGGCAGCGCGCACGGCCTGGGGATCAATCCGAAGCATGGCTTCAATGCCTTCAAGGTCCTTGAAACGCTGGAAACTTTTAAAAGGAAACGTCAGCTCCTCCTCGGCTAACAAGTGAAAGACAACGAGCTCGTGTTGACGAAAATCGAAATGATGAAGTGCTTCCACGACTTTTTCGGGATCATCGAACAGGTCGCTGATGAGCACGACCAGACCGCGCTTCGGGATGCGCTCGGCGACCTGATGGAGCACGCCTCCGACATCGGTGTCCTCACCCGGCTGAGTGGTGTGAAGTTCCTCAAGAATGCGGCGCACTTGGCTGGGACGACTGCCGGAGCGCAGGAAGGCACGGGTGGTTTTATCAAAGGTGACGAGGCCCGCTCCATCGCCCTGTTTGATGAACAGATAGGCCATCGCGGCAGCCAGGTGCTTGGCGTATTCGAGTTTCGAGAGGGCTTTCCCGTTAGCCACCGCTGCGTGGTCGCCAGTGTATTGCATGGAACCGGAAACATCGACAACGATGGTGGCACGGAGATTGGTTTCTTCGATGTATTGGCGGATCACTTGGCGGTCGCTCTTGGCCATGACGCGCCAATCGAGGTTTTTCGGATCATCACCGGGCGAGTATTCGCGGTGTTCGGCAAACTCGACAGAGAAGCCTTTCTCCGGCGACGTGTGCCGCCCAGATAGAGTCCCGACCATGCGTCGCCGCGCATACCATTCGAGACGACGCAGCACGCTCATCATCTCCGGCGGGAGAAGGCGCATGCACTCGGGGAGTTTGAGAGATTCGCTCATTCGACCGGGAATCAGAGAACGAATTCTTCCTTCGGAGCATGCAGCTTGATGAGGCGCTGGATGACATCGTCACTCGTGATTCCGGCGGCTTCGGCATTGAAGGTGGTGAGCACCCGGTGACGCAAAACAGGCGCGGCGACGGCGGCGACATCGCCAGTGGTCGCATGGTAACGACCTTGCAGAACGGCGTGCGCTTTCGCTGCGGAGATAAGGCTGATCCCGGCGCGAGGACCTGCGCCCCAGCCGACCATTTCCTTCACAAAATCCGGTGCGGATGCATCCTTGGGTCGCGTCGAGCGAGCGAGCTTCGCGGCGAAATCGATGACGTGATCACCCACGGGAACGCGTTTCACGATCGCTTGGATTTTTACGATCTCGTCAGCATTGAGCAGCGGAGTGACTTGCGTATCGGACGGACTGGTAACCCGACGGATGATTTCCCGCTCTTCGGATTCGGATGGATAGTCAACGATGATGTTGAAAAGGAATCGATCGAGCTGGGCCTCAGGAAGCGGATAGGTGCCTTCCTGTTCGATTGGGTTTTGGGTCGCAAGGACAAAGAAGGGTTTGGGCAGGTTCAGCGTATGTTCGCCAACCGTGACGTGATGCTCCTGCATGGCCTCTAGCAGCGCGGCCTGAGTCTTGGGTGGCGTGCGGTTGATTTCGTCGGCGAGGACGAGATTGGCAAAGATCGGACCATGCACGAAACGAAAGCCGCGGTGGCCGGTTTCCGGGTTCACTTCAAGCACGTCGGTGCCGGTGATGTCGGCGGGCATGAGATCCGGCGTAAACTGAATTCGCTTGAAACTCAGCTCCAGCGCGCGGGCAAGAGTGGCAACCAGCAAGGTTTTCGCCAGCCCTGGAACACCGACCAATAGCGCATGTCCACGGCAGAAAATGGCCATCAAAGTCTGATCCACCACCTGATCCTGACCAACGATAACGCGGCCAAGTTCGGTTTTCATCTGCTTGTAAACTTGGTGGAGGCGTTCCACCTCTTCTTGATCGCTATTACTCATGGTTTAGCCTATACTCGGGTAGTTGGATTTGGCTTACACCTAATGCGGAAGACAGATGAATTTTACAGGCCTCTTAAGCAAACTGGGCAAGCCGAAGTGTGACCGACCGTCGTCCAGTGGCATGGAGGGGCGGGAATGCCTGGGCTGATATCGTCGCTTGCAGACGTGAACTTGGTCTCGAAGCCCGGGGCCGCGTCCCACGATTGAGAGGACGCCGGCGATGGGTGGAAGGAATCCAAATCATTCAGCAAGAAATCTTGACGCCATCCCATCTGGTTGTTTCCCTCCCGCGCACCTGCAACGATAGGCACTTTTTAATCAGTGACAATTCAGGGACAGGGCCAAGCAGCAACGATGAAAACAATTTTTGCAACCGCTTGAATTTCAATAATTTATGCCGGGTTAGCTCAGTTGGTAGAGCAACTGATTTGTAATCAGTAGGTCGACGGTTCGAGTCCGTCACTCGGCTCCATTTGATTTTCTGTAAATCAAATGGTTTACAGGTGTTTTGAGGTCGTTTCCTTCAGGAAATTCCGGGGACCACGCGATGAACCATTTGCCTTCCTGAACGATGCGAGCGGCGAGGGTGGCAGCGGTTTCATGGGTCGAGTATGCACTTTTCCGCATTAGAGATGCAAGTGCGGGAGTGAGCTGGCCGGCCTTTGGTAGCAAATGAGGTTTCCGGAGCGGTGACGAACGCGATTCAGGCCACCTTCAAAGGAGTCGTAACCGTGGCTGTGGGTTGAGCTGGTGCCACCCCTTGACCTCACTCGTCGATCGTGGTGAAGGAATTGCAGGTGACTTCAATGCAGGCACCTCCTAATCCGTCTAATCTTTTAAATGCGTGCTTGTTTTCCTACAAAAACCAGCCATAGCCTCCCCGCCCGGCAAGCCAGATGAACTGCGAGTCCGGGATTTTGACTCACATTTGCACATGGATACGCCTCCTTTTTCTGAACTCGGTCTTCCCGATACCCTGCTCGCAGCCATTGAAACTCTCGGCTACGAGCGTCCTTCCCCCATTCAATTCAAAAGCATCCCACCCGCCCTCGAGGGCAAGGACCTGGTCGGGCTTTCCGCCACAGGATCGGGGAAAACCGCTGCTTTCACGCTGCCCGCTCTCGCAAAACTGGATGTGAAGCTCGCCTACCCGCAGGTGCTGATTCTTTGCCCGACCCGCGAACTCGCCGTGCAGGTTTGCGAGGAAGTCCACCGCCTCGGTGCGAAAATGGTCGGACTGCATGCCACTCCGGTTTACGGCGGCGCTCCGATCGACCGTCAACTCCGCGCCTTGCGCTCGGGGGCACAACTCGTCGTGGGCACTCCCGGACGTTTGTTGGATCACCTTCGCCGTGGGAGCTTCGATGCCTCACGCATTAAGATGGCGATCCTCGATGAGGCCGACCGCATGCTGGACATGGGGTTCAAGGATGAGATGGACGAATTGCTCGCAGCTCTCCCCGCCGATCGCCAGACGCTTTTCTTCTCCGCAACGATGAATCCCGGGGTTTCGCGGTTGATTCAGAAATTCGGGAAAAGCCCGCAGATCGTCGAGATCGAGCAAAAGGCCCGCACGGTTTCCACGGTGGATCAATCGTATTTCGAGGTCCGCCAACGTTCCAAGGTCGAGGTGCTGTCTCGAATCCTAGACATGAATCCGCCGCGTCTTGGCATCATTTTCTGCAACACGAAGCGCTCGGTGGATGAATGCACCGAAGACCTCGTGAACCGTGGCTACGCCGCCGACCGCCTTCACGGCGATATTACCCAACAAATGCGCGAACGGGTGCTCAAGCGTTTCCGCGAGGGAGCAGTAGAAATTCTCGTCGCCACGGACGTCGCCGCGCGCGGACTGGACATCGATGAAATTGACATCGTTTTTAACTACGACCTACCGACCGACCCGGAAGACTACGTTCACCGCATCGGCCGCACCGGTCGGGCCGGTCGCTCGGGACGCGCTGTTAGCTTCGTTTACGGTCGCGAAATCTATCGGATGCAGGCGATCGAGCGTTACACCCGCAGTGTCGTCCGCCGCGAGAAGATTCCCTCCGTGGAGCAAGTCGAAGGACGCCGCGCGGATTTGGTTTTCGACGATCTCAAGGAGCGTCTCGAATCCGGGAAGTTCGATGCCTATCAGGAAAACATCGACCGCCTTCTCGAACAAGGCCACACGCCGACCGACATCGCCGGTGCCCTCGTCACCATGATCCGCGAAGCCAGCGGCCGCGAAGGATCACCGATCGAAGAAGATCGCGAACCGATGCGTCACGAACGCCGTGAGGCTCCCCGCCGCGATGACCGCCCGCAGCGGGATGATCGTCCCCAACGAGACGATCGCGGCCCCCGCCCGGACCGTCCGCCCGGTGGTCAACGCGAACTCATCCCCACCGATCAAGGGATGACCCGTCTTTTTCTATCACTCGGAAAAACCCATGGTGTGATGGCCAAGGAAATCGTCGGCATGCTCTATCGAGAAGCGGGCCTCCCTGATGGCTGTCTCGGCCGGATCACTTTGTTCCCGAAACACTCGCTGGTCGATGTGCCGGAGCAATTCGTCGGCCAAGTAATCGACCGCACCAAGACCGCCCGCCTGCGCGGCCGCCCGTTCCGCATGGACGTGGATCGCGGGCCACAGTAAACGGTCTAACAGCTTTAGAACTAGACCCACTCTGCGCACAGCAGTTCAGCCTGCTGGAGCACCGTCTTGACGGCCTCCTCTTGCAAGTCCGGCGGATAGCCATATTTATTCAGGATGCGTTTCACCATCACGCGGATCTTCGCCCGCGCTCCTTCGCGCAGGGTCCAGTCGATGGTCACGCTCTTCTTCACTTGGGTGATGAGTTCGGCAGCAATCACCTTTAGCTTGTCGTCACCCATCGCTTTCACGGCGCTCTCGTTCACGGCGAGAGCGTCGTAGAAGGCCACCTCGTCATCGGTCAGGCCGAGGTCTTCGCCGCGCTTGGTGGCGGCGTCCATTTCCTTCGCCAGCTTGATGAGTTCCTCGATGACTTCCATCGTGGAGATGGCGCGGTTGTG
>JBDTNJ010000344.1:0-2477 GCA_039933825.1 Luteolibacter sp.
AACACACAATCCTCATGATCCCTCGCCACCTTTTATGCGTCCTCGCCGCCACCCTTGCCACCGCGTCGGCCGCCCCTCGCGCCGTGAGCTGCCGGGTCATCTCATTTGGCAAAAATCCCGAGATCCCCGCCGAATTGTTCTGTCCCGCGAAAGTGGCGGGAGAGTTCAACAAAGCCGTCCCGTCCCTGAGCGTGGAATCGTTCCCCGTGGAAATCTTTGTCCCGGAAAACGGTGAAATCCGGTTCACTGCGGCTGCGAACGCCGCCAGCCCGGTGATCGCCACAGCGATCATTCCACCAGGAGCGGAGAAAGCCTATCTGTTTCTGCTGGCGGATCCCACGCCCGGAGACGCCAAGTTGTTCCAGATCGTCGCGATCGAGGATTCACCGCAAGCGACGCCTCCCGGGGGAGCGATGATTCACAATGCCACCCTTCAGGAAGCGCGCGTCACTCTTGCCAAGGACATTCATCCGCTTTCCCCCGGCAAGTCCGTCAGCCTGACGAATCCGACCGGAAAGGACGAATACAACATGGCTCCGCTGAAAATCGAAATCCAGGCGAATGGCCGGTGGACCTCCGTCAAGGATGGCCTCACCCGTTTCTCACCCCGCGATCTCTACCTGATCTTCACATACCCCGGACCACAGCCGGACAAGGCGCTGGTGAAAATCTACCAGAAGAGCGTGACGATCTCCACCGCTGGGAAAAAGAAACCTTAGAAAGCGGATTGACCAGCGGGCAACAGAGCGAGAACGAGCGCTTCTGGATTTTCAGGAGAAGAACGTCGTCAAAAAACGCAGGAGCTACTTTTCCACCCGCAGACGAATGAAGCGAGGCGGGCCGGAAGCGGGTGTGTTGTCGCGCTCGGTCACGCGCTCGGTGAGCGCGTCGAGTGACGTGGCGGGAGGCAGCTCGGTCGTATGGGCGGGGCCGGAGTCCCAGGGCGAGGGCTAGAGATCGCCGGTGACTTCCACGGTGTAGGTCAGGTCGTTGGGCGGCTTGCGGCGGGTGTAGCGGATGGTGAGATAACCTCCGGTGATGTCCGCTTTGGGCAGAGCGGGCGAGGCATCGACCCAGGGGCTGAGGTTGAAGGCGTAGGCGAGGAGGTTGAAGGCGTAGGCGAGGAGGTTGACCACGCCGTCGCCATTGGCATCCGCGGTGGTGCCGCTGATGAGCGGTTTGGCGAGCTGCGGGGCGGTGAACCATTGCGCCTGCCACGAGGCGAAGGTGACCTGCGGCGTGGCGCCGGCCTGGGCACCGGGCGGGCTTTCGCTGGCGTTTTGCAGGGCGGTGACGACGTAGAAATAGGGCGTGCCATTGGTGAGGCCGCTGTCGGTGAAGCTCGTGCCATTCGCCGTACCGATGGGCGCGTAGGCCCGCCGCTCACGTCCGCCCTGCCGTGATTCCCGCTCCGAATGCTGCACCGGCTTTCCCGGGACCGGCGCTGGCCGTGGACTAACGGCGGAAACATCTAACGGAATAGGCCATTTGTCCGCCCTGATCCGGTGGCCGGACGCAAGAGGGGATATTGGCAGTTTTGCCAGTCCCCGGCAGGCCTGCGATGGCCGCGAACCAACGATGCCAGCGGCGGTTTCTTCGCTTGAGCCGCAGATGATTGCAAAATTTTTCTTCGTCCGTGTGAACGGTTTGGAGATCCCATTGGGCCATGTCGAGGGTTTTCGGGGTTGGATTGGAACTCGGGTTGCTCTGCCTGAAGGCGGAGCGGACGATGGCTTTTGACAGCGCGGACAAAGGGCGAAAATGGCCGCTGCGGAAAAAACCCATAATCCCGCGACGGCAATCCATCTTTCGCTGATGGCGACAGAAATCGTTACTTGCGACGGCGACGGAGAAGACCAGCACCAAGGAGTATTCCGGCGAGCGCACTGGTGGGTTCTGGGACGGCGGACCAAGTGAGGGTCTTGCCTCCTCCGGTGAAGGTAAATTGGCCTTGGGTGGCCACCGTGCCGTCTGAAGCAAGACCTGTGCCGCTGAAGCTGGAGAAGATCGACGCGATGTTCAGAGCGTTCAAGGTGGTTCCATCTGTGCTGAAGATATTCGTCCAATTATGGGCGGAATCCCAGAATGCCGAGGCAAACGTGTCCGATCCTTGGAGCACCACATTGAAGATCGCAGAGCCCGTGCCGGTCAGGGTAGCAGTCCTCACGCTGTCGTAGTCAGTGCCGGCGGTTTGTGAACCTTCGTTCGTTGTCGCGATATCCCAGGAGAAGATCGATCCGGTGGCAAAGTCGGTGGTTCCTGACACGGTCAAGGTGCCGGGGCTATTGCCGGCAGCCAGTGTGCCGCCGTTTTTCGCGCCGCTTGAGCTTTCCACTGCCAAGCTGACATTTCCGGTGATTGTGCCCGAGCCGCCAAGGATCGCCGCGCTCGCGACACTGACATTGGAGGTGATGCTGCCCGTTCCGCCCACTCCCACCACAAGCGTGCCCCCATTGATGTTGGTGATGCCGGTGTAG
>JBDTNJ010000345.1:0-2306 GCA_039933825.1 Luteolibacter sp.
AAATGCAGCGGCGAGCGCGGCTTCTGTAGTGTTGGCCTGCACGAGCGCCAGCTCGCTGCCCCGCGTGCCAACGACGAGTTTGGTGGGAGTTTGTTCGATCATTTCGGTTTGCGGGAATTTGTGCCCCGCGAGGCCCATTCCATGGCCACGGAAGCCCCGGGACGCAAGCCCAAGCTTCCAAATGAACGATTGCGGAGCGTTGGATTCAACGATTTAAGGCACTTCCGCCCCAGCACCACGCTCCGCCATGAGCAGGAGCACTGGAATTTTCACATGGTGCCTCACCTTCCGCGAGGTGCTACCGAAGATCAGATCCCCGATGAACTGGTGGCCGTGCGTCGCCATCGCCACCAGATCGATGTCATGTTGGTTGACCAGTTTGATGATCTCATCCGCTGGCTCGCCTAGCAGAAGAACGGCTTCACACGTGAATCCATCCGCGCGGAGTTCCTGCACCCGGCGCTCCAGATAGGCGCGGTCCTCGCGCATTTCCTCACTCTCCTGGAGCGCAAGGCTGTTGAAATTTCTGGCAGCCCAGCCGTCTGCCACGTGGACTAACATCAGTTTCGCGCCTGTCAAACGCGCGAGCTCGCGGATATGGGAGAGGATGGAGGCATCGGCCCAATCATTTTCCAGGGGAATGAGAATATGGTGATACATCAGTCGCTCAAAAAGTAGGAAGTCCGAGGAATTGATACACCTGATTTCGGATCGGCACAGGGATAAACGTATCAGCCAGCAGTTTAAGATTCAGTGTGATGATGATGATCGTCACGCTCCAGCCGAGAAGCTTGATCCAGAGCGGATTGACGAACTCACCCATCTTCGCCTTCTCCCCGGTGAAACGCATCAGCGGCCAGACGGCGAAAGCGAGCTGCATGCTCAAGACCACTTGGCTGCCGATGAGGAGTTCCGTGGTCTTTCCCTCGCCATACAACCCGATGACAAAAACCGCCGGGATCACGGCGAGGCCCCGCGTGATGATGCGGCGCAGCCAAGGCCGCAAGCGAATGTTGATGAAGCCTTCCATCACGATTTGCCCGGCAAGCGTGCCGGTGAGCGTGGCGTTCTGGCCGGATGCCAGAAGCGCGATGGCAAAAAGCATGCTTGCGCCGCCGACTCCGAGCAGCGGAGTCAGGAGTTGATAGGCGTCTTTGATGTCCGCCACTTCTTGATGCCCGCTCCAGTGGAAGGTGGATGCCGCCAGAATGAGGATGCCGGCATTGATGAACAGCGCGAACATCAGCGCGAAGGTGGAATCGATGGTGCCGAACTTGATCGCCTCACGGCGGCCATCCGGAGTTTGGTCGAACCTCCTCGTCTGCACGATGGACGAGTGCAGATAGAGATTGTGCGGCATCACCGTCGCACCGAGGATGCCGATTGCAATGTAGAGCATCTGCGGGTTTCTTAAAATTTCCGCACTAGGAATGAAACCATGGAGGATTCCGCCGATGCTTGGTTTGGAAAAAAACATCTCTGCCAGAAAACACCCGCCGATTGTTAGGATCAGCGTGAGCACCAGAGCCTCGACATAGCGGAAACCCCGCTGTTGCAGATAGAGAACCGCTAGCACGTCGAGGCAGGTGATGCAGCAACCCCACACCAGGGGAATGTCGAATAGAAGTTGCAGGGCAATCGCCGACCCGATCACTTCCGCCAGATCACAGGCGGCAATGGCGATTTCACACATCACCCAGAGAAACCACACCGTCGGACGGGAATAATGATCGCGGCAGGCCTGTGCAAGATCCCGTCCGGTCGCTACACCGAGCTTGATGCAAAGGTGCTGGAGCAGGATCGCCATCAGATTGGAAATCATGATCACCGAGAGCAGCGAGTAGCCGAAACTCGCACCGCCTGCTAGGTCCGTCGCCCAGTTGCCGGGGTCCATGTAGCCCACAGCGACGAGAAAGCCCGGTCCGGAAAAGGCGAACAGTTTTCTCCAGAACGAGGCACCCTGCGGAATTGCGATGCTCCGGTGCACCTCCGGTAGCGAAACCATTCCTTCATTGCGCCGCCATGCGGATTCGACGGGTGCTGGAGTTTCGGCTTCAGGAGTGTTCATGCGTGCAGGCGAGCAGGATTGCGATGTCGCGATGGTTCTCAAGCTGCCGATTAGTTGCAACAATTAAATTTAGCCTGGGCTAATTTTTTGTCGGAATGGTTCCCGATTCCTTTGTTTCTTAAGCTTTTTTCTGCGTCAGGCGCTGCGACCCCCAGACCGCGACGAAGGTGAAGATCAGCAAAAGCGTGCTCAGCGCGTTGATCACCGGAAACTCCCGGCTCTTCTTGATCATGCTGTA
>JBDTNJ010000346.1:0-3287 GCA_039933825.1 Luteolibacter sp.
AAGGCGACGATCAGAATCTTGTCGCCATCGATCCTGTAGATGATTCCGTAGGGAAAGCGCTCCAGCAGCTTGCGGCGGTAGCCTCCGCCAATGAGTTTCCAAAATTCGGGAAAAGCGGCGATCTCGTCGCGGGATTTTCTGAATTGCTCGAAGAAAGCGGCGGCGATGTCTCCTGCGCGTTCGTGGTAAAAGGTCACGGCCTCGAGGATTTCCAGCTCGGCTTCGAGCAGGTGATGGAGGGTCATCGGTTCAGGATACTTTGCACTTTCGCGTCCATTTCATCGCTCGCTGTGGACGAGGATTGGCCGGATTTCCAGCGCTCCACGCGCTGATCGTACTCCCGGATGCCCTCCGGGCTGAGTTCCTCCTGATCGAGGCTTTCAATGAGCTTGGAAGCGACATACGAGCGGTCTGTCAGCGAAAGTGCCAGTGCGTTTTCAATGAGCTCGGTAACCGTGGCCATGGGTGGACACTATGGGAATCCCTGCGGTTTGTCTCGCTCGTTTTTCGGGGGTGGAGGCGAAGAGAGAAAGTGCTGAGTGAGCAGGTAAAATGCTGGTGTTTCAGCGGGGAGACGAGGCATCGATGATCTTCGTCCTGACTAACAAGCGCTGAGGCATCGGGGGAGACGGCGCTTTTTCATGGCCGGAGGTGCAGGAAGTCAAGCTGGGGGAATCGGGAGAAATCCGCATCAAAGGAAACGAGGCGGCAGCCGCTGGTGAGGGCAAAGGCGGCGAGGTAGGCGTCCGTCCAGAGGCGGTGGGAAATGTCCGGGGCTTCAGTCAGGTTGGAGAAGGTGGGATCCAGCTTCGCAGGTTCGGGGAGAAACTGGATGGTCGGGATGGACAAAAACCGTTGATAAGTGGCCCAGGCTGTCTGTGGGCTGAGTTGCTCCGAGAGCACATGAGCTTGGGTGCTGAGGCGCAGAAAACCCAACATGGTGACGCGGCAGAAGGACAATGGATGGTGGACACTCTCCTGCCAATAGCGGGCGGCAGACAGGTGGTGGCGGTGCCCTTCATCCACCAATGCCAGCCAGACATTGATGTCCAGCAGATCACTGGAGCGTGACACGGAGGTGATTGGCGAGGTCTTCGGCATCCAGAATGGCGTTGAGTTCGGCGTTGGTGAGAGCAGGAGTCAATGGCGCCCCCTCTTTCCGCCGTATGGCAATAGGAATAGGATAAGCCTGCGGTGTGGCCCGGGCAGGCTCGATGGCGGCGGGTGCGTTCATTCCGGCTTGGATGTATCGCGCGAGCAGATCCTTGAGCGTCACGCCTTGCTGGACGGCACGGGTTTTGACTTCACGGAAGAGCGGGTCTGGGAGATCGAGAGTCGTTCTCATGGCTGAAACTTACGCAGATAAATGCGTTGATGTAAAGATGCTTTAATGGACGCGTCTTTTGATACTGCCCTGGGTCAGTGATGGGGGCTTGGGTGCTCGCCCGGTGGGGACACAAAAAACCCGCCGTCCTGCTAGAGGACGGCGGGTTTTGTTGAATCGGAAGAACAGGCAGGAATGCCTATATCACTTCGCGGCGCGGAGCGCTTCGTCCTTGGCCTTGGCCTTGGCGATGACGTCGTCGGAGACGTTTTTCGGACAAGGGGCGTAGTGGCTGAACTCCATGGAGAACTGGCCACGGCCGGAGGTCATGGTGCGGAGGTCGCCGATGTAACCGAACATGGCGGACAGCGGAGCCTCGGCCTTGACGCGGACACCACCTGGGGTCGGCTCCTGGCCTTGGATCATGCCGCGGCGGCGGTTGAGGTCGCCGATGACGTCGCCGATTTTTTCCTCAGGGGAGAAAACGTCGAGTTTCATCATTGGCTCAAGGATTTGCGGAGCGCACTTGACCATGGTCTGACGATACGCGGCCTTGGCGGCGATTTCGAAGGCGATGTTACTGGAGTCCACTGCGTGGAAACCACCTTCGTTGAGCGTGACCTTGAAGTCCAAGCAAGGGTAACCGGCAAGTGGTCCTTTATCGACGCAGGTCTTGAAACCTTTTTCGACAGCGGGGATGAACTCTTTCGGGATGCTGCCGCCGGTGACCTTCGATTCGAAGATGAAGCCGGAGCCTTGTTCGCCTGGCTCGATGGTGTAGTCGATTTTAGCGAACTGGCCGGAACCACCGGACTGCTTCTTGTGGGTGTAGCTGTCGTTGACCATCTTGGTGATGGTTTCGCGATAGGCGACCTGTGGCGGACCGACGGAGACCTCGACCTTGTGGGTGCGCTTGAGGATGTCGATTTTGATGTCGAGGTGGAGCTCGCCCATGCCCTTGAGGATCATTTCGTTGGTTTCGTCGTCGGTTTCGACGCGGAACGAAGGATCTTCCTGGATCATCTTGCCGATGGCGTTGGCGAGCTTTTCAGCGTTGGCCTTGTCCTTCGGTGCGACGGCGATGGAGATGACGGGATCCGGGAAAACCATTGGCTCAAGAGTAGCCGGGTTTTTCTCGTCACAAAGGGTGTGGCCGGTCTGGACGTTCTTGAGTCCGACAAGGGCGACGATGTCACCGGCTTGGGCGGTGTCCACTTCGTTGCGGTCATCGGCGTGCATTTCCACCATGCGGCTGATGCGCTCGGTCTTGCCGGTGAAGGAGTTGAGAACGGTATCGCCCTTTTTGATCGTGCCCGAATAGATACGGGTGAAGGTGAGCGCGCCGAACTTGTCGTCCATGATCTTGAATGCCAAACCGCGAAAAGGAGCGGAAGGATCGATAATGGCGAACTTGCCAGTTGGATGGCCCTCAGCGTCCACTTCCGGGAGTGGTTTCACGTCGGTAGGGTTCGGCAAATAATCGACAACGGCGTCGAGAACGAGTTGGAGGCCCTTGTTTTTGAAGGAAGAACCGCAATAGGTCGGGAAGAATGCCAGATCGATGGTGCCCTTGCGGATGCACTTCTTGATTTGCTCGATCGAAGGCTCCGTGCCATCAAGGTAGGCTTCCATGATGTCGTCGTCTTGTTCGACAGCGGTCTCGATGAGTTGGGCGCGGAATTCTTCGACCTTATCCACCATGTCGGCAGGAATGTCGGTGACGGCGAAATTTTCCGGCAGGCCGGTTTCATCCCAAATGTAAGCCTTGCGGGTGAGGAGATCGACAACGCCGACGAAATCGCTCTCCGTGCCGATTGGCAGGACCATGACGAGGGGTTGCGCCCCGAGGATTTTTTTCACCTGAGCGATGACGCGGTAAAAGTCAGCGCCGATCCGGTCGAGCTTGTTGACGTAGATGACGCGGGAAACGCCGGAATCATTGGCGTAGCGCCAATTGGTTTCA
>JBDTNJ010000347.1:0-16303 GCA_039933825.1 Luteolibacter sp.
AGGGGCGCAGCCAGTGGCAACGCCTCGAATGAGGTCGGGGTCATGTGTCTAATTTTGCCTGCCTCATCCCATATGGGCGGCAGGCGGTGTCGATGAGCGGATTCGATTATCCTCAAACAATCTCTCATCGATGAAGACCGGAAAAGGGTGGAGCCGTCTATTCGACCCCTCACCGGCAAAAACACGGCGCGGGGGAGGCTTTAGACGGATCTCACGGGATAGCAAGGCTTTTCGCTTAATTTCCAATTTTGCGCATGGGTGGACAACAGGCTTAGACCTTGCGTATTGGGCAATCGCTGGTGATTCTATCGGCATGAGCCAAGATGTTGTCACCCTCCTGCAGCAACTCGTCCGCATCCCATCGGTCAATCCGGACAACGCGCCAGGAACAGATCAAACCGGCGAGGAAATGATCGCGGTTTTCCTCTCCGGCTGGCTGGAGTCGATCGGCGCGGAGGTGGTCTTGGAAGAGGTCCAACCAGGCCGGCCGAATCTGATCGCACGCTTCGCACCACTGGATGGAAGGCCGCGAATTCTGCTGGGGCCGCACTTGGATACGGTGGGCGTGGGCGGGATGGTGATCGAGCCCTTCAGTGGCGAGATCCGCGATGGGAAAGTCTGGGGGCGCGGCGCATCAGACACAAAAGGCCCGATGGCGGCGATGCTGTGGGCGCTTCATGAACACCGGGAGCACTTGGCCGACCTGCCGGTTGCGGTGGATTTCGTGGCGTTCATGGGGGAAGAATCCGGTCAGTGGGGATCAAAGGATTTTGTAAAAAGGCACGGCAGCCACTACCTGTTCGCGCTGGTTGGCGAGCCAACTTCGATGCAAGTCGTGCATGTCACCAAAGGATCGCTTTGGGCTACTCTCAGAACGACGGGAAAAGCGGCCCACAGTTCACAACCGGAGCGCGGGGAAAATGCCATTTTGAAACTCACCCGCGCGCTCGACCAACTCGATCACCACCTCGGCGGCGAGCTCGACACCTTCACCCACCCGGTGCTCGGCCGCTCGACCATGAACGTCGGCATGATCCATGGCGGCTCCCGCCCTAACATCGTCCCCGACCTAGCGGAAGCGGTGATCGACATCCGGATTACCCCTGCGCTTGCGTTAGCCGGAGGAGCCCTGAAATTGCTGACGGAGACCATCGAGTTTTACGCGCTGCCAGTGGAAATCATCAATCCTCATGAAAATCCTCCGATGGAAACCCCGGCCGATCATCCGATGATCCAAGCTCTGCTTTCCACTCATCCGCTAACCGGACTGGCCGGAGCTCCGTGGTTTTCCGACGCCGCCCATTTGTCCAAGGGGGGAATTCCGAGCATCTGCATCGGCCCGGGATCGATCGATCAAGCACACACGACTAATGAATTCATCGAAATCGCAGCCTTGGAGGAAGGGGCCGGGTTTTTATCGGCATTTATCGCCAGCTTGTGTAAATGACTTTAAATCGCCCACTTGCGCCAGCGGGAATGGGGTTTACGATCGAACATGCCTTTCGCTTGTAAAAACAGTAGCTGTGAAACGCCCTGCTGGATGAAAAAAGTCCTGCTGGCGGCCGCGATCTATCACATCGGCTTTGCCATCTGGGCGAACTGCTGGCCACATCTCTGGTTCGATTGGCTCGGCATCGCCCGTCCGAATCATGTGCTGCTCTGGCGCGCAGTCGGTGGGGTCATCGGAATTCTCGGACTGGGGTTTCTCCTGGCAGTGAAGAATCCGATCCACCACTGGCTCACGGTTTTCTTCGGCTTCGCGAAATTCACATTCGGAATTATCGGCTTCGGCAGCGAAATCTTTTATCAGCAAATCCCGCTTCGGGCGGGCTGGATCCTGTTGGTGGACGACCTCATCTGGTGGGCACCGTTTGCCGGAATCCTCTACGCCTGCCTGCGCGCGCACACCGGCGTGCCCCCTACCCGCTCACAGCCTTTCAGCATCTCCGAAGCGGCAGGCACCTATCAACTCTCCAACGGAAAAACCCTGATTGAGGCATCCGAGTCGAAACTGCTGGTGCTAGTTTTCCTTCGCCATTTCGGCTGCACCTTCACCCGTCAGATTTTGCGAGGATTGGAAGGCATCGAAAAGGAAGCCCGCCAGCACAACGCACAGCTCATCCTCGTTCACATGCTCCAGAGCGGCAACGAAACCCAATATCTCGGTGAGCGCAGCGGGGTGCCCCGCATCGCAGATCCGCGCTGCGAGCTCTACCGCGCGTTCGGGCTTGGCAAGGGCGGCTTTATCGAACTCTTCGGACCGCAAGTCTGGTGGCGTGCCGCGGTTTCGATTTTCAAAGGCTGCGGTGTTGGCCACCTCGCGGGTGATGGTTTGCAAATGCCCGGTGCCTTCTTGTTTTACAAAGGCGAAATCATTTCCGCGCAGCCTGCGCACTCGGCCTCCGACCTGCCGAATCTCCCCCAGTTATTCAAAACGTTGCCCTTGCCCGCCTCCCGTGACACGGTATCGGCATGACATCCCTGCAAGGCAAAACCCTGCTCGTCACTGGCGCATCCAGCGGAATCGGCCAAGCCTTGTGCGATCTGCTAGTCGACCGTGGTGCCAATGTCCTCGGCGTCACCCGCAGACCATCAGCGCTTTCTGAAAACGTCTCGCCCATCGTCGCGGACCTCACCCAGCGCGAGCAGGTTTCCGCCATATTCCAAGGACTTGGGAGAATCGACGGCCTCGTCAATTGCGCCGGCGTCGCCTACCTCTCTCGCATCATCGATGGAAATCCCGCCGACTGGGAGGAAATGTGGAGGGTGAATGTGATGGCGCTCACACTCTGCTGCCAACTCTCACTCAAGCATTTCCCAGCGAGCGGAGGCCGCATCGTCAATGTCTCCTCCATGAGCGGCCATCGCGTGCCACCCAGCGGCGGATTCTACGCGCCGACGAAATTTGCAGTTAGATCCATCACAGACGCGTTGCGTGGGGAACTGAAATTCGTGAACTCGCCCATCCAAGTCGCCTGCGTTTCGCCCGGATTCGTCGATACACCCTTACTCGATCAATACTTCCGCGGCCGCGAGGAGTCCCTCACCCAGACACGTGCCGCGATGAAAATGCTCGAAGCTCGCGACGTTGCATGGGCTATTCTAACGATCCTCGAAGCACCCGCGCACGTCGAGATCGGCGATATCCTGATGCGCAGTGCGGACCAACGGATGTGAGATCATGTTATTCCGCCTCATCGCCCTGCTCGCCGTTTGCCTGCTGAGCTCATGCATCGATTGCCATGAGGAAATCTGGCTGGAGGCAGATGGCAGCGGCCACGCGGATGTCTGTTACACGCTGCCTGCCGAAGCCGCGAAACTCCAAGGGGGCGAGGTAGGCGTGCGCAGATTACTCGGGAAATTTCTCGCAGATACCAAAGAGCTCAAATCCTCAAGCTATGAAGTAAACAGAGACAAAGACCGTCTGAAGATCCGGGTGCGGGCGGCGTTCGACTCGGCCTTGGACCTGAAGGAAATTTCAGCAGGTGGCCCCATGGACAAACTCCCGTCCTCCGCTTCCAATCTGGCAGGCAAAGTGGCGGTTACCGTGCGTGGCAGAACCGTGGATCTCACCCGCACCATTTCGCCCGGGGCTGCACTGCCGGGTTCCACTTTCATGCCTGCATCCAGTTTCGATGGGCATCGACTGGTTTACATCATTCATTTGCCAATGGCAGCCACGGAATCGAATGCCACGCGCGTCGAAGACAACGGCCGCAAACTGGTTTGGGATTTCCCGCTAGCCGAAGCGATCCGGACTCCGGTGACAACCCACTTCAAGGCGGACGTTCCCATTCCCTTCTGGATGATAGTCGCCGCGACAGTTGCGATTTTCAGCCTCGGATGGCTTGTTCTTGGAGGCATCCGGAGGTATTCGAAAAAGTCACGAATCAACGAAGTTGATAGAACGAACACCTAGTCATCACGGCTCTTCAGCACCGTTTTCGATGACCTCGTTCTCGCCCACAGGAATTGCACGAATGGCACGGGGCTTTTCACGGGGTGCCTCTTCGGGAGCGGAGTCATCCGGCGGGACTTGATCACTGTGCAGCGGTTCCACTGGCAGGGCTTTGAGAATGCTGCCGCTAGCGGATTTGTCAGGTGCGGGGGATTCGCTTTCGGAATCCATGGCATCGGGGTCTTTGGGAATCGCTTTGGGAATATTTTCGTCACCGGAGCCGGCAGCATTTTCATCCACAACGATGAGCGCCTTCTTCGGCGGGGCGATGATCTCCTTGATGTCGTCCTTGATGCCTTCGAAAAATTTCTTCACCATCGGCGCTGCCATGCGACCGCCGGAAACGGTCTCACCAGGACCACCCTCATAGAGCACGGCAAACGAGTAGCGCGGGTTATCTTCTGGTAGAAAACCGGCGAACCAAGCGAGCCGTTGTTCCTTCGCCGGAGGCCCCCATTGCGCCGTGCCGGTTTTGCCGCAGAGCGTGGTATAACTGAGTTGCGCGGCGGAGCCGGTGCCGCCGGGGCCGTTGACGACGTCACTCATGCCCTTATGGACGATTTCAACCGCCTTCGGATCGACCCCGAGCCAGTTTCTCCTCTCAGGAATGGCAGCCTTGACGACGCGACCGCGGTTGTCCTGGACCTGGCGGATGAGCTGGAGTTTCGGCAAGGCACCACCATTGGCAATCCCCGCCATCGCTTGGGCGACCTGGAGCGGCGAAGCTAACAAACTACCCTGACCGATCGAAAGGTTCGCCGTATCACCATCGAGAATGCGGCGTTTTTCGTTTTTCAGCATCCATTCGTCACTGGGAACCAAGCCCGGGCTCTCGCCGACGAGCGGAAGTCCGGTTTTCTCTCCGAAGCCAAGCCGACGTGCGATGTTGAGAAATGCCGAATGGCCTACATCGATACCAACCTGATAGAACCACGTGTTGCAGGAACGGGCGAGCGCACGCTTCACATTGATCGAGCCTTCCGGGTTTTTATTCCAATTGCGCATGACCGTCCGGCCGATGCTGATGGCGGCAGGGCAATAGATTTCCGAGTTCTCGGTGACCTTCCCGTTGTTCAAAGCAGCCAGCGCTACGATCGGTTTGAATGAGGACGCCGGAGGATAAACCGATTGGAAAGCACGGCCAAACAGCGGCTGTGAAGGATCATCATTCAGCTGTTTGAAATCAGCGTCATTGATACCTGGAATAAACCGGTTGAGATCGAATGAAGGTCGCGAGGCCATCACCAGAACTTCCCCGGTTACCACATCAATCACGACGAACGCACCGCGCTTGCAGCCGCTGTGCAGGGTCTTCTCCGCAAGCATCTGCCATTGGAGATTCAAGGTGGTGACGAGAGTGCCACCGGGGCGCGGGCGTTTCACCTGTTCTTCGAGCAGCTTGTTTCCGCTTTCATCGAAAAGCAGGCGCTTCATACCGGGCTCACCCGTTAGCTGCTCGTTGAAGAGTTTCTCCAAGCCGGCACGGCCTTCGCTTTCCTCCCACAAGGGCTCGTTGAAATTGATCGGGCCCGTCGGCAGCTTTCCCACGCTGCCCGAGTAGCCGACGATGTGTGAGGCGACCTCACCATGTGGATAATAGCGGCAATAAACCGGTTGGAGTACCAAGCCCGCAGACAGCTTTGATTCGATCGCGTGAGCTTCCTTCTCATCGAGCTGGCCGGTCACCAACAGCGGCAGCCAGCGCCGGTTCTTGTAGTGGTCGTATATTTCATCATCTGACTTCGGAGTGAGGTTCGTGACCATCGATTGCAGCCCATCAAGCCGGGTCCGGGCCCAGTTGACTACGAAATCGCGGTCGGCGTTTTCAAACTGCCGGAACTGCAGCGCCACCTGATAGGCAACGCGGTTCTGGGCGATGGCGGCCCCTTCCCGATCCACGATCTGGCCCCGCGGTGCAGGGATTTTCAAGGTAATGGTCCGGGCATCCTTGCGGGTGCTGATCGCCCCATCCGAAGCATTTTTCGTCGCAATGCCCTCGGACGGCTTATCGACTTTAGCAAGGTCCGGCACATGCGATGGCTGTGCGGCCACCGGCAGGACTACCAAGCAGCAAAGCAGCCAAATTCGGCAAAAGGACGCGGGAATCACCATAAGCTTCGGGCAGATTAGTCTTGGAAAACGAGCAAGGCAACGCTCAATCCCACCCCGATTCCTTCCACTCCGACGGCGATTTCCCGATGTTTTCCACGATCTCCGTGGGTACAAAGATAAACTCATCCGCACGTTTCTGCGAGGGGTCCATGCGAAAACGGACCATTTTCCTCTCGCGGCGACCATTGCCAACCACCGTGAGATCGACGAAAATTTCCATCGCCCCGTCCACTTTCGGCATCACCTTGAGCAGCCCCGGGATCGGGTAAACCGCGCGAGGTGGTCCTGCCTCCCCCTTCTTTACCGTGAAATCCGCGCGTTTCCCCAGATATCTCACCGGATACCACTCATCGCGCTTGGTGGTCGTCGTCCGCGTGCGAATGCGGTGAACGGTGAAATACTCATGCTTGCCCGTGTCTGCCACCGCCTCAATCCGCCAGCTGAACGGACCATCGAACGTGGCCACAGCCGTAGAAACCACCATCGCGCTCAGGGCATAACTGCCGCCGGATGTGCCTTCCGGCTTCACCTGCATCCGGACAGACGCTCCGTTCACCTTCACGGCGGGCGATGACGCATCGGCCGCGTAGGTGTTTTTTTCCGCGATCAGGCTGATGCAGGACGTCGAGGAAATCAAAAGAGCGACACTTGTCGCCAGTCGGGAGCCGTGCATGATACGCGCGATGAGCGATTGGAACTTCATGTCGGCGATTATTCTGGTGGGGCTTTTTCTGCTTTGGAAGCTGGAATTCGCGGCGACATTGTTGAACCTGAAGGCCTTCCCCGACTCCGTCCCCAAAGGCTTCGAGGATGTGATGGACTCTGAAAAGCTCGACAAAGCCCGCGCCTACCTGCGGGCCCACGCCCGCTTCGGGATCATCCAGTCCACCGTCTCTCTGGTGGTCATGCTGGTTTTCTGGTCGCTCGGCGGATTCGGTTGGCTCGATGGGCTGGCGCGGTCCTTCGGTTATTCGGAAGTCATCACCGGCCTCATTTTCCTCACCGCCCTGCTCTCCGGCCAAAGCCTCATCGGCCTTCCATTTTCCTATTACGACACCTTCGTGATCGAGGAAAAGTTCGGGTTCAACCGTGCCACTCTCACCACCTTCATCATGGATCGACTGAAGGGCATCCTGCTAGGTGCCGTCATCGGTCTGCCCCTGGCTGCCGCCGTGCTGTGGATTTTCGGCAACATCCCGCACGCCTGGCTGTGGGCATGGGCCGTCGTCACCGCGTTCCAGATGATTCTCACCTACCTCGCCCCATCGCTGATCATGCCGCTGTTCAACAAGTTCACCCCCATGCCAGAGGGCGGGCTGAAAGACGCCATCGAAGCCCTCGGCGTGAAGTGCGGTTTTCCGCTATCAGGCGTGTTCGTGATGGACGGCTCCAAGCGCTCCACCAAGGCGAACGCATTCTTCACCGGGCTGGGAAAACAGAAGAAGATCGCCCTCTTCGACACGCTGGTGGACAAAAGCACCCAGCCCGAGCTGCTCGGGGTGCTCGCCCATGAGATCGGCCACTTCCGCTGTGGCCATATCAAACAGCGCCTCGCCGTCGGCCTGGTGCAAATGGCCGCCATCTTCTTCCTGCTCGGCCTCGCCACCGATCCTGAAGGGAAATTCGCCCGCCTCCTGTTCGACGCGTTCGGCGTAAAACAGATCTCGCCGCACGCCGGGCTGGTGTTTTTCAGCATCCTGTTGGAACCCGTTAGCAAGCTACTATCAGTCGCAGCGAATGCCTGGTCGAGGAAACACGAGTTCGAGGCGGATGCCTACGCCGCCAAGGTCACCGGCGATGGGGCCGCCCTTGGTGAGGCACTCAAAAAACTATCCGCCGATCACCTCTCACACCCCTCGCCTGCCGCGCTGCGGGTCTGGCTGGACTATTCGCATCCCCCGCTCCTGCAACGACTGGAGGCACTGCGGCAGGTTTCGGAGCATCAGTGAAAAAAAGCCCCGCCTGTTTCCAGACGGGGCTTCATGTTATACCAATAGACTACCCGGAAAATTTCAGAGGGCCATGCAGGTGACCTCGTCACTCCATAGGCTTTCCAGCTCGTTAGACCCCAGCGCCCGCACGTAAAAGGCATACTTCTTGCCGGATACTAACCCACTGAAATCCGCCGCGCATTCAGCGTTTGCAGCATTCGCCTCCGCCGCCTTGATGTCCCTCTGTCATTTGGAGGCGGAAGCCTCGGAATTCCGGATGCGGCACCGGACGATGACGAGGGTCACGGCGGCGGCGATCATGCAAATCATCGCGCCAAAGATGATCGTTGCAGGGACGCCGACCATACGCGCGAGCACGCCGGCCTCAAGGCTGCCGAAGGGCATCATGCCTCCAAAGATGAGTGCCCAAACGCCCATCACCCGACCGCGCATCTCATCCGGGACGCTGGTTTGGAGCGCAGAGTTCGACGTGGCCATGAAGAGCATCATGCCGAAGCCGGCCCCGGCGAGCAGCATGAGAGCTGCATAGTAATTCCGGTTCAAAGCGAAGAGGATGATCATCACGGAGAAAATCCACACGCCGCCAAGCGCGAGCATGCGTGAGGAGAATTTCTCCGCCGCCGCTGTCACGCACAGGGCGCCGCAAAGTGCCCCGGCGCCGCTGGCGGCGAGCAGCCCTCCGTAGCCCTGTTCGCCGAGGCCGAGAATGTCGCGCGCGAAGGCGGGCATGAGCACGGAGTAGGACCAGCCGAAGATTCCCACGACGCCAAAGAGCGAGAGGATGGTGAGCACGCGGGGGTTGTTCCAAACGTAGCGGAAGCCGCCTAGAGCGTGGTCGAGCTCGGAGCCTGTGTGCGTTTTGCGGACGTGTTTAGGCAGCCGCATCGCCAGCAGACCGATGATCACGGCGATGAAGCTAACGCCATCAATGAAATAACAGAGTGCCACGCCAAACTTCGCCATCACCACGCCGGCGACCGCGGGGCCGATGATGCGCGCGCTGTTGATCATCGAGCTGTTGAGAGCAATCGCATTCGGGAGATCCTCGCGGCTGGTCATCTCGATGACAAAAGACTGCCGCGCGGGCATATCAAAGGCCATGACGATTCCGCCAACCCCCGCGATAACGATGATCTGCCACGGCTGGATGTGGCCACTCCAGGTGAGAATGGCGAGGAGCAGCGAGAGCACCATCGAGACGACCTGCGCGATGACAAGCACGGTGCGCTTCGGGTGGCGGTCAGCGACCCAGCCGCCCCATGTGGAAAACACGAGCATCGGGCCGGTAGCTGCGGCGGCAACGACCCCGAGCAGCGCCGTGGAGCCGGTGAGTTGATAGACGAGCCAGCCTTCGGCGGTGCTGTTGACCCAATTCCCTATCAGCGAGACCAGTTGCCCAATGAAAAAGTAGCGGTAGTTCTGATGCCTGAACGCCGAGAACATTTTCCGCCAACCCGCCGCACGCGGAACGGGCGCGGGAGGGTTCCCTGCCACGACGGCGGGGATTTCTTCGGGCAGGCTCATGTGTCGGTATCCTATACCCAGAAAACTTCCGGCGCGGGTGGAAAAATTGTTGCTAGGAATTTATTTTTGCAGGAGTTACCTGACATCGCCGCTGGGCCAGTCCGGCGGGCGTTGAAACAGGGAGCGGTTGTGGAACACCGCGACTGCATAGTACGATAGCCACCTCGCAAATTCTTCTCAAGCCCGGACAAGGCTACACCTACGCCATGATCGCAAGACTTGTGGAACCTCATGATGGCGACGGAATTGAACTTATCTATAGAGATAAAACCGGCGGAGGCACGGTGACCCCGATGAAGCCGGGAACCTACTCCTTATACTTCAAGCTTCAGTCGAGCGGACTTATTAACTATGTTGCTCCAGAGGCGGATATATGGATTTCAACAGGAACCACGGGGGCCGTCACCTTCAGGGTAATTTCAGTGGCCAAGTCCTAATCACCGGGGTCGCAAGGCAAGGGTACTCGCGAGAATAGTTAAAAGCAATTAGCGTTTCATCCGCTCGAAGACGGGACAACAAGGTCCCGAGTCGAATGGCACGTAGTTTAGCGCAACGTGGCTGGAGAGTCTCGCTCTAGGCCGTTGTCGGAGCCTCTTGCTCCGAGTATTTCTTTTTGAAAAACCTCTTAGCTACCTGCCATTCGTCCCGAGTCTCGATTTCTCCGCCCGCATATCTTGCGAAGTTTTCTGCAATCCTTCTGATTGGCCAGTTGGAGCTTGTTTGCGATGGGCCGGGGGCGGACGTTACTACCAACGAAACAGGAAAAGCACGGCCCGAAATGGGTAGCCAGATTTCTATTTTTCATACCGCCATGATCACCATACCTGACAGCGTTGAGGGTGCCGTCATCATCAGCATCGTTGATTTCATCCTGAGTTTTTTCATCATCACAGGCATCGGAGTGATCCTCGCCCTGTTACCGCTGGTGAACCGCTGGTGGGCGATCGATGACAAGGATCTGAAAGGTGGCCACTAACATTCACGGAAGCGGAATCCTCCAACCTTCATCCTGACAAAAACATGATAGACCAGATGCTTTCGCTCTTTGATGCGCTCTTCCGGCAAACCGGCCTCTCCCAGCTGCACTGGGGAAACCTCGTCATGATCGCGGTGGGTGCCGGCATGATCTATCTGGCGGTGGTAAAAAAATGTGAGCCCTTCTTATTGATAGGAATCGGCTTCGCATGCATCGTGGTGAACATCCCGGGCTCCGATCTCGCGCTTGAAGGCGGGCTTTTCAACTATGCCTACAAGGGCGTCTCACTGCTCATCGTCCCACCACTGATTTTCCTCGGCGTGGGTGCGATCACGGACTTCGGGCCGATGATTGCGAATCCGAAGTTGGTCCTGCTGGGAGCTGGCGCACATCTGGGAATCTTCGTCGCACTCATTCTGGCGAAGGCGATCGGCTTCACACTATCGGAGGCCGGTGCCATCGGCATCATCGGCGGAGCGGACGGCCCGATGGCGATTTTCGTGACCATGAAGCTGGCCCCCCATCTGCTGCCGCCCATTTCCGTGGCTGCCTATTCCTACATGGCACTGATGCCGATCATCCAACCTCCGGTGATGAGATTGCTAACGACAAAAGCGGAGCGAAACATCCAGATGGCACAAGTCCGCAAGGTGAGCCGATTGGAGAAGATCATTTTCCCGATCGTGATCGCCGTCATCGTCAATTTGTTCTTCCCGCCTGTGGCTCCACTGGTCACGATGCTCATGTTAGGAAATCTCCTGCGTGAGACACTGATCGTGGGCCGCTTGGCTGAAACCGCCGGAGGCACCCTGCTCAATATCATCACCATCGTATTGACCGTAGCCATCGGGTCCACCATGCGCGCAGAGAGTTTCCTCACCCTGCAAACCCTTGAAATCGTAGGACTTGGTCTTGTCGCATTCGTTTTCGGGACGGCCTCCGGTGTGATCACCGCGAAAGTGATGAACCTGTTCCTGAAGGTGAAAATCAATCCTCTAATCGGTTCTGCGGGCATTGCATCCGTGCCGATCGCCGCGCGCGTGTCCCATATCGTGGCGAACCAGGAGAATCCGAAACTGTTTCTCATCTATCATGCCATGGGCCCGAATCTGGCGGGCGTCTTCGGCACGGCAATCTCCGGCGGCATTCTCCTCGCGCTTCTCGGTGCGAAGTAACCTCACTGTTTCCCCACATCATCCCAACCCTGAAAAATCATGAACTCATCCTCTCTTTGTGACGATACCTGTGGCTCCATCATGGTGACTGACTATCCTGTGCTGACCGCAAAAATGACTCTCACCGAATGTTTGCGGAACCTGATCGAAAACCGGGTGCTCGCCATGCCCGTGGTCGATGACCGGGGCAGATACCTTGGACAATTCCGGAAAAACCTGCTCATCGCGGCGATCCTCCCACAAGTCGCGGTGCATGATCCGCGCTTCGACCGGATCGCAAACACACTCGAAGGCGGAATGTTCGCGGAAACCATGAACGATGTGCGCGAGCGTTTCTCCGCCATCGCGGACAAAGCGGTGAGCCGGTATCTGGACACCGATACTCCTGTCCTGCGCCCGGACCAACCCCAAGTCGCCGCCATGTTCTATCTTTTCCACGGTCGGAATTTCCTTCCCGTCGTGGAACCTGATAGCGGACTGCTGGTGGGCGTGATTTCTCCGTGGAATATTCTAAAGAGCATTATCAGATAGCAGGCGGACAACGGCAAACAGGAGTTTTCGGATCACTCTGCCTACGCGTCGTGGATGGACCCATCCTTGATGATAAGCGTGCGGTCACCCGCTTTAGCCAGAGTCTGATCGTGGGTGACGACGACGAGGGTAACGCCGTGCTCAGTCGCGAGATCGAGAAGGATGCTCATGATTTCTCCACTATTCGCCGAGTCCAGGTTACCGGTAGGTTCATCGGCGAAGAGCACTTTCGGCTCATTGACAATGGCGCGGGCGATGGCGACGCGCTGTTGTTCACCGCCTGAAAGCTCGGCGGGAAGGTGATCCGTGCGGCCGCTGAGACCGACACGATCAAGGGCTTTCAACGCAAGCGCCGTGGAGTCCTTACCGGCAATGGCACCCGGGACGGCGACATTTTCCAGTGCCGTCAACTCAGGCAACAAGTGATAATTCTGAAAGACATAGCCGATCCGCTGGTTGCGAAATTTCGCCTGCTCCTTACGTCCCATGCCGTAGAGGTCCGTGCCATCGATTTTCACGCTGCCTTGCTCCGGATGTTCGAGTCCGGCGAGGGTGTAGAGAAGCGTGGTCTTCCCCGCCCCGCTGGGCCCACAGAGGAAAACTTTCTCGCCGCGGTGGATCTTCAGATCGATTCCATGGAGCACTTCGATGGATTTCCGCCCGATCTTGTAACTGCGGTGGAGGTTGATCGTTTCAATCATCATGTTGCCCATGGGTGGAGCGTGGGCGATCGCTTGACAGCGTGCAAGAGTTGGCGTTGAATCTTTGGGGCTGCATGCCCTCAAGGTCATGCGGCCTTTTTCGTGTCTGTTGGGTTGAGAAAACGGCTTCAATGAGTCCTCGATTCCCGGATCGAAATATCCCCCATCCGCAAACCGGTTCGCTCACATTTTCAACCATGTTCCTGCGGAGTATCAGAATGGCAGGCACCGCAGGCATCCTGCGGGCAATGGTGTTATGCGCTCTACAGGCAACGGCACACGCGCATGGCACACTCCATCGCTTGATGGAAGTGGTGGACCAAAAAATCAAAATCTCACCCGATGACGCCGGTTTGTGGTATCAGCGGGCGGTGTTGAACCTCGAACATGAGGACACCGACCAAGCAATCGACGATGTTGAAAAGGCCGAAAGCCTGTCCCCCGGCAAGCTTCCCACGTATTTATTGAAAGCACAGGCGCTCACGCTTGCCGGGAGGCTCCCCGATGCCATGACCGCCATCGACGCGCAAATCCTTCGCTTCCCGGAGCAGAGCCGTGGCTACTCATTGAGGGCGCGGATGCTTTTGAAAACCGGCGCAACTCAGGACGGAATTGTGGACTATCGAACAGCCCTTGCGAAATCTCCCGCTGCAGAACCAGATCTCATCCATGAGGCAGCGACGGCGATGGCTGCCAACGGGGCGGTGGACGAAGCGATCGAAGTGCTCGATGCGGGCATCCACCGACTGGGAGCGATCCCCTCACTCACGATGAAGCTTCTTGAAATTGAAATCCAGGCCGGCCGCTACGATGCTGCCTTGGCCCGAATTAATGCCTATCAGCAATCCGCACCACGTCCGGAACCTTGGATGGCAAAGCGGGCAGAACTGCTAGGCCAGGCGCAGCGGATCGAGGAATCCCGCGCCAGCTGGCAATCACTCGTCACCCACCTGCAAGAACTACCCGCACCCGAACGCGACTGCACAGCCATGAGCCTGCTCGCGGCAAGAGCGCGCGATGCCCTAACGGCCATATCACCGCCCCAATCCCCCCTCGAATGAAGTCCTGCTGCCTCACCCTGCTCGCCCTGAGCATCTCCTTCCTGTTTCCCGCACAGGCGGTTAACTTTACCGACACCTATTCCCAGGACTTCAATGCCATGGGCACTGGTAGCGCTTTCATGACCGATTGGAGCATGAAAAATGGCAACGGTGGGACCGATAGCAGCACCTGGGTCACCAACATTCCGGGATCCGGAGCGGACAGCGTGGCCACCATGGTCGAAACGAGCGGCACGCTGACTTATAACAACGCGGTGGAAGGACCCTCGGCCCCTAATATCAATGGCTACAACTTGCGCGGCAACAGCGACTCCGATCGCGCACTGGGCACCTCGCCCACAGGTGCCAGCGGAGTCGCGATTCAGTTGGTACTCACCAACACCCGGGGATCCGCCATCACCGGCTTGCGAATCGGCTATGACATCCGGCGTTACGCAGCCGTTCCCACTATCGATGGCAACGCCGAAATGCCTGGCTATCAGCTTTTTTACAGCCTCGACGGCGGCAGCACCTGGACCAATGTCTCCGAGCTCAATCCGACTCTTGCCGGTGCGGGCATCCAGGTTCCCAATACACCGGGCACCACCAATGTGCCGCTAACATCGATCAATCTCGTGTCCAACTGGAACCCCGCTTCGGACCTGCTCCTGCGTTGGGTCGATGACAATGCGGAACCCACCTCGCCTGACCAAATGTATGGCTTGGATAATGTCGCGATTCAAGAAATCAACTACGCTCCGCCTACTTCCGGCAGTCTCACACGTGGGCCCTATTTGAATCTCGCCAACCAGGAAAGCATCGTCGTCCGCTGGCGCTCATCGCAGTCCATCGCGGGCCGCGTTCGGTATGGCACATCATCCAACAATCTCAATCAAAGCGCCGATGAAGCGATTCCAAAAACAGATCATGAAATCAAGCTCACCGGCCTAACACCCTATACCCGCTATTATTACAGCGTCGGCTCGGCGAATGACACGCTCACCCCGGAAGCGGCCGAGACCACCTCGTTCACTCCCGGCGCACCTGCCCCGACAGCGGAGGACTACACGTTCCGCACCTCTCCATTACCCGGGGCGGCGGTGAATGCGCGCATTTGGATCGTGGGCGACTGTGGGCGCGGCTCGCAGGTCCAAGCCAGTGGTCGGGACGCTTACTACAGCTTCAATGGCAGCCCATGCTACACTGGAAATCGAATTCCAGACCTCAATCTGCAACTGGGCGACAATGCATATGAAAGTGGTAGTGATGAAGAATACGGCATCGGTTACTTCAGCATGTATTCCAACATTTTCCGCAAGATGCCGCAGTGGAGCTGTCTCGGAAATCATGAAACCAACGACTCCACCAGCAGTTCTGAAAATTTTCCCTACTTTGATATGTTCACTTTCCCGACCGCCGGCGAGTGCGGCGGCGCGGCATCCGGAACGGAGCGATATTATAGTTTCAACTATGGCAATATCCACTTCATCTGTCTGGACTCCCAAACCAGCAATACCGAGGTGGATAACCCCGCCACGACAGGTGTAAACGAAGATGGGCCGATGGCTTCCTGGTTGCGCGCCGATCTTGCGGCGAACACCGCCACTTGGACCATCGCATTCTGGCACCACCCACCGTATTCAAGAGGAAGTGTGAACTCGGATTACACCGAGCAGTCGATCACCATGCGAACTCATTTCAACCCCATCCTGGAGGACGGTGGTGTGGATTTGCTCTACTTCGGCCACAGTCACAACTATGAGCGAAGTGTTCTGTTGGATGGCCATTACGGCGACTCCGCGTCCATTACGAGCACGATGAAAAAGAACGCCGGAAACGGCAGCATCAGCGGTTTCACGACCGGCGCGTCCGGCACTATCCGAAACGCTGCTAACGAATTTACCGCCACCAGCACGGTGGATGGCGCTGTCATTCCGGGAGACGGCAGCTACGTCAAGCCCCTCACCGGGCCGCACGACCATTTCGGGGCGGTTTACAACACCGCAGGAATGTCCGGCACCGCCGATTTCACACAGATCGATTATCCGGGGATGTATATTTGTTATAACACTGTGGGCACGGTGAACCTCGATGTGAATGGCAACACCCTCACCTCCACCTTTGTCCAAACTGGAGGTGCCACTCCGGATAATTTCACCATCACCAAACAGGGAGCCGCCGATACCGACGGGGACGGAATCAGCGATGCTTATGAAATCGCTTACGGCCTCAATCGCTACGTGAACGACGCCGCCAGCAGTGCGGATTCTGATAGTCTTTCAAACTTCCTCGAATTCGCGTTCGGTCTCAATCCGAACATCAACGATGGTGGAA
>JBDTNJ010000348.1:0-2100 GCA_039933825.1 Luteolibacter sp.
GGGATTGCCGTCAGAAACTGTCGCGCAGACCCGATTCCCGCGAACCGCGACGATTTGGCTGCCGTAGAGGGATCGTCCGGAGGATAGGCATGATATTTCCTCCCAATTCGCGCCGCCCAACCGCT
The DNA here is from genome assembly GCA_039933825.1 of Luteolibacter sp. Lineage (GTDB taxonomy): Bacteria > Verrucomicrobiota > Verrucomicrobiia > Verrucomicrobiales > Akkermansiaceae > Luteolibacter. The sequence continues at coordinate 126 of JBDTNJ010000348.1, forward strand.
TTAAATAATACCGGTACCCACCTTTCCCATCGTAAACGCCGGCGACGACCCCTTCTGGGGTCATCGCCCAATTGCCGAATGAAGTATAATCACCAGCGCCTGGTGGGGGGGACATGGTCTCGATCTTCGAGATACCTCCACCGAAGATCGTTCCGATTGCGAACTGGTTTCCCCGCCAGGCATGGTTTACCTCCACCACTTCGAGGATCATGGCTTCATACGCCTCTAATTCGGTGTCCGGGAGGATGGGGATAGTCACCACAGTCGATGGGCTTTCAGGGGTGAAAGTGAGCGTTTGGTCATAGCCTACATAATCGAAGCCCTCCCTCGCGCTGCCCGAGCGTGATTTCAGGTGCACGGTGACAGGGCTGGTGAAATTCCCGTCAACGTGGACATTGAAATTGAGAAAGCCTGTCGCTTCGGACCCTCGGGCATCATCGACGTAGACCGCAGCTAAGTTGATAGTATCCGCTACGCCGCGGACCCAGCCCATCGCCACCGGCTTCAGATCTGTGAGAAACCAAAAGTCCTTGCCCGTGATTCCCATGTCCACGATGCCGGGCAATCCTACCGGTAACTGTATTTTGAGCGGTGCTTGGCCAGGAGATGCTAAGTCATAAACAGACAGCAAGGTCTCGCTACGCAAAGTTGAGCGACTGGTTGTCGCAGCTAACAAGTATCTGTCCTTCCAGATTTTCAGATCCGCACTTGGCAAGCCGTAATCAAAGGGGATGCGTATGGTGGAAACAGGAGGGTCTTTCGGTTTCCGTAAGTTCCAGACGGAAAAGAAATATTCCCCACGGGCAGGGGGGGAATTTGTTGAAGCGCGCGCCACCAGATAGCTGCTGGACGACACGGCCGGGCCCAGAGTCAGGTATTCCAGCGAAAGCTTTTGGATCACACTTTTCCCAGCGTTCACGATTACCAAACCGTCTCTATTATCGGAAATGCCAGCGCAGAAGGAATCTCCCATAGAAGCCCCGATCGCCGATGAAGGACCGGGTCCGATGGCATCCTTATTGTCGGCAAAAAAACTATTTTGCTCAAAGTAATACGTGGGAAGGTTCGTCAAGTCAGAGAGCTGCCACCGCGCCATCTGGCCATCGGCAAAGATCGCCCGAATTTCCCCGGCATAGAAGGCGATGGATGCACCTTCTCCTTCTCCGATGACACCTTTCCATTTTGCGGTCACCTTCACGCTTCGTTCCCACAGCCACCCCCCCGTCGCAAGATCCAAGGCACGCAACGTGATTTGTTGCTCATCAATTCTCCCAAGGCTTTCCTTGTAGGTAAGGTAGAGGATTCCCCCCTCCGTCCGGAGGTAAATCGTGGAGAAGCTATAAAAAGGCCCGCCGGGGAGAGTGACCCTCATCTTGACTGCTCCGTCAGCAACGTTGATCACAACGATGTCATTGCCGGCCAGAACCACGGAAATCGCCTCGTTATCTGTAATGTGATTCCTATCGTAGCGGTAGTTGCTCGAGGCCGGTTCCAACTGCGGCACTACTTGCCGGATCTCAATACCAGGCGGAGCGCAGTAATCATCTACCCCCAAGGCATTGGCAGCATGCGTTGGAAGAATCCAAACTAACGTTAGAGCCAAAGGGCACAGGACAGAAAGAATGCCATCAAATAGCCGATCGGACATGCTAGATTACTAGAATGGGCCGATTAGAATTCCAAGAAAAAATGGTCTGTTGGCGATTTTAGATATCTGCTTTTTGACAGCTGGGTGGGGACAAAACTGTTTTTGTGAGGATTGGCTTGGAAACTATTGCTATTGAGAGACTTCAAGTGGAACAGAAAGGAATGTCTGTGTCACGTTAGGCTCCGGGGAGCTCGATGAAGCCTTCCAATTTGCGAATCCGGGTCGGGTGGCGCATTTTCCGGAGGGCTTTCGCTTCGATCTGGCGGATCCGCTCGCGGGTGACTTGGAACTGGCGGCCGACTTCCTCAAGCGTGCGGCTGTAGCCGT
>JBDTNJ010000349.1:0-2772 GCA_039933825.1 Luteolibacter sp.
CCGCCTTTTTCGTTCCATTACACTTGGGGCGAGGTTTTTGACCCGGATGAAGATTTTAAGGAGGGACACTTCGATCGACTAAATTTCACACCTGCCTTGCCATTGCGCATGGGAACCGTATGGTCGCGCCGGATTAGGCATGACTCCGTTCTTAAGGAAAATTCTCGGGATGAATTGGGTGCTCGTACTGGTGATGTACGGGCTCCTCATTTTTGGCGTCTTCATGATCGAGAGCGCGGCACGTCATTTGACGATTTCAAAAGAGCTGCTGGAGCGCTTCGGCACGGTCGGTGCCTATTATGCCCATTCACAGAAGATGTGGATCTTGATCGGCAGTGCGGTTTACTTCATCGTGTCATTTGTGGACTATCGGTGGATTCGCTGGTTAGCGATTCCCTATTATCTAACTAGCTTGGCCTTGATGGTCCTAGCGATGGTCCAGAATGACTCGGTTTACCGGCTTAAATATGGCACGTTTAGTTTCCAACCCGCCCAACTCGGAGTCTCATCGGGAATCTTGATGATCGCGTGGTTGATGCAAGATCTACCCAAGCTGCACCGGTGGTTTGCACTGCCTTTTGTCCGGATTGGAATCATTGGAACGCTGGCGGCGGTTCCATTTCTGTTCGTGATGAAAATGGGTGATATGGGATCCGCCCTTGTTTGGATTCCTGTTTCCATCGTGGCTTTACTGATCGGGGGTATCCCTTTCCGATATCTTTCATTCATGGCGCTCATCGGAGCCGGATGCATCCCGCTGCTCTATTTTGTGGCGCTCCCACTCGTTTCCAAGCGCGGCCCCGAGCGGATCGATATCTGGTTGCGGATGATGCAAAACAAGGAGGTGGACATCGCCGGAGCGGCCTACGCGCCGCACAATGTCTCGATGGCGGTGGGTAAGGCCGGTTGGAAAGGTGTGGGATGGAATGCAACGGCCGAGCAAGGATCACTGCACGACAAGGGCTTCATCCCTCGGGACACCGCGCACAACGACTACATCTTCGCCGTGATCGCCGAGGAGCTTGGCTTCCGGGGGAGCTTGTTGCTGCTTACCGCATTTGCCCTTCTGTTAATCCAGGCGCTTTTCATCGGGTTTTATAGCAGAGATGTGTCCGGACGTTTGCTGGTGTGTCTGATCGTCGCTGTGTTTTTCGCGCATATTTACGAAAACATTGGAATGTGCGTTCTCATCATGCCGATCACAGGAATTCCGCTGCCGCTGATCAGTTACTCAGGGACATTTGTGGTGATTTGCATGTTCATGCTAGGACTCGTGCAAAGCGTCTGGATTCACCGGAACGCGAGACCTGTGCTGAAAACCAAGCCCTCGGAGGCCTGACTTCAAATCCCGGCCAATGCTTCGTCGATCACCTCTAGCATGAAGTCCGCATCTGTTTGAGTGATGCACATCGGCGGCTTGATCCGGAGCGTATTCCCCCACAGGCCGCCTTTGCCGATGAGCAGGCCGAGGTCCTTGCAGCGTTCGAAAACTTCGGCGCAGGCCTCTTTGGCCGGCTCTTTGGTAGTCCTGTCTTTCACGAGTTCCACACCGAGCATCAGGCCCAGCCCGCGGACCTCGCCGATGATCGAATGTTTTTCCGCGAGTTTTTCAAATCCGCTCGTTAGATAGGTGCCGATCCTGAGAGAGTTTTCCTGCAGTCCTTCCTTCTCGATGACACGCAGCACTGCGCGGCCTTGTGCCATCGAAACCGGATTTCCGCCGAAGGTGTTGAAATGAATGCGGCTGGCCAAGGATTGCGCGATTTCCGGTGTAGTGACGACCGCCGCGAGCGGGCAGCCGTTGCCGATTCCCTTGGCCATCGTGACAATATCCGGCATGACGCCCTGCGTTTCAAATCCCCAGAAGTGAGTGCCCGTCCGGCCGAAGCCGGCCTGGACTTCATCCGCGATGCACAAGCCACCGGCCGCGCGCGCGTGTTCGTAGGCATGTTTCAAATAACCATTAGGAAAGACCACCGAGCCGCCGACGCCTTGGATCGACTCGGCGATGAAAGCAGCGATTTTCCCCGAGGTGCCGAACTGGATGATTTCCTGGATATCCGCCGCGTATTTTTTCCCGGCCTCCGGATCGTCCATGCCGAATGGCCCGCGATAAGGATCGGGCATGCGGGCGTGTTGCACGCCGAACGAGTGGGGCACATTGAATTTCCAGGTATGATGCGAAGTGAGTGCCATCGTTCCGGGACTGCCGCCATGATAGGCATTGCGGAGCGCGATCAGATCATAATTTCCGGTGTAGGCGCGGGCCATCAGAACGGCGAGGTCGTTGGCTTCGGAGCCGGAGTTCACGAAATAACAGACCTTGAGATTGCCAGGCATCTTCGCGGCAAGCTCCTTCGCATAAAGGGCGATCTGCGGATTAAGATAGATCGTGGTGGTGTGGTTGATCGTCTCGTTCTGGAGAGTGGCGGCGGCAAGGACTTCCGGATGGCAATGGCCGACACTGACAGTGACGATTCCGCCGAAGCCATCGAGATAACGGCGGCCGGTTTCATCGAACAGATACTGGGCCTTGCCCTCGACGATAGTGATCGGCTTCTTGTAGTAGTGGAAAATAGCCGGGTTCACGAACTCTTTGCGCAGCGCCAGAATTTCATCCGGTGAAGGACCGTCGTAGGGTTTCGGGGTGTAATCGTATGGAGGAAGTGTGGCCATGATTTTAATGAGTTAGCTTTGAGTGGGAACGGGTGAGATTTTCCTAAAAAGTAGATAGAGCACGAAGGCCACGCCGAGACCGACGAACCACGCTTG
>JBDTNJ010000350.1:0-3760 GCA_039933825.1 Luteolibacter sp.
CCAATTTATTTTTGCTCAAATTCTGTATTGATGATTAGTCCTTTATTGCCAACAGCTATAAAATGATTTTCCGAGATTTGAGCTATTGACTCTATTTCCGAATTAAATTTATTTCGGTAAACGGTTCACACGCCAAGCTCAGTCGTTGATTTCGGCTTCGACGAGCTTACCCAGCAGGACGAGCGATTCCTGCCAGCCGAGGTAGCAGCTTTCGGCGGGAATAAGCGAGGGCACGCCTTCTTGAACAATGTCCAGTTGCGTTCCACAGGACACTTTGGTGAAATTAATCGTCACCTGCATTTCTCCGGGTAAATTCGGATCGTCGAACCGGTCCGACTTGCGGATGCGCTCGTGCGGCTTGAGCTCAAGGTATTCTCCGCCGAAGGTATGACTCTGGCCGTTAGTGAAGTTGGTGAAGGACATCCGGTATTGGCCGCCGACTTTGGCGTCGAGCGAATGCACGGTGCAGGTGAATCCGTTTGGCGCAAGCCACTTGGCCAGCGCGGGCGCGTCAAGGAAGGCACGATAAACCCGCTCGGGCGTGGCGCACAGGACACGATGCAGCCGGATGGTGTGGGATTCGGATGAGGTGCGGATTTTTTGGCTCACGGTCTTGGTGGGTGATGGTTAGGGGTTGATGGAGGCGATTTTTATTTCAGTTAGTAGCCGTTGCTTCTTTGTTCTTGAACTCGAAGAATGAAATCCGCCGAGGCCAGCGTGGCAAAATTATTTTACCGGTGAAGTAGTGACGACTTTACCAAGGTCTACGAGGCCTTGCTCGAAGGCCGGACCGCACATTTTTTCACAATCCATGAAGAGACTCATCGCTTTGCCCATGAAATTCTGCGGACCATACATCGCCCAAGTAACAACTGTCTTCCCGCCCTCCGGCTTGAACGTGAAGTCCACGGTGCTCGTGCCTTCCATCGGACGTTTCCAGTCCATGCGCATCCGCACGAGTTCGCCGGGCTTGCTCTCGATGATGGTGGAAGAACCCGCGCCAATATCGTTATTGCCGTCCCAACTGCACACCGCACCGACTCCGGAATCCGGGCCGCTGTAGGTGTTCTTCACGTTAGGGTCGAGTTTCATGAACGGATTCCAGACGGCGAACTTGTGGTGGTCGTTCACTTGCTCGAACAGCACGGCGGGTGTAGCCGCTATCGTCGCGCTGCGCTCGATGCGGAAGTCCGATGGCCGCGTGGCGACAACGATGAGGAATATGACGATGACGGCGGCGAAACCGATGAGGATTTTCCGAATCATAAGGTATTGGATTAAGGAAGAGTTTGGCGTATCCGTGAAATTAAAAATTGGAAGGTCAGTCCTGTTCCGACTGGGGACACTGCCCGCTCATTTCGTTCCAGCTCTTTTGCATTTCCTCTACGCTGACCGCTCGCAGTTGATGCTGGATCATCCACTGGTGCCCGAAGGGATCGCTCACCATCGCCATGCGATATCCGTAAAACATATCGCAAGGCGGCATGATCACGGTTGCGCCAGCCGCCACGGCACGGGCGAACGCTTCATCCGCATCGGCCACCATCAGGCAGAACGTGGTGGCGGTGCCTTTCAAGGTCGTCGGGCTGGTGTTCCGACCTGGCATTTCATCAGCCAGCATGATGACATGGCCCCGGATGGAGAGTTCGGCATGACCGATCGTGTCCGAGCCCGTGGCGCAAAGACGATAACGTTCCTGCGCGCCGAACGCGGTCTTGTAAAACTCGATGGCCTTGGCCGCTCCTTGAACGACAAGGTAGGGAACGAGGGCGGGATAATCTTTTTCAGTGAAGGTGCTCATCTTTTTGATTTTTACTTATACTTAATCCAGTTGGTTTCCAAATCACAGGCCATGCAATCTCTAATCACGGCTTTACCCGTTTGAGAATCGTGGGATGCACGGGCATTTCTTTACCATCCATGATCGCCACGCAGCTCGTGGTGATGGTGTCCGCATCATCAAACGTGATGCTCAACGCATGCATGTGCGATTCCTTTGCGGGATCGATGCCGCACGCCGGATCGAAATCGAGCTTGATACTCTTAGCGTCTGCGGACTTGAGCTTCATGCCGGGGCGGTTGCCCATCATGCAATAATGCGTCATGGCCAGCTTGCCGTTCTGGTCGTAATACATCGATACCATCTCATCCGGCGTGCCGGCGAAACAGCGTTCCTCCACCACACTGCCGCCCGCGAGCACTCGAAATTGCAACGTGAAGTCAACCGGACCTTTGCCCATGTCCGTCTTACCCGCCCACGAGCCGACGAGCGTTTTCATCCGCTCAAATTCCGGCGAGCCAGCCTTGGCGGCAGGAGTTTCGGCGGCACTCGCGCGGAGCGAAACGGCCAGGAAAAGGGCGGTGCAGACTGGGATCAATTTGGTTTTCATCGGTTTTGTATCGGTTATTGGTTTCAACTTCATCAAGACAACGAACGAACCTGGCGATCGAGGACAGGTGGATTCGATTTTTTAGAAATCATTTTTTGAGCCGTGGTGCAAGCGAGTATCTCGCTCCCGCTTCAGCAGGGTCCCACACCAGGGATTCTACCCGCTCCGGTGGGCTGATCCACTTGCTTTTCAGTCACCGGCGCTCATGGAGACGCCGCTACAAAACAAAAAACGGCAGTCCTCGCGGACTGCCGTTTTCACTTGAATTTCTATCAAAGGAATCAGATTCCCTTTTTCACCACGTCGGTGAGGAGGTCGATGACGCGGTTGGAGTAGCCCCACTCGTTGTCATACCAACTGATGAGCTTGAAGAAGGTGGAGTTCAACTCAATGGAAGAACCGGCATCGAAGATCGACGAGCTCTTGTCGTGGATGAAGTCGGTGGAGACCACTTCGTCTTCGGTGTAGGCGAGGATGCCCTTGAGATAGGTTTCCGAGGCGTTCTTGAGGGCGGCCTTGATTTCCTTGAGCGAGGTTTCCTTCACGGTCTTCACGGTGAGGTCCACTGCGGAGACGGTAGGCGTAGGAACGCGGAACGCCATGCCGGTGAGCTTGCCAGCCACTTCAGGGCAAACAAGAGCCACTGCCTTGGCAGCACCGGTGGTGGATGGGATGATGTTAATCGCAGCACTGCGGCCACCTTTCCAATCCTTCTTGGAAGGACCGTCCACCGTTTTTTGGGTGGCGGTATAGGAGTGAATGGTAGTCATCAGACCTTCCGCGATGCCGAATCCTTCCTTGAGAAGAACGTGGACGATCGGCGCAAGGCAGTTGGTGGTGCAGCTCGCGTTAGAGATGATGTGGTGGATCGCTGGATCGTAGAGGTTGTCATTGACGCCGACGACGAAGGTGGCGTCCTCGCCCTTTGCAGGAGCGGAGATGATGACCTTCTTGGCACCAGCGGTGATGTGGCCCTTGGCTTTTTCAGCTTCGGTGAAAAGTCCGGTGGACTCGATGACGACTTCGACGCCGAGTTCTTTCCATGGCAGACCTTCCGGGCTGCGAGCGCTCACGACCTTGATTTCGTGACCGTTGACGACGATGATGTCGTCTTCTTCAAGCTCAGGGGAGGACTTTTTCGAGGAAACGGTGCCTGCGAAGCGACCCTGTGTGGAGTCATACTTCAGAAGGTAAGCGAGGTTGTCCGCTGGAACGATGTCACCGACGGCGACGACGTTGAAGGTGGTTCCGAGGTGGCCTTGTTCGACGAGGGCACGGAAGACAAGGCGGCCGATGCGGCCGAATCCGTTGATGGCAATAGTGGTCATAACAGTATGTGTGAAGACCGATGCGGCTCTTCCGCCCGGCGG
>JBDTNJ010000351.1:0-2865 GCA_039933825.1 Luteolibacter sp.
ACGGCGAGCAGGCGCTGGTTGCGTTCCTCTTTCACGGATTCGTCGAGCTGGCCTTCCATTTCGGCCGCGGGCGTGTTCCGGCGTTTCGAGTAGCGGAAGACGAAGGCATTGTCGAACTGGAGGTGCTCGACAGTTTCGATGGTGGATTGGAAATCTTCTTCGGTTTCGCCGGGGAAGCCGACGATGATATCGGTGGTGATGGCGATGCCGGGTCTAGCGGCTTTCATTTTCTCACAGATCTCGATGAACTTGGCGTTCTTATACGGGCGGCGCATTTCGCGGAGGATGCGGTCCGAGCCGCTTTGCATCGGGAAATGGATGTGCGAGCAGAGTTTCGGCAGATAGGTGAAGGCCGCGATCAGGTCGTCCCTGTATCCGATAGGATGCGGCGAGGTGAAACGGATGCGCTCGATGCCTTCGATTTCGTGCACGGCTTCCAGCAGTTGCACGAAAGGGGACTTGCCATCGATTTTAGGAAACTCAGTGCGGCCATAGAGGTTGACGATCTGGCCTAGCAGCGTGACTTCCTTCACGCCGTGCGCGGCGAGGTGGCGGACTTCGCCAACGATATCGGCGATCGGGCGTCCGCGTTCTTTTCCGCGTGTGTCTGGCACGATGCAAAACGAGCAGCGCATGTTGCAGCCCTGCATGATGGAAACAAAGGCGCTGGCTTCGTGGGCTTTCGGAACGTGGTCGCGGATGGTGTTTTGCGAGCCTTCCTCCTCGGCGGTATCACAAACGCTGGTGCCGCGTAGGGAGTAGGTGGGATCGTCCATCCGGGTCTCTAACCGGCGCTGGAGGATGGTGTCCACGTATTCAAAAACCTTGTGGTATTTTTGGGTGCCGACGACCACATCGAGGCTGGGAACGCTTTTGAAAAGCTCTTCGCCGCGCGACTGGGCCATGCAGCCCATGAAGCCGTAGACCACATGTTTGCGGTCGCGGCCCTTGTGCATCATCGTGCCCATCTTGCCGAGCGCCTTTTGTTCCGCCTGATCCCTAACGGAACAGGTGTTGATGAGGATGGCATCCGCTTCGTTTTCGTCAGAGGTCACCGTGTAGCCGCCTTCCGAGAACATTTTCGCGACCTGTTCGGAGTCGCGCTCGTTCATCTGGCAGCCGTAGGTTTTGACGTAAACTTTGGGCATTTGAAGAGGTGGTTAGAAGTTATTCGGGGCGGATCTTTCCGTTTAACTTATAACTTTTAACGTAAAACGCCGCTCACGCGAGCTTAAGCCGCTCGTCGGACTCCAGCTTTTCATTGAGCTCGGGCCAGCCCCCGGGGGCTTGCATGTTGAAGCAGTACAGGTAAACGGTGAAAATCTTGGGATCGAAGATGTCGACCAAGCGGTCGATGGTGCTGGCGAGCCGGGTGGCATCGAGTTTTTTCGGCAGATCGCCGACGACGGAGCCTTTACCATCATGAGGGATGCCCATGCCATCGCAGAACATGGCGAGCAGGGATTGCTGGCCGGCCATGAGGTAGGCTTGCAGCAGATGCTCGCCGATGGTGTCACAGGCTTTGAGTTTCAGAGTTTTGTTGATCCAGACGTATTGATCCGCCATGGATTTTTTCTCGATGAAAACCGGGCGGAGCTTGCGGTTGTTGGCAAGGGTGGCGACGGCGGATCGGTAAACATTTTTATCGTTGGCGCGGAACCAATCGAGGATTTGAGTAACGATGGCGGGGTCAACGGCGGTGTAGAGTTCGTGGGCTTTCACGGTGTGGAAATTTTCAAGTGGCGGGAAGTCAATGCACTGACCCGGCTTGTGGCAAGGGCGGAGATGGGGGAAATTTCCCGTGAATTCACTTCAGTCCGAGAACTTTGGGTGGACTTGAGTTTCCGTATCGGTCAATCGCCGTGACGGCGATGGCATCCGCCCGTGGGATGGCGACGCCTTTCGAGCTGCTTGGTGAAATTTGCACCGTGCGCCAAGTGCCGCCACTGCGGGCTTGGATGGCGATTTTCGAGGTGGTACTGTCTGATTCCCAGTGAATGGAAGTGCCTTTTTCGCTGAGGTTCGCACTGACGCCGGGGGATGCCGGGGCTTTGCTGCTCACCCACGGCATCGGGGGAATGGCGGCGGGCTGGGTATAGGTGCTGGCGAGTTTGGTGGAAATGCCGCCGCGATTGGTGACGAGGCTTTTTGCGCTCCAATGGATGTGGCCGTTCCAGTTGTTGCCGATTTTCCGGCTGGCGTCGATCTGGTTGGTGATCTCGGAGGCGGAGCGGTGATCTTCTTTTCCACCGATGCGCTCGGTGGCGATGCCCGGCCAGACGGGTCGTGATCCTTGTTCCCGCCACCAGCTCAGGAGGCTGGTGAAACTCTGTTTCTGCGGGGAAATCGGCCAGTAAAGCTGCGGCGCAAGGTAATCGACCCAGCCGTTTTTCAACCACTTTCGGGAATCGCCCGCGAGCTGCTCATAGCTATCGAGGCCTGCTTCGATGCCGGATGGGACGCCGGGCCGCCAGATACCAAACGGGCTGATGCCGACGCGCACCCAGGATTTCTGGCGTTTCACGGCAGCGTAGAGATTACTAACAAATCCATCGACATAGGAGCGACGTTCTGCCGGGCTTTTCCCATCGGCGAAGGTGAGGCTGCCGGAGGGATACGGATAGAAATAGTCATCCATGTGGACGCCATCGATGTCGTAGCGGCGGACGACATCGAGGATCACGTTGAGAGCGCGGGCGCGGGTGTCCGACTGTGAGGGATCGCACCAGGTCATGGTGCCGAACTTTTTCGTGGTCTGAGGTGCGATGCGGGTGACGTGGTTTCCGGCGACAGCTTGGGAATTATTGGACAGCGCGCGGAACGGATTGAACCACGCATGGACTTCGATGCCGCGGGAGTGGGCCT
>JBDTNJ010000352.1:0-2775 GCA_039933825.1 Luteolibacter sp.
GCTTCCAAAGCTCTACGAGCCAGCCGTCGCCGACGTCCTTGAGGAATGTTTCAATGTGGCCGGTCTTTGGAGTTTCAATCTGCAGCCATTGGGCCTGGAGATCAAGGTTCTCAAATAGGACCATATCACCCTTATGAATTGCTGCCGAAGTTCCCGTGATCTGTTGCAGATCCCAGATGCCGCCGACGTGATCGATATGGGCGTGAGTGCAGACGATGTGCTTCAGCGTGAGTCCGTGGGCATTCAGCTGTTGCAGAATGAGATCCGCATCACCTCCCGGGTCAATGACGATGGCTTCGCGGCTCGCTTCGTCCCCGAGGATGGTGCAGTTGCACTGCAGTCGTCCGACCGGAAAGGTTTCGACAATCATGGTGTCGCAATCATTTCAGGACGTCTGCTTTGGTGATCTTCAGTGTGCCGTCTGTTGCGCCTGGACGATCCCGGATATCCGTGCTACCGATCACCTCTTCCTGGCCTGGCGTCAGCTTTTTGTGAAGGGTCATGGTGTCGCGTTGCAGCACCGCTCCGGATTTGTCGAGGTAGGTTGCTTCCAGTTGAATGGAATCGTAACCGAATCGCTGACTGTTATTCCTCAGCCCGATGATCCATGCCGGTTTGGTTCCTGGAACATCGGGTCGAAATTCCGACTTTGTGATCACGATGTCCCGCACGGCATTCGGAGATTGAAACGGGGCGAGCAGGGAAGTTCCCCAGGTGCGGAATCCCAGAAACACAATGAGCCCAACGAGCACGATTCTTCGAATGTTGACCCATTCCCGAGTTCGGAAAAAGCCCAGGATATTCATCGATTGTCTGGCGCAGCTTCCTGAAGGGTGATTGGAACTTTCATGGTTTGCGTGCCGCGAAGTATTGTTACGGTCACCTTGTCGCCAGCCTTGTGCCGATCGATCGCAGTTGCGAATTCGACAGCAGTGTTTACTTCGGAGCCATCCAGCGCAAGGATCACGTCTCCGCCGACAGGCACTCCTCCGATTGCAACTCCCCTGTTATTTCGAACGATGCCTTCACGGGCAGCGATGATCCCGGCCTTTGCAGCAGCGGAACCGGGCTTCACTTCCAGGACAATCAGTCCTTTTGCAGGAACACCAAGAAGGGCGGCAAGGGGAGGATAGTCGGTGAGTTGGAGTTCGTTGGTGATTCCCATGTATGGGCGTCGAACATATCCGAGGGTGATCAGGTCGTTCGAAATGCGGCGGACGGTGTCGACGGGAATTGCAAAGCCAATGCCGGTGTTGCCTCCATTTGCAGAAGATACAATTGCCGAATTGATGCCAATGACTTCACCGCTGGTATTGAGTAACGGGCCACCGGAGTTTCCGGGGTTAATGGAGGCATCGGTCTGAATGACGCCCTCAATGATTCGTCCGTTTCCGCCTTCGATCGAACGGCCCAGAGAACTGATGATTCCGGTGGTAAGTGAACGATCCAGGCGGTAAGGATTCCCGATCGCCAGTACCTTCTCTCCAACCTTCAGACCTTTGGATGTACCGAGTGGAATCGGCGAGAGCCGCTCCTTCGGTACATCAATCTGTAATATGGCGAGGTCGTTGTTGGGGTCGTCTCCGACAATTTTCGCGGCATGACTGCTTTTGTCCGCCAGCGTCACTTCCAGGCTTTCCGCCCCCTGAATCACGTGGTGATTCGTCACGATGTGTCCCGCATCGTCGATGATGACGCCCGAGCCCGTTCCGGACTGAGGGATCGGCCGAAATGAGAAAACGTTATACGCCAGCGAGGTTGATGTGATGTTGACCACGCCCGGGCTGGTCTTCTCATACACCTCGATATTGTTCAGTTCATCTTCGCTGATGGAGTGAGCCCCCGTCTTGGGTTCGGCCAGCATGCCGACTGGAGAAGCGGTCGGCGTGGCTGCCGCCCAGCTCACAAGTGGCGAGTGCCGCAGATCTCCGAGCGGCTGCCATTCCATCAGCACATAGACCAACGCGGCAGTAGTGACCGAGGTTAGAATTGCGACTTTGATAAGGTTCTTCATAGCGTTTTTCCCGGTCAAGAATATCACTCGCGAAGCCAGAAAAAACATAGCGGGATCAACAGCGTCATGGCGGCCGCAAGGTTGCTGACACCAGAGAATCCGTAAGCATCGAATGCATATGCGGAGGCGGTTGCCGCCATCGCGATGCCCAGTTGGGACGAGGCGTTTCGCACCGCTGTGTACTCTCCCCGAATCTCCGGGCCTACGATTTCCGTCGTGATCGCATGGAGCGGGGCCTGTCGTGCCGAAGCGCAAATGCTGAGCAAGGCCATGCCAATCCAGAGTGGCCAGCCCCAGTCCATCCGCGCCACGCCAAGAAATACCGCCGACAGAATGAGATTGGCACCCATGATGACCCTTGTCTTACCCGCATGATCCGAAAGCCAGCCCGACAGTGGCGAAGCAACGGCCGCCGCGATTCCGGATACCATGATGAGCAGGCCGATTTTTTCGATCGACACTCCCTTTCCGGTTTGCAGCCATGCGGCGACGTAGGTCAGAAAACCCACCAGCCCGCCGGATGTCAGAAAGGCCGCGACCATCCCCGCAAGCCGATCCGGTTTTCGGAAATGGCTGGTCAGGCTGACCAGGGAAAATGGTGAGACCTTGTGACGCCGATCACTCGGAAGTCTGGCTACAACGATCGCCACAATTACGGTGCTGAGAATTGCAAGTCCGACAAACACCGAGCGCCATCCCCAATACTTCACGGCGATGCTTCCGGGGCCCACTCCGACGACAAAGGCCAGAAAGTACGCCAT
>JBDTNJ010000353.1:0-2497 GCA_039933825.1 Luteolibacter sp.
CAGACGCGCCGCTACAGGGGATGCGGGCGGAACCATGACTACGCATTCGCACTGCGGCGAGACACCACAGCCACTTTGAGAGGTAGGCGCATGGGGTCTTTCTTTCTCTCAACTCTCAACTCTCAACTCTCAACTATCAACTATCAACTCTCAACTATCAACCATCCACTCTCTCCAAATAGCCTCTGGCGGGAGAGGGTGGTTAGCGACGGTCGCAGACACGCCGCTACAGGGGAGGGCGAAGTGGGCGCGCCCGGCGGATTGAAGAACAGGCAAGATGCCTGTGCGCCGTTCAGGATGATTCATCCCTCCACTCTTGTCCTCCGCGTCCCTTTGCGGCCTTTGCGGCTTTGCGGTTCACTCTTCCGCAGAGGGAACGAAGGGGAGAATAGGAGTGATGATTTGGGTGCGAACGCTGAAGATCGTGTTCGGCAAGAGTGGCTGCGCGTTTCGGGAGGCGTGTCAATGATGCCGTCCCCGCGATCGTTCAACGCGAGTGCCACATGGGCTCACCCTTTGCCGTCCAGATATTTCCAGTCGCCTTTGAAGCGCTTGAATCGGGAGCGCTCGTGAAGTTCGTGGGGCTGATCATCTTCAAAGTATTCGGCGATGAATTCGACTTTGCCGTTCTTGTCGGCTTTGCCTCCCTTGGAGCTGCTGAGGATGGTGAGGAAACGCCAGTTTACCTGATAGATGGATTCTTCGATGCGGGCTCGCAAGTCGGGTGCCCGGGTGTCGGGGTGGGTGGTGCTGACGAGGTAGTCGGTGAGCCGGAAAAAGTAGGCACTGTAACGGGATCGCATCAATTGTTCTGCGGTCTCCGGCTTCGCCCGGCCCAGGTGGAATGGCTCGCAGCAGGTAGCGTAGGTCTCACGGGTTTTGCAGGGGCACAGGGATTGGCTCCTTTGCCCGGGAAACTTTTCCGGTAGCTGTTCCGATAGTTCGCTCATGGGTGGGAGTGTGAGGAGGAAGGTGAGGAGGGGGAAGTGCCGAGTCATTTGCCTCAGTGTAAAGAATGAACTTAAATTGGCAGGATTGACAAATCCGGGATGCAATACATGGTTTTACGGGTTTTACATTCTTTGCTTTGCAGGATGATCGGAGGTCGGGTTGGCAGAAGTCGTGTCCCATGAAGACTTTCAAAAGCCACGTTTAGCTCGGGGCAACCACTTACAGAATCACACCCGAGCGCGGGTAGGAGGACAGCGATGCATCAAGTGTGGCACAGCGCCAGGAAGACGCAGAAGAAGCAAGGTTCACCGCCGCACGCGGTGGCGCACCATCGACGGGGCATCGGGTTGCGGTACGCCCGGACGAAAAACTCCGGACGCGGCCCATGGGTGGCATTTCTAGCAGTGTTGGGTCCGGGTTTGTTAGCCGGGCTTTCGGATGATGATCCAGCGGGCATTACCACCTATTCGGTGCTAGGCACGGATTTCGGCTACACGCTGCTTTGGATCATTCCGGCCTCCACCATCCTGCTGATTCAGTTTCACATGATGGCGGTGCGCCTCGGGGCGGCGACGGGGAAGGGATTTGTAGGCATCATCCGAGAGAAATGGGGACGTGGTGCTGGCTATTTTGCGGCAGGCGGGCTGCTTTTTGCGAACTTCGGGCCGATCTGTGCGGAGTATGCGGGCATTTCGGCGGCCGCCGGGTTAATAGGCATTCCATCGTGGATCAGCGCGCCGCTCGCGGGATTGTTGATTGCACTGGTGGTGGTGCTGGGCTCGTTCCATCGGGTAGAGCGGGTGCTTCTCGTGATTTCGACCACATTGGCGCTCTATATCATCGATGGTATCCTGGCCGGGCCGGACTGGGGTGCGGTTTGGCATCACTCGCTGATTCCTCAAATGCCGGTGAGCCCGGCGGGATGGGTCGCCATCGCTGCGGCACTGGGCACAACGCTGGCCCCGTGGGGGTTGGCATTCATCCAGTCCTACGCGGTAGATAAGAAGATCTCTATCGAAACGCTGCGTTGGGAGCGTGTGGACGTGGTGATTGGTTCGGTGCTCACGGGCGTGATCGGGTTGGCCATTGCGGTGGCTTGCGCGGCGACCCTCAACAAAGCGGGACTCCACATCGCGGATGCCGGCGACGCGGCGAAGGCGCTGCAACCGCTGGCGGGGCGTTTTGCTACCCTGCTCTTCGGCGCAGGTCTGCTTGGTGCCGCGCTGCTGGCGGCAGCGATAGTCCCGATCGCAACTGCCTACTCGATCGCCGAGGGCGTAGGGGAACCGGCATCGCTGGACTTGGATTCGAGTCACTTTCAATGGTTTTATGCGGCATTTGTAGGGCTGACGATTGCGGCAGTGAGTGTGGTATCGCTGCCAGGTCTGCCGCTGATTCCACTGATCTACATGAGCCAGGTGGTGAATGCGGTGTTGTTGCCGCTGCATGTGGTGGCGCTGCATCTGCTGGCGGGAGATGCATCGATCGCTGGCAGCGCACGCACGGGGCCGTGGTCGAGGGCGGCCGGTTGGGTGAGCATCGCTCT
>JBDTNJ010000354.1:0-1705 GCA_039933825.1 Luteolibacter sp.
CAAACGATGAATTGCGGTCGACGATTGTCGCCATCCGGGAAATGCAGGAACTTGCCCAGGCCACGCTGGATTCTCTCTCGCCCACCCGTGACCACCGACTGGCACAACTGCGCTCCAGTCTGGTCAAGCTCTCCAACGTGCTGGGCTATGATGCGGTGCGCTACGACCCACGCCGCGACGGGGTAAACCGGGTGCACGACGGAGACCCCCGCCACGGTCAAGCCCTTATCGACTGGGCCAGCCGCCCGTTTTCCTGATCCCATGCCACGGCCAGCCATTCAAGACGGTTTCGAATGACCTCGCGAAGCGCCAGGCCAAGCTATTTCTAAGGCGCTGATCTAAACGGGCTGGATCGTGTCTCCCCAGGCGTGGCTTCTCTGCCCTGAACGGTCGCACTTCGCCGGCACTGGCCCGCGGGCAGATCAGGTAGATCACTTCGTGGGTGCAGGTTGAACTTTCACATTTGCTTCCAAAAGGTCTTTCAAAACACTTGAAAGCGCAAAGGCTTCGGGAAAACCCATAACGATGGCCGTTCTGAAAATCGGCATCTCCCCGGACTGCTCAGCAAAGGCGATCCTGACCCCATTCGGGTTTAGCCCTATAAAGAAGCGGTTCACTAGAGTGGCGGGGCCGGACATGGATACCTGTAACTCGGTGGCCGAAACCCCCAAGACGTCTGCCTTCAGAACTGAACCTATTTTTGCTGTCTCCACCATCACCCTCTCCACTTCTGCCGAGCAGCGACTTAGCATGGACAGAGTATCGAGTCATGCCATGTGTCGTGCCTGCTCGTGGCCATCCGTTCTGGCTTTTGATAACCGACCCCCTCCCCTCACTTATCTCGCAACGGCAGCATAGCCTCTCTGCCGCTTCCGGTGCAGCACTCGGTTGCGGGCGGCCTCGGCTGTCATCGCATCGGCAAAGGTCTCGCATTTCGACCGTCCATGAGTTCCGATCCGGCCCCAGATCCGGACGAGCGCGATCTCATTGAACAGCGTGGGTTGCAGGGCAAGCTCATAGAATCGCGCCATGTTGCGGCTGGGGTCGCAGCGGCGGAGGCTGATCGGACCTGTGGGTTCTGACATCATGCCGGCAGTCTAGCGTCGCAGGGATTCACCGTCCAATCAGGGTTTGGAATCGATCAGGGACGTCCGATTCCGGTTTGTGATGGGGCGTTGCCAGGGTTCTCTTTTGCCATCATCCTAGCCGCTTTTCCGAAGCTTTCTGCCAGAGGTGGACTTCAGCCCGCATCGGTCCTTGACCCTGCCGTTTCAAGATGAATAGGAAGACGGCAGCGGTACAAAATGCGAACTAGGGTTATTTTTCAATGCCTTGCATAGGTTCGTTCATTCTTGCCCAAATCGGTCGCAAACCTCGAATGATCTCCCGAATCCGAAAAAAAGGCCCGTACAGGTCCTTCTCCTATCTTTGTCACAAATGAGAAGGGTGAGTAGGGAGAAAGGCCGCGATTTTTCGAGAGCGCTTTATCGCGTGGTGCGACCCCAAATGGGGCGGTATCGACCCTACGGCGGCAGCTTTCTGCCCGTGGATCTGCAAGACCGACGCCATTTGGTTGTGCTCCGACTGTGCAATGGTGATGCTTATGGTCCTAGTGGCGGCATCCCGTCTCGCGAGAGACGCATTTCTGATCGGGGTTTGACTTGACAACTATCCGCGGCACGGAGCTTGGCGACACGCTGGACGG
>JBDTNJ010000355.1:0-9761 GCA_039933825.1 Luteolibacter sp.
GGAAGATGAGGCCGAGGACGACGTGCTTGTATTCCGCCGCGTCCATGTTGTTGCGGAGCTTGTCGGCGGAGAGCCAGAGCTTGGCTTCAAAGCCGAGGTGAGCGGAGGAGTCTTTGGTGGATTTTGTGCGAGCAGCCATGCGGTTGAGGGAGTGTTGCTGAAATCTGCGGTCACGGCCAGCGGGTTTGTTATATTTTCATAGGGCGTCAACTGCGAGTAACCCAAGTTGACTTGATCCGCGTCCCCGACTAATCCTCCCTGCGTGGAAATCAACGCAAGCCTTGTGCGCAACTTCCCGCACTCGCAGCTTGGTGCATTCCTGATTTGCTGAACCTAATCCCATGACCGCACCCGACCTATCAGGAAATCCCCGGCGCTTTGTTCTGTTTACGGTTTTCTACAATGCGCGGGCCTACTATCCGGTGCTGGCGATTCTGTTTCTGGATCTCGGCCTAACACTCGATCAGTTCGTGCTGCTGAATCTGATCTGGGCAACCACGATTTTTCTGTTCGAGGTACCGTCCGGCGCATTAGCAGACACGATCGGAAGGCGAAAACTGCTGATCACCTCGGCGGGATTGATGGTGCTCGAAATGCTCTGTCTGCTGCTTGCTCCGCGCCACGGGGGCTCGGTTCTTTTTGCCCTCTGCATCATCAACCGCATTCTTTCTGGTATGTCGGAGGCCTTTGCCAGCGGAGCGGATGAAGCGCTGGCCTACGACTCGCTATCGGAACATGGACGCGCGGCGCTCTGGGATCGGACACTCGCCGCAGCGATGCGCTGGCGCTCCGCCGGGTTTGTCATCGCGATGATCCTCGGCGGGCTGCTTTATGATCCTACGATCCTGAACAGACTCCTGCCCGCAGGGTTCCAGCTAACGGCCGAAGTGGCACATCGATTGCCTGTTGCGGTCGTTCTCGGTCAGGGGATCATCTGCCTTTTTATCACACTGCGGATGGTAGAGCCGCCACGCGAGGTTGCTGATGTGGTCGGAAGCGCGTGCGGGAATGCAGTCCGTCTCACTTTGCAGACCGCCCGTTGGGTGTTTACCAATCCTCACACATTGGTGGTGGTCGTCGTCGGGCTATCAATCGATTCGATCGCACGGAACCTCGCAACCATCAATAGCAGCTACTATCGGCTGATCGAATTGAAGGAATGGACCTACGGGGTCATCGGCGCGAGTATCGGTGTGTTAGGTTGGTTTGTGCCGGCCATTGCTCAAAAGCTCAACAACCGTTTCAGCACGCTGACGAATCTCGCCCTAGCGGCCTTCGTCACTCTGATCTGCCTGGCGGCCATTTCCCAAGCATGGCCGATCTATGGAGTGCTGCCTGCGATGTTGTTGATGACCACGCTGGGATTTCTCAGTTTCACCGTCAGCCGCTCACTGCACAAGGAGACGGATTCGTCCAAGCGGGCCACGGTGCTATCGGTCAAAGGGCTGGCATTCAATCTCGGCTATGGGCTGTTCAGCCTTGGGTTTTCACGGCTGCTTGCGCATTTCCCGGATCATCCACCGGGAGCCGCCTTGCGTCATGCGTTGGTCTGGCAGGTTCCGGCATTCGCGCTGTTTACCATGGGCCTATTTGCTTGGGCTCAGTGGTTATGGAGACGCAGATCCCCTGCCCTTTGACTCAATCGTCCGCAGCCGCTGCGCTTGCCTTGCGGAGGTAGTCACAAATCACGGGAATCCTGTCGCCTACCTGATCCATTTCCAACAAACTCTGCCGGAGGTCTGCCTCGTGGATGAACTGCTGGCAAACGATGTCCGTCATCAACGCGGGATCCTCGGCGCGGTCCAGCAGGGCAAAAACTCCGGATTGCACTTCTTCGGGAAGCGGCCGGATCGCATCCTCCACGGCACCGCGCAGGGTTTTCATCGCCGCGATGGATTGTTTCTCCGGCGTAAAAACCGAGATTACCGGCTCGATGCTGGCGAATGGGTAGTCCCTGTCTTCCGACCATTCGGTGAAACGAACACGCATCACTCCATGGAGCAGAAGCTGGGAGCTGCCGTCGTCCTGCTCGCGGGACGCGCGCACCAGCCCGATGGTTCCCACCGGTGCCACACAGTCGGCAAGGTTTTCCGTCTCATCGCCTAACAATCGAGCCACCGCGAAAAAACAATCACCCTCCAAGGCGTCGTTCAACATTTTCCGATAGCGCGGCTCAAAAATAAACAGTGGCAGTCCCCCGTGGGGAAACAGGGTGCAGTCCGGCAAAAGCATGACGCCGCATTGCTCTGGTAAATGGATACTTGCCATGTCTTGTGCATCGGAACACCAAAAACCGCACGATGCAAGTCGGATAGATCCAACAGTGATAGCATATTTCGCTTGAATTCCTCCCAAAATAGATTTTTTCAAACAAGTGTCGTCCGCAGCACCGCTGTTCGCGGGAATCCCCGAACCAACCTATTTTTCAAACCTATGATCGAAGTCGAAACCCTCACCAAACAATTCGGTTCCAAAGTCGCCGTGAACAACCTGTCGTTCACAGTCAAAAAAGGCGAAGTGCTCGGGTTTCTCGGGCCTAATGGCGCTGGGAAATCGACTACCATGCGCATGATTACCGGTTTCATCCCACCCACGTCCGGGGATGCCAGGGTCTGCGGCATTTCCATGGTGGATCGCCCGGCGGAGGCGAAAACAAAGATTGGCTACTTGCCCGAATCGGCACCGCTCTACAATGACATGACGGTCACCGGTTTCCTGAAATTCTGTGCAAGCATCCGCGGTCTGACCGGCACGGCAAAAAATGATGCCGTCGAGCGCGCGATCGAAACTTGCTTCCTGAACAGCGTGGCGCTGCAATCCATCGACACTCTTTCCAAGGGCTATCGCCACCGCACCTGCCTTGCCCAGGCGCTTTTGCACGATCCCGAGGTGCTGATCCTCGATGAGCCGACCGACGGCCTTGATCCGAACCAGAAATTCGAGGTGCGCCAATTGATCAAACGCCTCGGCCAGACCAAAGCAATTCTGTTTTCCACCCACATCCTTGAAGAAGTCGAAGCCTCCTGCACCCGCGCGGTCATTGTCGATCGCGGGGTGATTGTGGCTGATGGAACGCCGTCCGAACTTCTCGCACAATCGGGAACAGGCTCGCTCACCGACCTCTTCCGCGCGGTGACATCCAGCGATACCGAAGCCGCCGCCTGAATCTGAAAACTACAAACCAGCACCTTTTCCCATGTCCTCCTGCACCATTTACAAGCGCGAGCTAAGCAGTTATTTCTCCCAGCCCACGGCTTACGCCATCATCGTCATTTTTCTATCCCTCTCGATGGGGCTGGCATTCAGTTTCGGGAAATTCATGACCATCGGGGATGCCTCGCTGGAATGGACGTTCTTCTTCTGGCAACCATGGATTTACATGCTACTCGCACCGGCGGTGGGTATGAAGTTGTGGGCTGATGAACAACGCACCGGAACTATCGAACTGCTAGGAACTTTCCCGGTTTCCACGTGGAGTTGCATCATCGGGAAGTTTTTCGCGGCCGCCACTGTTTGGCTGGTGGCTTTGCTGCTCACTTTCCCGATTGTGATCACGGTGAACTACCTCGGGAATCCTGACAACGGTGCCATTCTCGCGGGTTACATCGGGAGTTTCCTCGTTTGCTGCACGTTTCTCGCCATTACGATGCTGGTCTCCGCTTGCACGCGGGATCAGGTCGTCTGTCTGATCGTGTCCGTTGCGATCTGCGTGACCATGGTGCTCTGCGGTTACGATGATTTCACCCGCGAGCTTGGGAAAGCCGCCTCGCCCGGTGCCGTGGAAGCCGTGGTTTCAATGGGCGTCTGGGACCACTTCAGCTCGCTCAACCAAGGACTGCTCCGACTTCAGGATCTCGTCTGGTTCGCATCGTTCATTTTCGTCTGCCTTCTGGGCACCAGCGCCATTCTATCATCCAAGCGGGCCTAATCGGCGGTCATTTCAAATCCCAACTTTCAAATCTCAAATTCTTCCTACTAGCAGACCATGTCAGCCAAAACCACCCACCCGGTCACCCGCGCGGCATTCGGCGTCGCCGCTCTCGTCGCCATTGCCATTCTCGCCAATTGGCTCGTTTCCCTCACCCCGCTGGGCAATCGCGGCGTGGACTTCACGCAGAACAAAGTCCACACGCTGTCCGAGGGCACCCGCGCGATTCTCACCGAGCTCGATACCCCGGTCGTCATCCGCTACTACGCCTCGCGAAACACCACTTACATGCCGGAGGAGTTGAAACTCCACATGCGCCGCGTCGATGACCTGCTGAAGGAATACTCCAATCTATCTAAAGGAAGACTCCGAATTGAGAATCTGGATCCGGAGCCTGATACCGATGCCGAGGACTCTGCAAATCTCGATGGGATCAACGGCCAACGCATGGATGATCAAAACCTCTTCTTCGGTCTTGCCATTTCCTGTCTGGACCGGAGCAGCGTGATCCCGTTCCTCGATCCACGCGAGGAAACGATGCTTGAGTATCAACTCTCAAAAGCCATCGCCGAAGTTAGCACCGCCACCAAACCGAAAGTCGGCGTGATGTCAGCCCTCGATCTCAAGGGTGCGCCGGCGATGATGCCCGGCCAGCGCCCGACGCCGGGTTGGGTATTCTATCAACAAATGAAGCAGTCCTTCGATGTGGTCGACCTCGGGATGGAAACCCCAGTAATCGATCCGAAATCCATCAAGGTCCTGTTGCTGTTCCACCCTGCCGAGATCACCCCGAAAGCCGAATTTGCGATTGATCAATATCTTCTCAATGGCGGCACGGTGGTTGCCTGCCTTGATGCCTTCTCCGTGGCGGCACAGATGACCAGCACCCAAAACCCCATGACCGGTGGCGGACAAAATCCTACCAGCTCCACACTTCCCACGCTTCTTCCTGCATGGGGTGTTTCCTTCGAGTCTGGCAAAGTTCTGGGAGACTCCACACTTGCCACCAAGCTCGGGGACAACCGCCTTGGCTTGGGAATCCTGACACTTGGAAAAGACGCGATGCCCCAAAAGGACAACGTCATCACCAAGGATCTCGGCTCCGTCACGCTGTTTCTGCCGGGCGCCTTCAGCATCACCGGCGGCGGCGGAGTTTCTGCTAACAGCCTATTGAAATCCACAACCCACGCCGGTTTTATTGATTCTCAAAAGGCAGCCCAGTTGGACCCATCGCTCAACACCAGTTTCCGCCCCACCGGAACCGCATACGATCTGGTGACCCACCTCACCGGCACTTTCAAAACCGCCTTCCCGGATGGTGCTCCGAAAGCCGCCGATGCACCGACAACACCGGAAAAGAAGGATGACGCTAAACCCGCCTCCCTCAAGGAAAGTGCAGCACCTGGCAATGTCTTCCTGATCGCCGACGTCGATGCGTTCTATGATCGCTTCGCCTACAACGTGCAGAACTTCGGCGGCACCCAAATGGCCACCCCGAGCAATGGCAATGCCTCGTTGCTATTCAATCTATTGGACCAAGCCGTTGGGTCCAAACATTTGATCGGCTCCCGCTCGCGCTCCGCCGTCCGCCGTCCGTTCACGGTGGTGCAAAAGATGGAATCCGATTTCAGCAAGACTGTGGGCGTGAAAATCGAGGAATTCCAGGAAAAACAAAAGGCCGCCCAACAGAAACTCAGCGAGCTCCAGTCCCAGAAATCCCGTGGTTCCGAACTCTATCTTTCCCCGGCACAGGAAGAGGAGATCAAGAAACTCCGCAAGGAACAGGTGGAATACTCGAAGCTCATCCGTGACCAGCAAAAGGAACTCCGACGCCAGAAGGACAAGCTCGCCGGAAATGTCACCTTGCTCAACGTCGCCGCCATGCCTGCTGCCGTGATTCTGCTAGGTCTGGGTCTTTTCATCAAACGCCGCTCCTCGACCCGCGCAAGATAATGTGTTGAGAGTGGATGGTTGAGAGTTGAGCGCGAAGACTCTGAAACTCCAGCGATTCACTCTCCTCTTTCTCTCAATCAACAACTTTCAACTCTCAACTTCTACTTCAAATGAACAAACGCCAGGTTATCATTCTTTGGGTCATCGCCATTGCGCTCGGCATCGCCGTGACCACCGTGAAACTCAACCAGAAGCAATCCACCCACAGCGCCACTAAACGCAGTGCCGGACAAACGCTTTTTGAATCATTCCCCGGCGCGGATGCCTCCGCGATCGAAATCCAAGGGGCGGGCAGCTCCGTCTCACTGGCAAAAAAGGATGGCGCTTGGGTCGTGACCCAGCGTGACAACTATCCGGCTAACATCACATTCATCAATGAACTCATCCGCACGCTCAGCGAGCTCAAGGTGACCTTGGGAATGGAAGCAGGACCATCGTTCGCCCCACGTTTTGGGATGGATGAGACTTCCTCTGTCGCCACAGATCATGGTTTGACCGCTACCTTCAAGGATGCTTCCGGTAAGGAGATCGCCAAGGTTTCGCTTGGCAAGAATATCGAAAACAGCGCGGCACAATCCCCGATGGGTGGTGGAAACGCTGTCGGACGCTACGTCCGCAATCACGCTGACGACACGGGGTTTTATGCGGTCAGTGAGATGTTTCCCTCGTTGAGTACCGAGGCGAACCGTTGGTTGGCAGACACCTTTATCAGCCCCGAGAAAATCAAATCGATTACCGTTAGCCAGTCTGACAAAAAGGAAACCGACTGGCAGTTGACCCGCGAAACAGAGGAAGCGGAATTCAAGCTCACCGGCGCCACTGCTGCGGAAGTGCTGGACACTGCCGTTACCACGCCACTCAAGAGTTTGTTCTCATATGCCCATTTTGAGGATGTGGTCCCGAGTGATAAAATTGCGGATCGCAGCGCAACGGACGGCAAGCGCACTGCCACGATTGAAACATTCGAGGGATTCACCTACACCATCGCCATTTCCCCTGCCAAACCAAGCCCTGCCGCACCCGCAGCGGTCAAGCCAGGTAGCCCTCCGCCAGCCGCTGAAAACTTTCTGCTCACCGTTAGCGTAACTGCCGAACTGCCCAAGGAGCGCAAAAAAGAAGAGGGTGAAAAGCCGGAGGATGCAAAAACCAAGGATGCCGCTTTCAGTGAGCGTCTCAAAACCCTCACCGGGAAATTGCAAAAGGAAAAGACCCTCGCCGGTCGCACCTTCGAGGTAACCAAAACCCTCGTCGAGCCACTGTTGAAGGACCGGGCCGCACTCATCACCAAGGCCACCCCGCCACCTGCAGCGGATACCGGTGCCGGACACGTCCAGAAACTTCCCGGCGGCATGATCGCGAGACCATCTGTCACGGCGACCACACCTCCGATTGAAGCCGTCACACCTCCCGTTTCAGTTCCAGCAGAGGAAGCTCCAGCCAAACAGAAGTAGGATAGACAGCCCGTTCCCTGCGATCCTGAGCTGGCCCCAGGCTTGTAACGTCCCTGAAACACATGCCCGCGCCGCCCCCGGCGCCGGTTCCAACCTTGCGAATCGACTCCGAGCATCCATTTCATCCCTGCCACCAGATTGGGTTCGGGAGTCTCCAACAAGAGATGGAAATGATTTCCCATGAGCACCCATTCATGCGTCCGCCAACCGAAGCGCCCGTTTGCCCTCTCTAGCGAAACGGTCTTTGTCGTCCTCAAACACATTCTTCCCGCCGTCACCACGCGCCATCACATGATACACCGCACCCGCCGCTTCATATCGCAAGGGTCTTGCCTTGAACAATCCCGATCCCAAACGGGTTTCTTGGTCAATGTCTGTTATTTGGGACTGATCCCGAGGCAATTTGTTACGGTGCGCGGTCCGACCCCAAAGAAGCTCACCGCAGAGAAATCACTACCAATATTAACCAAGGGATAGTAAGAATGAATAATATTGTGAAAATATTTGTGATTTTACAAATAAATGTAATGAACAAATATGTAAATGCTATTCCAGATAAAAAAAACGCAGCTAAAACTAGCAGGATATTGAAATCTTTAAATAAGGAATAACAAATAAGGCCAAGGATATACAAATACCCAAATAGGCTGATTACATTAAATCCTCGAGCCATTTCACGATATTTCATTTGCAGCATTCTTTCGCAATATCTTCGAGTTTCTTCTTTAGCTCTCTATTCTTTTGAGCGGTTTGAGAAATTTGATCACCTGCATCAGTGACTCCTCTAATTTCATCGTCAAAGAGTCGATCAAGGGGGGCGAGAATATTGCTCACCGCGTTACCGATGCTCCCAGCGCCCTCGCCGGCGGCAAGTTGTCCTACGGCTTCAGCTCCAATTACCCCCGCGCCAACATTTCTGGAGGCGGCAGCTTGAGCCAACATTCGAGACGCGTAAGGGCTGCCAAAAGGCGCGGCATTTCCGCCATTAGAAATAAGGGAAGGAACATATCCTTTAGCTGCTGATATGGTGACTAACGCGGACTCTGAGGCATTTGCAACTAAGGAAGTACCCAATGTTGCCAAGGCGGGAACAACTTTAGAAATCGCCGATAGAACTATCGTGTTCCCAGCACTGTCGATATCATCATTCAATTTCGATAATTCATTTTTAAGTTCATCATATTGTTGATGTAAATTGGCAATTAGTTGTTTAAGTTTATCACAATCATATGGTTTCCCGTTTTCATTACAGCACCCCTTCAACCCAATGACATCTATCCAATTGATTCCATCGCTATTTACGAACCCATACAAATTATCCCCACCCTCTTCTTCAATTGGATCTCTACTTGGCCACCGGCCGATTTGAGGGTCATAGTAACGGTATCCGTAGTAAGCCACACCCGGTCCGAATCGGCGGGTTTTCGGGCGGAGCCAGGATTGGAGGCCGCCGACTGGTGACGAGCGAATCATGGTTCAACCATTGCTGAAAGGGGATTGGAAAGAAAGGGGGACCTTTCGAATGGGTCAGAAAATGTCTACCTTCCAAAACTCCATCGCGAAAAACTCGCACTGTGACCATTCGGTGGATTCTTCATGTCTGTTATTTATGGCTGATGCGAAGGCATTTGTTACGGTGCGAGAACTGACCCGGCAGCATTGGCCAAATCGACCCCGGAGATCGGGCTGCCCCAGTTCAGTCAGCTGCATTTCCTGGCAAACCCAATTTTTCTCTAAGCTCATTAAACTTTTTCATTTTATTCGGAGCGCCAGCTCCAGCTAAAATTGATTTAAAATCTTCAGGTCTGAGAGATGGATTTAATATAATCTTAGTAATGAGATTGGCAGTTGATGCTACAAATACTTTCTCTCCGGAGATTATTATTTTATCGTCCGTCACGTCAAATTTATCAGTATCTCCCGGAAGTACCCCTGACAATCGCATAAGAAATTCTTTCTGACCACCTACAAGTTGCCAAGCGTCTTTGAGCAACTTAGCTGTATGCCCGTCTGTCACAGTTACCGATATGTTGATATTTTTATTTCTAAGATCTATCATTTCTTGAAAATCCCCATCTGCTCGGACGGGCAAAATTATAATCAACATATATAGTATTGTAGTTTTCATTTGATTTCACATTCACATTGTGGCGGCTGCCCCTCTTCGGGAGGGGGCGGCCCTTCCGTTTTATCAGCGTCCGGATTGCGGTCTCCATAACCGTCCCTCTTGGGCTTATCTTCCGAATCCAGTTGTTTATTTTGCATGTTAGTGGCTTCATCTTCAATATCAGGCCACTTGTTTTTGTTTTCATCCTTACCTTTATCGAACCTCCCTTCCTGCCTTTGGAGTGCATGAGTAAGTTCATGGACTAAACCAGATGTCGGAGAGAATCCCATATCGCCTTTGGGGTTCCATGCCGTGTTAGATC
>JBDTNJ010000356.1:0-8047 GCA_039933825.1 Luteolibacter sp.
CGGTGTTCCAGCGGATTTCGAAGGGCTCCCGCTTCAAGGCTTTCCGCAAGCCATGGGAAATATGAAAGCGGTCATCCAGCGGAATCAATCCGCGCAGCTCGGGGGAAAACCACTGGATCTCGCCATCGTGCGCCATCGGAAAGACGCCTTGGGCGTATGCTTCCAGCAAGACTTCCGATGGAATGATTTTAGACACGACGGCTAATCGATAGCGTTACCGACGATGGTGGCGAATGCGTTGTGATCGTGGATGCTCTCGTGGTTCACGGCTTTCACCATGAACGAGGAAACACGATTGTCGGCGCGAAGCAGAGCGGCCGCATTCCTAACGACATCCTCAACAAAGACCGGATTTTCATAAGCCTGCATCGTGACGAAACGCTCGTCCGTGCGCTTGAGCAGCGCGTAAACCGGAGCTGAGCCGGATTTCTCGGCGATCCCGATCAGGTCCTCGATGAGGATGAGTTCCCATCCGCCTTTTTTCGCCTTCGGGCGGACTTCCAGGGTGACATAGCCGCGCTGGTTGTGAGCGCCGTAGTCGCTGATTTCCTTGCTGCACGGGCAAAGCGTGGTAACGGGAACGGTGACGCAGAGCACGAAGTCATCGACCGTACCGTTGGAAGTCCCTTGGAACACGACATCGCAGCCGACCTTCGCGGGTGAGCCGGAGACCGGTGCCTTTTTCGTGACGAAATAGGTGAACGCCACCTCGATGTGTGCTTCCTCGGCATCCAGACGTTTTTTCAAATCATGCAGGATTTCCGGCAGTGTGCGCATGGTCACCTCGCCCTCGTGCTTGCTGAGGACTTCCAGAAAACGGCTCATGTGCGTGCCTTTGAAATGATGCGGCAGATGCACGGACATCGAGATTTTTGCGACGGTCGGGAAAGGCTTGCCGTCCTGATCGAGCACCTGGATCGGGTAGCGCAGATCGGAGACGCCGACCTGGTCGATGGCGATGCCGCGAGTGTCGGGCGTTGCCTGGATATCGGGCAATGTGGATTTCGTTTTGGGCATGATTCAGATAGACATTTCGTATTCCGCCCAAGAGGACGATGTTTCCCAAACCCGCACGCGGACGAGTCGCACTCCGGGACTGAGAGGATAGCGTGGATCGGTGCGCCTGGCATATGTTGTTAGCGCGGCTGCGGCATGGTCGAAAATCGTGCGCGCCATGAGCTCCGTCGTCGGGTCCTGGTTTTCGAAACCGATCACCCGCTCGCCGTAGCGCGCTTTAAAATCGTCGTAAGCCGGGTCCGACGTATTCATGCACAGCGCGTGATCGAAGGTATCCAGCCACTCGCCGACGGCCTCCTTGATGATCTTGAAATCGCAGACCATCTGGTTGTCGTCCAGCTCGTCCGCTTCGATCACGAACTCGACCTTGCGTGTATGCCCGTGCGGAAACCGGCACTTGTCCGGATGCTTCGTGAGCATGTGGCCATTTTCCACTTCGAGGGATTTGCAGATTCTATACATGGGGAAAGAGGTTGAGAGTTGATGGTTGAGAGTTGATGGTTGAGAGTTGATGGTTGAGAGTTGAGAGAAAGAGAAGAGCAAATTCTTACTCTCAACACTCAACTCCAAACTCTCAACTCAAAGTCGGCAGCTCGGGAGTTTGCTCATATTTCGTGGGGTCTGGCAGTCCAGCCAAAATGAAAGCTTCGCGACGCTCGACGCAGGTGCCGCAGACACCGCAGTGGATTTCGCCACCTTTGTAGCAGGACCAAGTCTCGGCAAAATCGATGCCCAGTTCCACCCCGCGTTTCGCGATCCCGGATTTATCCGTGTCGATGAACGGGCGGAGTAGTTGGATTTTCGCGTAGGTTCCCTCGCTCATCGCGGTGGCCAGCGCCTGCATGAACGGCTCGCGGCAGTCGGGATAAATTGCATGATCGCCGGAATGCGCGGCAATCACTAGGCCCTCGGCCTCGATGCTTTCCGCATAGCCTGTGGCAATGGCGAGCATGATGCCATTGCGGAAGGGGACGACCGTTTGTTTCATCGTCAGCTCGGCGTAATGGCCGTCCGGGATTGCGCCGCCGGATTTCAGCAGATCGGATTTGAAAAGCTGGTTCATGAAATCCAACGGGATCGTATGATGGACCACACCATTTCTATCAGCGTGAAGCTTCGCGAAAGGAATCTCGCGGGCATTGTGCTTCGAGCCGTAGTCGAACGACACACAAGCCGCCACTTCGTGACGGTGAAGCGCCTCGTAAAACGCCACCACCGAATCCATCCCTCCACTCAGCAGCACGCAGACTTTCATGCGTCGCACTCCGGGTAAGTCGCCTCCGTCGTCAGTTGGATGCCGCCGCGCGAGGCGAACTCCCCGCGCACGATCAGCTCCTGCGGTTGCAGCGCGGCCACCAGATCGTCGAGGATCCGGTTGACGATTTCCTCGTTGAACGCCGGCTGATTGCGGAACGACGCGAGATAGAATTTCAAACTTTTCGTTTCCACGATCGTCTCGCCCGGCACGTAGCGGATTTCGATTTTCGCACTGTCCGGCTGGCCTGTCACCGGGCACAGCGAAGAAAACTCCGAGGTCTTGAGCGTGATCCAATAACGGCGCCCCGGTCGTTGATTGGGGAAAATTTCCAACTTCGCCTCATCCGGGCTGGCGGGCAGGCGGGACCCGGCTTTTCCAAGCAGGGACAAATTCTTGAGATCTTCGCGACCGGACATGCCGGGAGTCTGAAAACTCCCGCCAAAAGGTCGATTCCTTTTTGTGAACCCAAAACGGTACCTTAAATGGCCCTTTGGACTTGCTCCTTCCCAAGGGCATGCACCTACGATTACAGTCATTCCAATGGATCTGCCCGACGCCATCGCCCGTTTTCTATCTAAAACCGGTGCTGAAGAAACCACCCCATTCGGGCCGGATGTATTGGTCTATAAAGTCGGCGGGAAAATGTTTGCACTCACCCAGCCCGATGAGTTTCCCGCGCGTCTCAATCTCAAGTGCGATCCCGAACGGGCCGTCATCCTCCGTGACGAGCACGAATCGATCATCCCCGGCTACCACATGAACAAGCGCCATTGGAACACGCTGGTCCTGGATGGCTCGCTCCCCACAAAACTCGTCTGCGAACTCATCGATCACTCGTATGATCTTGTGGTTGCATCGCTGCCCAAATCATTGCGCCCGTAATCTCGAAATCGATATTTTTCCATCGCTGAAACCGCAATTCGCGTGTTCATTCAAATTCCAATGCACATTCCCACATTGATTTCCCGCAAGCGCGAGGGCGAGGAGCTTTCCACCTCTGAAATCCGGAAGCTCATCGAGGGCTACACCAAAGGCGACGTGCCTGACTATCAAATGTCCGCTTTTGCGATGGCGGTTTTTTTCAAAGGCATGACTCCGGTCGAAGTTGCAGCTCTAACACGAGCGATGATGGCCAGCGGAGATTGCTTCTCCTACCCTGCGGGTCACCCTCCGGTGGTTGATAAACATTCCACCGGAGGCATTGGCGACAAAGTCTCACTGATACTCGCGCCGCTCGTCGCCTGCACCGGATGTTGGGTGCCGATGGTGTCCGGCAGGGGACTCGGCATCACCGGCGGGACTTTGGACAAGCTGGAATCCATCCCCGGTTTCAAAGTCGGCGTCACTCTACCTGAAGCCGTCGCCCAACTCGAGCAACTCGGTGTCGTCATGATGGGCCAAACCGACCGCTTCTGTCCGGCGGATAAGAAGCTCTACTCACTGCGCGACGTCACTGGCACCGTGCCCTCCATCGCCCTGATCACCGCTTCCATCATGTCCAAAAAACTGGCGGAATCCCTCGACCGTCTGGTGCTGGATGTGAAATATGGCACCGGTGCCTTCATGCAAACGAAGGCCGACGCTGAATCCCTTGCTGCGAGCATGATCGCCGTCGGCAAGGAGATGGGAGTGGAAGTCCACGCCTTGCTCAACCCCATGAGCGAGCCACTCGGCCGCGCCGTGGGAAATTCTTTGGAAGTCATCGAATCACTGGAATGTCTGGAAGGCGGAGGCCCTGCCGATCTACGCGAAATCGTGCTCGACCTCTCCGCTAAAATCGCAGGAGTTCCGCGCACCGAACTGGAAAAGCTCCTCGACGATGGCAGCGCCCGCCGCCGGTTTGATCAACTCGTCGCGGCTCAGGGCGGAAATCCTGCCGATCTGCCGAAGCTCGCCGAGATCCACAAAGCTCCGATCATCCGCGAAGTCATCGCCTCCCACGGCGGCGTCATTGCTAAAGTCGATGCCGGGCTCGTCGGCCAGGCCGCCCTGCAACTCGGTGCCGGCCGCGCCAAAGCCAGCGATGGCGTCGACTTCGCCGTCGGCTTCGACCGGATCGTCAAATGCGGCGAAACGATCCATGCCGGCCAAGCGGTCTGCCGCGTCCACGCCCAGACGGCCGTGGACTTCGATATGGCGGAGGCCATGATCGAGAAGGCGGTGAAAATCTCGTCCCATTGAGGCAGGTCCGAATCGCAGCAATTGAATTCCCTTGTTTGCGTTAGCCGCTTTCCGCCGGGAATTGTGTTTGGCATTGGCTTTTTTGAAAACGTGTCAACTATTCCCCACGTAAGCAGGTTTTCCCGCCGGGCTGGCAGTTTTTTCAATCAATCACCGTCATGGATCAAATAGCGATTATTTCATTTATCTCCGTTCTAGCCCTCGCAAGCGTCGAAGCCCGCATCGGGGTGGAGAAAGTTGCCGATAAATTTTCTAGGCCCCTGTGGGTCGGACAACCGCTCGGAATTGATGATCGACTTTGGGTGGTGGAACAGGATGGCAGGATCTGGGCCGTGGATGCGAAGACCGGAGCGCGTGGGGAAAAGCCGTTTCTCGACATCGTGGCGGACGTGAACCGGAAGAATAATGAGCTGGGTTTGCTGGGGCTTGCTTTCGCACCGGATTTTAAAAAGAGCGGGCGCTTTTACGTGAATTTCACCGACAAGGACATGTTCAGCCGCATTGTGCGGTTCACCGCGAACACGAAGAATCTGGCAGAAACCGATCCCGCATCGGCAGAGGTTCTTTTCACCTACAAGCAGCCGCATGAAAACCACAACGGCGGATGGATCGGTTTCGGCCCTGACGGCATGCTCTACATCGGGACAGGCGACGGCGGCTCACAAAATGATCCGCATGAAAATGGCCAGAGCATCAATACTTTCCTAGCGAAAATCCTGCGGGTCGACGTCTCACCCGCGAAGGGCTACACGGTGCCGAAGGATAATCCATTCGTGGCTAAGGCGGATGCGGTGCCGGAAGTCTGGGCCTACGGGGTGCGCAATCCATGGCGTTGCTCATTCGACCGGAAGAACGGTGATTTCTGGATCGGCGATGTGGGGCAGAATAATTGGGAGGAAGTGGATCATGTGACGAAAGGCCAGTTCAAAGGTGCGAACTTTGGCTGGCGTCTGCGGGAAGGGGATGTGCCGAATCCGGACGCCAAGGTGGCTGGTAACAATCCCCAGGGGGCGACAGATCCAGTTCATGTTTACAAACACGGAGCAGGCAAGGGAGAGGGATTCTCCGTCACCGGCGGCTATGTCTATCATGGTCCAATCAAAGAGCTGGATGGCCGCTACATTTTCGGGGACTATCAGAACCCGCGAATCTGGTCGTTTGGGCTAATCGGCAGCAAGGTCACCGATTTCAAGGATCACACGGACGAGCTACAACCCCAAGGCGGCCGGATCAACCTGATCTCCTCATTCGGTGAAGGCAATGACGGCAGCATTTACATCGTAGACCACACGGGTGTGATCTATCGGATAGTCGGGCGTTGATCAGGGGCGCAAGCTGCGCACTGATCAGTTGAACCAATGCGGATCCCGCGTTGTGATATCCAGCAGGATATTGATATCCACCAGCACCATCGATCAGTCCCCATCCAACATGCCCTTGAGATTCCCGAAAAAGTTTTCGAGTTCGTCGGTGCTGGGGGCTGCGCCGAGGATGTCATCGTAGGTCGTGTGAAGGAGGTGCTCGTCATCCAATTCGCCGATGAAACTGCTAGGCTGGCAGCCGGTTTCCTGGCCCCACTTGATGCGGGTGGAGCAGTAAGTCATGGTGAGCTGATCCTGGGCACGGGTGATGCCAACGTATAACAGCCGCCGTTCCTCGTCCTTGGTTCCCTCCGCGATGCTGCGGGTGTGGGGGAGAAAGCCTTCTTCAAGTCCTACCAGGAAAACGATGGGAAATTCGAGCCCTTTCGAGGCGTGCAGGGTGATGAGGGTGACGCCCTGCTTTTTCTCCAGATCCTCGTCCTCTTTCTCAGAGGCTAGGGCGCTGGCATCGAGGAATTTCTGAAGGCTTTTGCCCTTCTCACAGCTTTTACGAAGGCTGTCGATGACACTGTGGATGCCTTCGCCGCGCTGCTGGCGCTCGTTGTCGGTCTTGCAGCCACGCTCGATCCATGGAATGTATTCGATTTCCTTGATCAGGCCGTGCAAGACATCGGCGGCGTTTTCCTTGGCCACGTCGATGCGGTTTTTCGCTCCGGCAATGGTAGCGACGAAGTCCTGGACGGAGTTCGCCGCCTTGGTGCCGAGTTGCGAGGTGAAGTGTGGATCGCACAACGCCTGCCAGACCGACTCGTGATGCTCGCGGCTCCAATCGGTGGCGAGTAGGGCAGTCGAGTTTCCGATGCCGCGGTTCGGTGCATTGAGGATTCGGAGTAATGGCACATCCGCATCCGGTGACGCGAGAAGCTGGGCGTAGGCGAGCACATCGCGGACTTCGCGGCGGTCGTAGAAGCTCTGCGCGCCCACCATGCGGTAGGGCATTTTCCGCTCGCGGAAGGCAAGTTCGAGTTTTCGACTCTGGCTGTTAGTGCGGAAGAGGATCGCAAAATCCTCCCACTCGCGGCCAACAGCGCCTTTTTCCGACATGATTTCCTCGGCGATGAATTCGGCTTCCTGATCATCGCCCGGCATGGCCACGATGCGCACCGGATCGCCCCCGGCGCGGGTGGAGCGGAGGATTTTCTCGCGGCGGCCGATGTTATGTTTGATCAGGCTGTTAGCCGTGTGAAGAACCGCATGAGTGGACCGGTAGTTTTCCTCTAGGCGAATGACTTTGGGATTGGGGAAAAATTTCTCGAACTGGAGGATATTCGCCACCTCAGCGCCCCGCCAGCCGTAGATCGACTGATCATCATCACCGACGACGCATACATGATAGTTCGGGCCGCCGACGAGCTGTTGGAGAAGCTGCATCTGGAGCGCGTTCGTGTCTTGGAACTCGTCCACCGTCACGCGGGTGAATCGCTGGCGGAACATCTCGCGGACATCGGCGTGCTCGCGGAGGACTTTTTCCGCCAGCAGGAGAAGGTCATCGAAGTCCACGGCATTTTGCGCACGGAGTTCGTTGTTATAGGCGACTGCGAGTGAGGCGAAGTAATCATCCTGCATATCCTGCAAGTCGATGCCCTTGTTCTTCGCTTTCGAAATTTCCGAGAGCACGACGTCCGGCTTGACCTTTTCATCAGTGCCACCCTTGCGGACAAGCAGCTGTTTCATCATCCCCACCTGGTCTCCATGTGAGCAGATCGAGAAATTTTTCTTATAGCCGATGCGGTCGATGCCGCCGCGCAGGATGCGGACGCAGAGCGAGTGGAAGGTGCAGACGGTCATCGCTTCGGCGGCTTTTTTAGAAACCATGCCGCCGATCCGCTCGCGCATTTCGCTGGCGGCTTTGTTGGTGAAAGTGACGGCGAGGATTTCCGAAGCCTCGATCTTCTTCTCTAACATGTGCGCGATCCGGCAGGTGACAGTGCGGGTTTTCCCGGTTCCGGCACCGGCGAGCAGCATCACGGGGCCATCGAGTGCGCCCACGGCTTCGCGTTGGGCTTTGTTGAGGGAGTCGAATGAAAAAGAGGAAGCCATCGGCGGGCGGATGGAAGCGGGAAGGGGGGGAAGTAGCGAGCGCGGAGTTGGGCGATTTCACCCTTAGAATTACTTGAATCAAATGGATACTTTTGGCTTGCCAAGGGGGCGCTCATCCCTAGTTTGCCCGTCCCATGCCAAGAGTCGGAGGAAAAGCAAAAACACGGAA
>JBDTNJ010000357.1:0-4575 GCA_039933825.1 Luteolibacter sp.
ATGGCGAGGACGTTGGAGTTGCGCATGCCGTGTTTGGCGATTTTCTCGCGGACGAGGGACCCCTCCATTTTTCCGCCGCGCGGGGCCCTAGCTTTCCGGAGACAGGAGTGCGGGCGACGGTTTTTTCCGGGCAAGAGATTTCGGCGGTGTCTGGGCGACGGGTGATTCATAGCGTGATGCGGATTTCCTTGCTTCGTTAGGATGCTGCGCATCTGACTCCGATTGGCAAGTCAGGAGTTAGCCGGGATCCTTGTATTAGATGTTTGCCTGTGAGGAGATCATGGCTTCCTGACAGGGAAAAGCCCGGCCGGAGGGTGGTTCCGGACGGGCTTTGGTTGGTTTTGGGAAGAACGGACTGAAGTCCGGGACTACTTTATTCGTGGGCCGGGCGGTCCTCGGGGATGAGGAAGGTGTGGCGGATGGCGGCGTTGGCAGGATTCGTGTGGGGCCAGGCTTGGTCGGCGGCGAGTTGGAGGTCGATGCGTTGGGCGCGGGTCTGGGCGAAGAGGGTTTCGGCGGTCAGGCGGTGGGCGGAGGCTTGGTTGCCGGTGGCGGGATGGGTGCCGGTGATCCACTGCGGGTCGCTGGGTTTTAGGGAACTGCCCAGACGCGGCGGGACCCAACAGGGCTGGCAAGTCCACCTTTTATCAGACTCACCTCAAATCGGCCGGGCTGCGATACATCAACGCGGACGGGATTGCAGGCGAGCTCGCCGCAACAAACTGCTTTCTATGCGTGGATCAGAGAGGCGTTGCGGCGAGACGCCGCAACCCCGTTCAGGGCTCCATCCACTCATTTAAAATTTTACGCGTCCCAAATGTGGAGGAATTGTCATCGGACCGGGGGATCGCTCTGGTATTTTGGCCCGCCACTTGCTTAAACCGTGGTGCGCCTAAAAATCCGATCATCGCATGCCCGACGTCTGCCTCTACTTTCAAGCTCATCAGCCGAATCGGTTGCTTTCCGGCGATTTGTCCAAAATTTCCGGAAACGCAAGCTACGAGGATGACAGGATGAACGCCGCCATTCTCGATCAAGTCGCGGAAAGGTGCTATCTTCCCGCGAACCGCATGTTCAAGAATTTGATCAGGGAAAACGGCGGGCGCTTCCGGATGGCGCTTTCTATCAGCGGCACCTTGATCGGGCAATTGCAACGCTTCCGCCCGGACGTGCTGGAGTCGTTCCAGGACCTAGTCGCCTCCGGTGGTATCGAGCTACTGGCGGAAACGTATTATCACTCGCTTTCGTTTGTACATTCGAACAAGGAGTTCGATCGACAGGTGGATATGCATCTCCAATTGCTGGAGGAGATATTTGCAGTCCGTCCGCGAGTTTTCCGCAACACCGAGCTGATTTACAACGATGCCATCGCTGCAAAAGCGGAAACCATGGGCTTCGATGGCGTCATCGCCGAAGGAGTCGATTGGAACCTGAAGGGCCACTCGCCGAACTTCCTTTATCGAGGGCCACAGACCGCTCGCATCAAAACGCAACTGCGCAACACCCGTCTATCAGACGATCTCAGCTTCCGTTTTTCCGATCCCACGTGGAGTGAATTTCCGCTGACGCCTAAGAAGTTCGCTGCTTGGCTCGCCGAGACCGATGGTGACGTGGTGAACCTTTTCATGGACTATGAAAGTATCGGCGAGCACCAAGGGGTGGAGACCGGCATTTTCGATTTTTGGGAAGCGATGCCAAGGGCCGTGGATGACGCAGGATTGCAATGGGTCACACCGTCCGAGGCCGTCGACCTCTACCGTGCCTCGCGCGAATACAGCAGCCGCACTCACAGCTCATGGGCCGATACCGAACGGGATCTATCTGCCTGGATGGGCAATGTGATGCAGCAGGAAGCCATCGCGAAAGTCCACCGGCTCGAGCGGGAGGTGCTCGCTGTGAACGATCCTGAGCTCACCCACATCTGGGCGAAAATGCAAACATCGGATCATTTCTACTGGATGTCCACCAAGGGCGGCACCGATGGTAGCGTGCACGCCTATCTCACTCCCTATCCGAGCCCCCAGGACGCTTACGCCTATTTCATGAAAGTGCTCGCCGAGCTCCAGGCCCAGCTCACCCGCGCCCAGGAGCGGAGGGCCCTCAATCCATAGTCTGGTCCTTCAAGGGAACTTCCTACTTTGTGCCATGCGCATCCCTTCCATCCCCGGCCTCCTCTTCATCGCCTTTCTATCAAAATCCGAAGCCGCCGAATTCACACTCGCTGCTGACAAAAATCACATCCAATCCCCCGCTGTCACTGAAGCCAGCGGCCTCGCCATTTCTCAGGAAAACGAGCATTTTCTCTGGACCCTCAACGACAGCGGCAACACCTCTGAACTCCATCTCCTCAACACCGACGGTGCGGACCGAGGCAAGGTGACAGTCACCAATGCCACGAATATCGACTGGGAAGACATTGCCTCATTCACCCTCGACGGAAAACCCTATCTCCTCATCGCCGATACCGGTGATAACAACGCCACCCGCAAATCCTGCACCGTTTACATCCTGCGCGAACCGCAGCTCCCTGCCGACGGCCAAAAGCTCTCAGGGACTGCGTCCGTCGAGTGGCATATCGATTTTACCTACCAAGGGGGCGCAAGAGATTGCGAAGCCGTCGCGGCGGATACTGTTAGTGAAAAAATCATTCTCATCAGTAAGCGCACTAAGCCACCGGAAGTTTATGAACTGCCAATGCGCGCTCCTCAAAAAAAGGGGGCGCTGGTTCTCACCAAAATTGGTCAAACCTCAGTGGAGTCGCCAGCTGGCAACCTCCTTCCCTTCGCCAATCAGCCCACCGGACTAGACATCAGTGCGGATCGTTCCGTCGCCGCCGTGGTCACCTATCATGGAGTTTTTCTCTTCCCTCGGAAACCCGCTGAAAGCTGGACCGAAGCCTTTGCCCACAAGCCAACCCCACTCGGCCCTCACCGCCTCGCTCAGGCGGAATCGGTCGCTTTCTCTAAGGACGGGAAAAACATTTACGTCACCTCGGAAGGAAAAAACCCACTGGTCCTGCGCTACGGACGGTGAGCAGGTTCCGCGCCTCCTCTTTTCATTCCCGGAGGTAGCCAACCTTTTGAAAAGGGCTGAATTTCCGGTTCCGCAGTCTTTGGGGCGGTGGAGACGGCAGCGGCCACCGGAGTGATGCCCGCAGCCAATCCTGCGATTTTCCCGAGCACCACCGATTCACCCGGAAATCCTACCATGCGATCCACCTCCTTGCCGTCCTTGTAAATCCGGACGTCCGGGATCCCGCTGACACCCTGCTGCTTGGCCAATCCATTCGCTCGATCGACATCGACCTTACCCACGAAGACCACCCCAGGATGCGCTTCCGCGGCCTTGTCCAGAGCCGGCCCCATCATCTTGCATGGGCCGCACCAGGTCGCATTATAATCAACGATCACTAGGGCGTTCTTCCGAGCGATGAAGGCTGGGAAACCCGCTTCATCAAGATTGCTGATCTGGTCCCTGCTGTAGGTGCCCTTCACTTCCGGCACGACTTGTGCCGGCTTCCCCGTGGTGCCCAACTTGCCGGCCGCAGCTTTGATTTTTTCGAATCTGTCACAACTGGACAACGCGGAAACAACCATCACGAGCCCGAAGGCCATGACATGCGGTCGGAAATTACTGAGCATGCCCCGAATATACAGATACCCGGCGTCTTGGCAAACCATCAGTCGATCAGCATCCCTTCAAGAACAGAGCTTCATTCCCACGATTTCCGGGCCTAAACGCTAAACCGGGATTTTCGCAAGTTGCTTGTGCCTTGCCGCCGGAGAAGTAAAGTCACCGCCATGGATTTTGAAACACTGAGCAGTTGGGCCGATGAGGAGCTGAAGTCGTTGGTGAAGATTTTACCTGCAGACGTCCAAGCTGCGGCGAAAAAGGTGGTCATTTCGTTTGAAGAGCAGCCTGGACAAGGCTCCGCTGACGAGGACTTGGAAGGCGACGAGCTCGGCCTGTTCGAAGGCCCGATGGCGATGGACGAAGAGGGCTCCGGGGAAACCCCGCGCATCCGGCTTTTCCTCATGAACCTTTGGGAGGACACCGGCGAGGAAGAACACGATTACCGTGATGAGGTGGGCACCACATTCCTTCACGAGCTCGGTCACTACCTCGGCTGGGACGAGGACGAGGTAGCGGAGCGCGGATTGGAATAAGCACGTGGTTTTCTACTTCCATCCCCCTCGGCAAGCAGGGTAGCTTGCATGAACTTTAAAAACAATACCATGGACATACTCGGATTCATCAAAGGCGAACTGCTGGAAATCATCGAATTCAACGACGACTCACGCGACACCCTTGCGTGGCGCTTTCCAGACGAAGATAAGGCGATCAAAAACGGCGCCCAGCTCATCGTCCGCGAGAGTCAGGCAGCACAGTTCGTCTATCTCGGCCAATACGGCGATTGCTTCGGCCCCGGCAAGCACTCGCTCGTCACCGATAACATTCCGGTCCTAACGAAACTCAAGGGCTGGAAATACGGTTTCCAATCCCCTTTCAAAGCGGACGTCTATTTCGTCACCACGCGCCTTTTCA
Organism: Luteolibacter sp.; assembly: GCA_039933825.1. Taxonomy (GTDB): domain Bacteria; phylum Verrucomicrobiota; class Verrucomicrobiia; order Verrucomicrobiales; family Akkermansiaceae; genus Luteolibacter. The sequence goes on from JBDTNJ010000357.1 coordinate 4,546, forward strand.
CGGGAAACAAATGGGGCACCGCGAACCCGA
>JBDTNJ010000358.1:0-23251 GCA_039933825.1 Luteolibacter sp.
GCACTCGGCATGATCGAAACCAAAGGCTACGTCGGCAGCGTCGAAGCCACCGACGCAATGGCGAAAGCCGCTAACGTCACCCTCGTGAAACAAATCCAAACCGGCGGGGGATTCCTCACCGTCCTCGTCAAAGGTGACGTCGGCAGCGTGAAAGCAGCCGTCGATGCCGGAGCCGAAGCAGCCGGTCGCGTCGGCGAGCTCGTCTCATCGCACGTCATCGCCCGCCCGCACAATGAACTACTCACTCAATTCGGCATCGCCTGATTTTTTAACACCAATTTCAACCAACCACTACCATGGCCAAACAAGCAATCGGCATCATCGAAACCAAAGGTTTCGTCGCCCTCATCGAAGCCTCGGACGCCGCCCTGAAGGCCGCCGATATCAAAATGACCGGCTGGGATAAAATCGGCTCCGGCCTCGTCACCGGTTTCTTCACTGGCGATGTCGCAGCAGTGAAGGCTGGCCTCGACGCCGCCGCCGCTGCCGCCGCCAAGATCGGCACCGTCACTTCCGTTCAGATCATTCCACGTCCGCACGACGATCTATCGAAGCTCGGCACCTGGATTGGCTGATAGTTTTCAACGTTTCAGATTCTCAGCATTTCAGCTTCTATCAAGATGCTCGTCCTCGTCGCCAACCTTGGCTCCACGTCATTCAAATACCGCCTCTTCCGCATGGATGAGAGCGGCGGAAGTGATATCGCCAAGGGCGGCTACGAGCGGGTAACGGACTATGCCGCGGTGATTGAGGACGCCTTAGCGACTCTTCAGCGCGAAGGCGTGATCAGCGGTCCTGATGAGATTGATGCCGTAGGTTTCAAAACGGTCTTGGGCAAGGATCTCAGCGGTTGTGTGATCGCGGATCAAAAGGTGATTGATGCGCTCGATGGCTTCACCGCCGTCGCTCCCGCTCATAATCCGCCCTACGCGGCTGGCATCCGGCAGTTTGAAAAATCACTCCCAAAAGCCCGCCTCGTCGCGCTTTTTGAAACCGCATTCTATCAGTGGATTTCGGCCGCCTCTGCCAACTACGCGATTCCTCGTACCTGGCGGGACATCGGTATCCGCCGCTATGGATTCCACGGCGCGAGCCACAAATTCATCGCCGAACGCTCTGCGGAGCTTTGCGGTCGCGACGATGTCGCGAAAATCGCACGCCGCCTTTATCTTGACGGACCACAGCCCGTCAGTGGGCGCCCGCTGCGTGTAGTTTCCTGCCATCTCGGCGGTTCCAGCTCTGTCACGGGCATCCGGAACGGCGTGGCGATCGGCACCAGCATGGGATTTTCCCCGCAGAGCGGCCTTCCTCAGAACAACCGCGTGGGAGAACTCGACTCCGGTGCGATTCCTTATGCCATGCGCACGCTCGGCATCTCGCTGGATGAAGCAGAACGCCAGCTCACGAAGGAGTCCGGCCTGCTAGGCTTGTCCGGCGTTTCCAATGACATCCGGGATATCGATGCCGCTGCCAGAGAAGGCAATGCCGATGCCCAACTTGCCCTTGATGCGTTCGTTCACTCGATCCGCCACTGGATCGGTGCTTTCAAGTTCGAACTCGGCGGGCTCGACGCGCTCGTCTTCACCGCCGGCATCGGCGAAAATGGAGCCTCTATCCGCGCTGCCGTTTGTAAAGACCTCGAGGACTTTGGTGTCATCATTGATCCCGATAGAAATGAAAACTGCCGCGCGACCGAGACGATCATCAGTGACGACGATTCACTCGTGAGGATCATCGTCATTCCGGCCAACGAGGAGCTCGTCCTCGCCCGTGAGGTTTTCCGCAAGCTTTCCTAAGATTCTCACTACTAACAAATTCACACTAACTAAATACTACCATGGCTAAACAAGCAGTTGGACTTCTCGAAACCCGTGGCCTCGCCTGTCTCGTCGTTGGCGTTGACGCGATGCTCAAATCCGCAAACGTCGAACTCGCCGGTCCGATGAAACAAGTCGGCAGTGCGCTTTGCAATGCCGTCGTCTTCGGTGATGTCGCCGCGGTGAAAGCCGCGCTCGATGCCGGTGCCGCCGCCGCTTCCGAGTCCGGTGAGGTCGTCAGCGCTCATATCATCGCTCGTCCAGACGACGCGATCGATGGTGTCCTTCCCAAGGACCCAAGTGCCGCCGCCCGCGCTCCTCGCAAGTAATCCCGTCATGCCGCGCCCGCAGTCTTTACCGGTTGCGGGCGTGGTCACTCCACAACCCTGATGTTCCTAGCAGAAGTTATCGGCCAAGTCGTCTCCACGAAAAAGGACGAGCTCATGGTCGGGAGGAAACTCCTGATCCTGCGCCCGCAGCTCGTAGACGAGAAAGATCCGAGTAAATTCAAGGCCGGACAGAACACCATCGTCGCCATCGATACCGTTGGCGCGGGCGAAGGTGAGCTGGTGCTTTTCTGTCAGGGCAGCTCTGCCCGCGCAGCACAAGGACTCAAGTTGATTCCCGTGGATGCCGCCATCGTCGCCATTATCGACCGCGTCGAAGTTCTCGGCAAAACAGTCTATAAAGGCGGTTGATTCTACGTTTTTCAAATTTCCCGACGCCTTACTATCTGAATGAAAACTCTCGATCCCGAAACCCTCCGCTCCGTGGTGGAATCCGTCGTCTCCCGTCTGGCAGCTGCTAACGGGCAGGCTGCCGCGCCAGCATCGGCACCCGCCGCCAAGTCATCGTCGTGCGGCTGTGGTTGCTCTGGAAGTGACGGCAAGCGCGGTGTCTTCACCTGCGTGGACAAAGCCGCAGAAGCCGCTCACGAGGCCCACCTCCAGTTGAAAAAGCTAGGAGTTGCCGGACGTGCGAAGGTCATCGAAATCGTCAAGACACTCGCCGTCGCGAATGCTGAGCCTTGGGGCCGCTTCGAGATGGAGGAAACCAAGATCGGCCGCCTCGATCACAAGATCGGCAAGCTACTTATCACCAAAAACGTCCCCGGCACCGAGTGGCTCCAGCCATACGCTATGAGCGGCGATGGCGGCATCACGCTTGAGGAATACGCGCCCTTCGGCGTGATCGGCGCGATCCTTCCCGTCACTCACTCGGTTCCCACTTTAACTGGAAATGTGATCAACATGGTGGCTGCCGGAAACTCAGTCGTTTTCAATCCGCATCCCGGCGGCGCTCGCAGTGCCGCGATGGCAGTGCGCGCTTATAACGAAGCGATCAAGCGTGAGATCGGAATCGATAACCTCATCACCACCGTCGAGAGCCCGTCATTGGAATCCTTCGACCTTCTTTGCAAGAACCCGCACGTCGCCCTGCTCGCAATCACCGGCGGCCCGGCAGTCGTCAATGCCGCGATGAAGTCCGGCAAGCGTGCGATCTGTGCGGGCCCGGGAAATCCGGTCGTCGTCGTCGATGAAACTGCGGATCTCGCCCGTGCCGCACGCGGCATCGTGGAAGGTGGTGCGTTTGATAATAACCTCCTTTGCATCGGGGAAAAAGCTGTCTTCGTTGTCGGCTCCGTCTTCAACCGCTTCTGTCAGGAACTCGAAAAAGCCGGGGGTGCCCGCATCACCGCACAGCAGTTGGAGAAACTAACTGCTGCTGCATTTACTTTCAAGCCTGGCGAAGGCGGTGGCTGTTCGCATGCGTCCGTCAACCGCGCCCTCGTCGGTGCCGATCCTGCGAAACTTGCTGAATTCGCGGGCACCACCGTTCCTAGCGGCACGCAACTCCTCTTCGCCGAGACCGATGCCGATCATCCGTTCGTCCAGGAAGAACAAATGATGCCGATGATGCCGATCGTTTCCGTGCCTGACTTCGAAACCGGTGTCCGCGAGGCGAAACGCGCCGAGCACAACTACCGCCACTCCGCCATTATCCACACCAAGGATGTTGATCACATGACCTACATGGCCAAGGAAATGGACACCACCATCTTCGTGAAAAACGGAGCCTCCGTCGCCGGCCTCGGCCTCGGTGGGGAAGGCTACCTTTCCTACTCCATCGCCACCACCACTGGCGAGGGAATCACCACTCCCAAGACATTCACCCGCGTCCGCCGCTGCGTGCTCGTGGAAAACCTCCGCATCATCTAATTCAAATGATCCTCGCCCAAGTCGTCGGCCATGCAGTCAGCAGTCACTCCCATCCCTCACTTAAGGGACACAAGATGATGCTGTGCCAGGCTCTCGATGCGGATGATAAACTCACTGGAGCACCGATGGTCGCAATCGATCTGTTCGGAGCCGGCCTTCATTCAAAGGTGATGGTTTCCACCGATGGACTCGGTGCCCGCCACATTGTCCATGACGATAAATCACCCATCCGGAATTTCATCCAAGGTATTGTTGACTAACAAAATTTCATGCGCGTAGCCCAAGTCATTGGTCGAGTGACCCTGAGTATCCAAGATCCCTCCTTCAAAGGCGGGCGCTGGCTCATGGTCAATCCGCTTGATGCCGGGCAGTTCAACGACGCCTGCCAGAACGCTCCTTCCATTTCTCCTCAATCCTCACTCGTCGCCTACGACAACCTCGGAGCCGGTGACGGCGATATCGTAGGCATCGTCGAGGGCGCTGAAGCGACCGCACCATTTGATTTTCCGATCCCTATCGACGCCATCACCGTCGCCATTTTCGATTCCCTTTCTTACGAACCACCTGCCGCGTAAATCCTTCCAACCATTCTAACTCATGAGCAAGCAAGTCTTCACTGCCGCCGATATCGAAGCCCACCTGAAATCCGGAAAAACGGCCGCCGATCTTCCGAAGGGTTCTATCCTAACTCCTTCCGCCAAGGACGTGCTTCGCGATGGCCTTGGCCCGGTGCGCGCCGGTGGTGCTGGCAGTTCGGCACCCTCCGCCGTCGCCCAGTCCGCGGTTTACGCCGAGCCCATTTTGCCTAACTATGAATTCCAATGGACTCCCGGCAAGGACCCGAAAACCCCTGCGGAAATCGCCGCATTCTTCCACTCCCCCGCCATCGTCGAGCTCAAGCAGCGCATGGTCGACATCGGGAAGCGTATGTGGGCCCGCGAGTACACCGATGGAAATGGCGGCAATCTAACGATCCGTGTCGGCGATAACCTCGTGCTCTGCACGCCCACTCTCGTTTCCAAAGGATTCATGACGCTTGAGCAAATGTGCCTCGTGGACATGGAAGGCGTGCAGCTCGCCGGGAAATACAAGCGCACCTCCGAGTGCATGACCCACCTTGCGATCATGAAGCGCCAGCCGAAGGCAAAAGCCTGCTGCCACGCTCACCCACCGCATGGCACCGCTTTTGCCGTCGCCGGTGTCCAGCCGCCGACGTGTATGATTCCTGAAGCGGAAGTTTTCCTCGGCCAGATTGGTCTATCGGAATATCAGACCCCGGGCACCCCCGCGAACGCCGTTGCCGTCGGTGATGCTGCCGTCGATCACATGGCAGTGCTCATGGTCAACCACGGTGTCATCACTTGGGGCAAGGACATCGAAGACGCCTATTGGAAAATGGAGAACGTCGAGTCCTATTGCAAAACCATCTGGGTCGCCTCGCAACTCAATGGCGGCAAGCTTCTCACCATCACGGGTGGCCAGGCCAAGGAACTCATTGCACTCCGCAAGGTGCTCGGCATGGAAGACAAGCGCGCGAACTGGCAGGAATGCCAGCTCTGCGACAACGCCGATTTCAGCCCCGGCACCGTCTGCCAGATTCCGGACAAAGTGACAGTCCCTTCCGGCAGCTCCGCAAAGCTCGATCCCGAAGCCGAAAAGCTCGTTCAGATGCTTACTGAGCAAATTCTAGCGGCTGTGAAGTGATCGCTGCCTCCCGTTCTACTTGATAGAGCTTTTGACTGCCGAACTCCCATTCAATCCATGAAAACACCTATTACCGTCTCCATCACAGGTGCCGCTGGCCAGATCGGCTATGCATTGCTTTTCCGCATTGCTTCCGGCTTCGTTTTTGGTCCGGACCAACCGGTCAATCTTCGCCTGATCGAAATCGAGCCCGGCATGGCCGCACTTCAAGGTGTCATGATGGAACTCGATGATTGCGCATTTCCACTGCTCAACGAAGTCATTGGCACATCGGATCTGAACGAAGGTTTCAAAGGCTGCAACTGGGCACTTCTGGTAGGATCTGTGCCGCGCAAGGCAGGGATGGAACGCGCGGATCTGCTAGGCATCAACGGCAAGATTTTCACCGGCCAAGGCAAGGCGATCGCCCGCAATGCGGCCAAAGACGTCCGCGTGTTAGTCGTCGGAAACCCTTGCAATACCAACGCACTCATCGCCATGAACAATGCTGAGGGTGTGCCCAAGGACCGCTTCTTCGCGATGACGCGGCTGGATGAAAACCGTGCCAAGAGCCAACTCGCCAAGAAGGCCAGTGTCCATCCATCCAAGGTTACCAATCTTTGCATCTGGGGCAACCACTCGGCCACGCAATATCCCGATTTCACCAACGCCAAAATTAACGGCCGCCTCGTGCCTGAAGTGATTTCCCATGTCGCATGGCTCAAGGGCGACTTCATCAGCACTGTCCAACAGCGCGGTGCCGCCATTATCAAAGCGCGCGGTGCATCCTCCGCCGCCTCCGCCGCAAATGCAGCGCTTGACACCGTAAAGAGCCTCATCACGCCGACTCCGGCAGGCGATTGGCACTCTGTCGCTGTTTGCTCTGATGGGTCCTACGGCATTGAAAAAGGTCTGATGGCCTCGTTCCCAATCCGCACAATTGAAAACGGCAAATGGGAAATCGTTCAAGGCCTTCCCATCGATGCGTTCAGTCAGGAAAAAATCGATTTAACCATCAATGAGCTTAAGGAAGAGCGCGATGCCGTGAAAAACCTTCTTCCCGGCTGAGCCCCTGCGGATTTGTCTTTCGCAAAATGCCTGCTGCCATCCGGCGGCAGGCATTTTGTTTGAGCGGGGCATTCGATGCGTGCTTTGTCCGGCAATCCCTACGCCAACCGCATTAACGTGGAGCAGACCTTCAAGCTCTTGCACCCCCTGCACGGAGGTGAAATCGCTGTGATCTTAACCTTTGGGCTGCGTGCAGTCTGCTGTAGTCCAAGTCAGAACTTGCCTCTGGACCCATATTCACGTATTTATTGCCCATGAAAACGACAGTCGATTTGCCTGACAGCATTCTGGAGCGGACAAAAATCGCCGCAGTGCGTCGCCGCACCTCCATCAAGAAGCTCATCATTGAGGGATTGGAAATCGTTTTGCGCGAGGAAATCTCCAGCGAGCCTCCTGCCGATGCGCTTGCCCGTCTCCGCCAAGGATACCACCTTGGGGGCCAGCCTCTTACCCGTGATCAAGCCAATGCCCGCTGAGCGATTTCTGGACACGAACATTTTGCTTTACGGGTATGACCTCGACGCTCCTGAAAAGCGGCGCGTCGCACGATCCCTGATTGAGCAGGCGTGGCTGCAACCCGGTCGCACCGCCATCAGTGTCCAGGTGCTTCAGGAATTCCATGTCAATTTCGTTCGCAAGGGTCATTCCGCAGAAGAATCCGCCACTCTCACTGCGGATTTTTGCCATTGGCCGGTCATCGACAACACGCTTGCGCTTTTCGGCCTCGGTCTTTCCCTTCAGGCCCGCTGGCAGCTTTCGTTGTGGGATGCCATGATTCTGGCTGCAGCCCATACCAGCGGTGCGCGCGAGCTCCTCACCGAGGATTTGAACGACGGCCAAGATTATGGCGGTGTCCGGGTGATGAATCCTTTCAAATCACTTTCGAAGGCCCTATGAAACTCAAGTTCAAGCATTAGGTCTATCAGGCCGCCGCCGTGAAGGACCTACTTCCCCGTTAAGCCTCTGCGGGTTTGTCTTTCATAAAATGACTGCTGCCACCCGGCTGAAGGATGACAAATACCTCCAATTGACCGAGGACGAGGCCACGAAAGAATCCTAACGATAACTCAATTGCGCGGTCGCGGTGGTTCCCGTGTCGGACACTACTCTCACCCAGCAGGCTTGATAGACATCAGGGAAGTTGTGGGATACCGGCTTGTCAGCAGCAACCTCAAAGACTTGATAGATCACCCAGTCACCCATGCCCGAAACATCGACCTCAACGGTCATCCTTGCAGGTTTTGAACTCTCAAGCGTGAGTGATTTCCGGTCGTATCCGGTCATCAGGTAGGGATCGGAAACCTCGCCTGCCTTGACGGCAGAGGCCTTCCACGGGCCGCCCTCGCCGACCGGTTTGCCTAACTGCCAGACATCATCGATCGCACCCGCCCAGAGGCCGGTCTTGCCGTCGTCGCTGCGGATGATATGTGGGTTGTCTCCCGCCTTGTTGAGATTCACGCCCGAGAGAATCAGCATGCCGCGGTAGCTGCAGTAGTCCTTGATGTCGAGATGGTGGGAGGACACCGGGCGCACGCGACCGAAGCCGCCGGCGTTGTTGGCTGGCAACTCGAAAAAGGTGCCGTGGCAGTTGAAAAGATCCCGCTCGGTGGAGACCTCGCGGCAGATCCGGCCGAAGCCAATCGGGCCGGCTTTCACGTAGTCGGGATTCCTCGGGATGCGGAAACGTTTTCCGTTATCATCCGTGTAGAGCACCGAGGCGGCGTCCACTTCGAGCACTCCGGTACGATCGGGAATGGCGGCATGTTCTGTTAGCCATGTGAGGTCCGCCTTCGAGTCGACGGCCTTGAGCTTCATTTCGCCGTCGAGAATGTAATAGCCGGTTTCGCCGTTCGCACTGCTAGACGCGAATTGCAGGGTGCGCTTGTTTCCTCCGAGCGCGCGCACCGGCCCGCCCTTGATGTCCGAATCTCCGACCCGGGCCACTCCCGAGAAAAGCTCCGGCCGCGCGTTGGATCCACGCTCGCCTTCCATCTGGAACCAGACGGTCGCTTTGGTTAGTTTTGCGGATGAGCTGGCACGCATCCACACCGCATGGACGCTTGGCTCGATTTCTTTCCACGCGTAGCCGTTGACCGGCACGTCAGTTAGTTTTGTCCATTGGCCGTCCCCCTTAATGTCGATCTCCAGTGTTATCGTAGTCGACACGTCGGAGGTGAAATGAATCATGCGCTTTGAGAAACCCTCGATAAGGAATGGATCGGAAGGCGTGCTTGCCTCGACCGGATCGTTGAGCCAGAGCGCCCCGCGGCCGATGACCGGGCCGAGGTGATCGAGTTCCGCGGGATCAATGAACCACAGGTTGGACTGCGATTGCGGTGCGGCGATCTCACCTTTGGCCTTGCGCTTGTTGAAAAACTCGTTGTTAGCCGTGTCGTCGCAGCCGAGGACGATCTTATCCTGCCAGCGGGTGAAGTCGCCGATGACCTTGAGATAGCTGGAACGGGGCGTGATGCCCTTGCTGTTCGCCGTGCTGAAGGTCTTCGGAAATTTCCAGAACATTCCGTGCATGGTCATGAGCAGTTCGTCCTCGCCGATGTCGCGGATGCGCGGCCACTCGGTGTTCCAACCATGCGATCCATCGTAGCTGTGGCTGGCTTTGGGCAGCCGGTAGCTGTGCCATTCACCCTTATCTAGCAGCATAATGATGATCGAGCGGGCATCCCAACCGACCGACCAAAGTGGATCGGTTTCCGGGTGTTCGTTTCCGTAAATGCCGCCCGGGCCGGTGACTTCGGTGAATTGATTACGGCGGATGAGTTTCCAAGCGCCCTCGCCCTCCCAGGAACCGAGAGCACCAGAGGGGATGAAAGGATCGGTGGCCACGCGTTTGTCCTGATCACCGTTGTTCGCGTAGACTAAAATTCCCTGTCCGCTATAGAGTCCCTTGCCGTGGTAGCCGGGGAGTTCGGATTCCACGCCTTGCCCGACGGCGGGCTGCGGGTTGCCATCCTTGATTTTTTCGGTGACGGCCAATGAGTGCACGTCGATCTCGTAGAGGCCTTCCTCCATCGTAGCGGTGTAGATTTTGTTAGCCGGATTGGTCAGATGGCGGGCGCTGGCGGTGAGGCGGCCCGGCATTTCCTTGATGGGAATGACGCGCACCTTGCGCTCCGCGTCGATGGCGTAGGGTCCGATGAAGAGCTGGTTCGACTCGCGGTGGATCAGGCGGTTCGCCGGGGTGCCGCCGATGCTTTCGGGGCGGGTGATTTCCAGCAGGTCAGGCGTGATTTCGTAAAGCTTGTCCGAGGAACCCAGCGGCAGGTGAGGTCCATAGGTGATGACCCAGAGGCGATCCGCCCATGGCACTACGGCACCCGTCCCGCATTCGCCCTCGTTGTTGAAATAGGCCAAGTGCGGATAGATGCCGCTGTATGCAGGCTTGTCGGTGGCGGGTGCCGCGGATGTCAGGAGGGGGACAAAAACAGCCGCAGAAAGCAGACGATGAAATACAGGTTTTCTGATAGTTAACATAGGGTCAGATTGAACGCGTGGAGCCGGGCTGCTTCAACAGATCCTTTAGCTTTTCAAGGTGCTTCTCGTAAACGCCGCGCGGCGTGGTTTCCTCCTTTACGCAGATCGCCGCGGCCTTGCCGACGACCTCGCCCATCATGCCGCAGGTGCGCATGACGCGGGTGGGGCCGAGGCCCTTTTTCGTCACACTGATGTCGCGCCCGGCCATGAAGAGATTGCTGATGTTACGGCTGTAAAGGCAGCGGTAGGGTGCCCAATACGGCCCCTCATAGTGGTATTGCTTCGAGTTCGTGAAATCGGAGATGAACTCATCGCCCTTCTGACCTTCGTCGAATTTCTTGTGAGGCGAGTGGATGTCGATATGCCATGAACAGGGAAACGAACCATCCGGATACTCACGCTTGTTAGTGAAGTCGTCGGAATCCAGCACCACATCGCCCATCAGGCGGCGGGACTCGCGTTTGCCCGCGATGAAGGCGGCCCAGCCGAGACGATGGTTCGGATAGAGCTTGTCCACGTTCTTTAACGCATCCCACGCGCCATACATCGCGCGGAAGTTGAGATCACGGATGCGCTCGATGTCGGTGGCGGAGTCCTTGTCGAAACCGCTTTCCCAGAACCAACCGCCAAGATCCGCTAGATCTCCCTTGCCATTTCCGCTGTATTTAATCCTTCCGGGAAACGGCTTGTCGGTCAGGTCGATCGCCCACGGACAGCGGGGAAACGGTTGCTCGACCTTACCTTCATCGGTTGCCATGCTCAGCGCGGTCTTGTCCTTGCACTCGCATTTGAGCACCTGTTTATCGTCGGCGACATCCAGCACATTCCACAAGTTAGAGGCACCCATGTTATTGTCACGGGAGCTTTCGAAATCCGCTCCTGCTAGAAAACCAACCGTCGCATCACCTGTGCAATCGGCGAAGAATTTCGCCCGGAACCGGGATTGTCTCGCGGTGTGCGTGTGTTGTGCGACCACGGCGGAGATGCTGCCGTTTTTCGAATCCACCGCCACCACCCGTTGCTCGGTGAAAAGCGTGATGCGGGACTCCTCCTTGACGACGGCCAGCTTGCGGGCGTCGTCGAAATTCGCATACCCGGTGGCATTCATCACGCCCTTCTTGGGGATCGTTGGAAGGATTTCCGTCACGATGTCCCCGATCCGATCGTAAGGCGGCACATTGGTCTTCCCTTCGGGCCAGACGCGCACTTCCGAGCTACCATTGCCGCCGAGCACGGGACGGTCCTGGATGAGGGCGACCTTCAACCCGTTGCGGGCAGCAGAGAGGGCAGCACAGGTCCCCGCCAGACCTCCGCCTACGACGACGAGATCGAATTCACCACCATCATCGGGGTGTTCCGGCAAGCCTAACAATGAGCGGCGGAACTTCGTCAGTGCGGCCACGTCGTTGGCCGGTTTGAAATTCGGATCCTTGCAGAAGAGCACCGCCTCGCAGCGACCCTCAAAGCCGGTTAGATCGTGCAGGGCGAGCGTCGCCTTTTCTCCGACCTTCACCAGACCGCCATCATGCCAATGCCATTCCGCGCTCTTGGTCCCGAAGGTTTCCGGAAGCGCTTGGCCATCGACCAGAAGCTGGAACTTGCCTGGAGCGCCCGGTGCATTCCACGGTGCCACCCAATCGCGGGTGCGGACCCAGACGCGATAGGTTCCGGCCGAGGGAAACACAACTGAAGTCACCGCATCCTTCACCGGCACTCCCAAGCCATGGGCCAGCAGATAGGGTGAGCCCATCTGGTCCATCGATTGCTGGTCGAGATCCCAACCGCCGCGATCGGAGAACATCTCGGCTTCGAGAAACAGAAACTCCCCTCCGCCCCCGCCGCCGGACTGGGAGTAGCCCTTCGCGGCGGAAAGGAGGAAAAGCAAGCTGCCACCGGCGGTCCCGATGAACTGGCGACGGTGGATGGGGTTCGTGGATCGGGTGGGCATAGCCGTGTGACATTAACCGCGGGAATGGGACACCCGCAGCGGGTTTGAATCGAGATGGTCGCGAATCGCCGCCCCGTGAACAGATACCGTTGAGATTTTCCCAAACTTTCTGGAATTTCCTCCATGCTCTTGTGTGGCATAAAATTCAAATAGGCGGACGGGCGGCTCGAACGTGGTTGCGGCACCTCGCTGGAACGTCTCTCATTTTTAGCCGTCCAACTTGAAGCATCTCCACAGGAGCCAACAGAGGGGATCAATTGGACGGCAATCTACGCAGTGTGGGATTAAAGGCACCACTCTCAGCGTGACAGCGGTCCTAGCGGGGGCTACCCTCCACGCTGCAGCCGTAATCTTACGGCACTGCACACCATGAACCGCATTATTAGTACCTTGGGCGCCATCGCCACATGCAAGCTGGCGGTTCTTGTCTCGCAGGTGGCCAAACAAGGTCGCGCCGGCTATCTGGCGATGTCCCATTCCGCTATTGGGTTCGTCACACCCCTCGCCCTGCGGGCGCTAAGTCGCCACACCGGGGGTGTATCGCTGACCGACGAAAAACCATCGAGCCAACAACCCTTCGCGCGACGTCTTCCAAGTCCCATAGAACAGATGCATCTCCTGTGTTTATTGCTTCCCTTCCTTGTTTTTGTTGGTGGAATCTGCCAAGGTCAGGATGCTCTACCTATCAGCAGCCAACCGACCGTTGTATTCAGTGCGGCAGGGTACAGATACGGAGAGGACGGTTTACCGCTCGCCGCTCAAGTCACTCTCGTAAGAAATAGTGCGGCAGGCGATACGACCGTTAACGTGAGTTTTCCCGGTAGCGGCACCGCAACCGCAGGGAGCGACTATGATAGCATTCCCGTTGCAGTGACCTTCAACGGGAATGAGTTGACCAAAACCATCGAGATCCACCTCACTCAGGACAACATCGTCGAACTAGATGAAACATGCGATCTGATGCTCAGTGCCGTGTCCAACGCCACCATCGGCACGCAAAATTCTGCTACGGTCACTATCATTAATGACGACTCTGCGACAATTTCCATCGACGATGTCTCCATGGCAGAAGGAAACGGCACCGGGCAAACCTACTTCAAGTTCACCGTGAGTTTGAGCCAGCCCGTCGACATTCCGATCCGGTTTACCCCCAAAATCTCCTCTAGCGATCCCACCGAAACATTGATAGCATTTTGGGAGGGCAACGCCTTCGGCCAAGCGTCGCCATTGACCCATACCATCTGGGTTGGGGTCGGCCAGGATTCAATAGTCGAACTCGATGAGCAGTTCCTCGTCACACTCGGTTACTTGGAAAGCTTTGGACGTAACATCACCTTCTTAGACAATCAGGGCATCGGCACCATTCTCAATGACGACCAATCCGTTATCTCGGTGACCGGTGGGGATGTCATCGAGGGCGACAGCGGCACGCCAAAAATGGTCTTCACGTTGACCATGAGCAAAGAGGTCGATGTCCCGGTTACCGCGTTGATAGTATCGGTATCAGGTGGTGCCACCGATGGAGTGGACTTCCGATCCAAATCTAGCAGAGTGACGGTTACCACTTCTGGAACCCGCTTTGAGATTGATATTATCCCCGACAACTTGGCAGAAAGCACCGAATACATCATAACTGTATTGCAAAAGCGCCTAGTGGAGGCCTCAGGGCGGGATGTGATCCTCAGGAACGGGGTGAATGGTTTTATTTTTAACTATGGCATCCGCGACGACGACTTCTCCCCCATCTCCTATGATGACGGCACCTACCAAGGAGTTGAGGGAGATATCCTCACCATTAACTCCAGCTTGGGCGTGCTCGCCAACGACACCGACCAGGATGATGGCAATGGCCCAGCTCACCTCAGCGCCATCGTCAAATCCCCTCCCACCCATGGCAAGCTTGTGCTAGATATTAACGGCGGCTTCCGCTACACCCCAGCACCGAATTTTTTTGGAGCCGATTCATTCACCTACGTCGCCAGCGACGGCACCAACCAAAGCCTTGTTAAGACCGTCCGAATCAATGTGACCGAACAGATCGACCTCGCGGTGGGAGTGGATCTGCTTCAAAGCGTCTTGGTTGCCGGTGGGGAAGCTCTTGAAGTCTTCCGAGTATCCGTTACTAACAAGGGTCCGAGCGACGCGACCGGCGTGAAGCTCAATCAGAACACGGTGTTCCCAGCTCACGTCAATATTATTTCCGCTACACCCACTGCGGGCACTTTTAGTGGGGGCGTTTGGTCGCTCGATCTCAAGGAAAACGCCACCGCTACGTTGACTGTCACTGTTCAGGCAGAATCGACGGCTGTCGGCGGAAGCAATGTGATTCCGTTTGGTTTCTCGGTAAGCGCGTCCAACCAACCCGAAGTCAACAGTACTAACAATATGGCAGTTGCCAGCGCCTCTATCATCAACGCCGCCGATACCAACGCCGCAATCACTGCGTCACCCAAGATTGATCGCCAGAGCGGACTTCTGGTCAGTAAGGTCACGGTAACCAATCATGGCAGCGTGCAGATTCCCGCCTTCCGCCTTTATGTGAGAAACCTACCGAGAGACATACGGGTTTACAATGCGCACGGCATTCGCACCTACGGCACACCGCCGATCGAGTTACCCTACTTACTGCTCAATCGCCCGCTGAGCGCCGGTGCGAGCATCACTCTCACTATCGAGTTCTTCCGCCCCTCGCTGGATTCGCGGTTCACCCCGCAGTATGAAATCGAGCTACTGCGGGTGTCCGAAACCGAACCTACTTCCGCCTCCAGTGGCATCCCAGTCACCCGTAACCAGATGCTTTCCAATCGGGATTACTTGATAGAAATCGCATCGATCCCCGGAGCGGTCTATGCAGTGGAATATAGTCACGACCTTGCCGTCTGGACGCGGGTAGTCCCAACCATCACCGCTCCTGCGAACCGTCTCCAATGGATCGACAACGGCCCGCCGAAAACCACGAGCCATCCCTCCGCTGTTCCAAACCGCTACTATCGATTTGTTCTAATTAGCAATTCCTTACAATGACTCAACCCATGATTTTTCGCTCTACTGGCTTTCTACTATTCGCGCTTCCTGTCCTTGCCGGTGACCTTCGCGAAATGACGGAGGCTAAATCTGCAATCATTCAGGCTCCTGATCCACCGAGTCCGTGGAGCATCGGCACGGGTGTGATGTGGCGGAACATCGGACAACTGTCAGTCCACCCGAATCTCCAGAACGGCCCCCAAGGCAGCCGATTTTTCATCCCCCCCGCGGGTGCTGGTAATTTAAGTTCCTTTGCGAACAGGACTTACGACAACGGCTTCGTCAACATCGGCGCGGCCACCCCGGGCACCGGTCTCACCACCAACTGGGGCATGCAGTCCGACAATCAGATCAGCGGCGATTCGCTCAATCTAACTCTCAGCGGAGGCTCCGCCCAAACGCAGCCAGCCGCAGCCAATGACGACGAAGGCTACAATGCCGCCCCCTATCTCGAACTCAGCTACCTTCGCCCGATCGGTCTGAATCTCGTTGCGGGATTTGCTTCTAATCTATCGCTGGTGCGTCTCGGTGGACGAACCGGCAGCCGGATGGACCACTCATTGGTGAGCATAGCCGACCACTACGCGCTTGAAGAAGTGATTCCGCCGTCCGCGCCCTACTCCGGCTCCTTCGCTGGTCCAGGACCGTTGATCAATAATGAGCCCACCACCCGCGATTTCATTTTTACTCCAGATGGATCTAATAGCTATCAGTTTTCCAACGACACCGATCTCTATAGTCTAGCCTTTGGTGGTGAAATCCATTGGCAGCCCATCGATTCATTCAATCTTGGATTAGGCACCGGTGTTGTGCTCAATCTAGCTGATTGGACTGCCTCATGGAATGCGTCCATACCGAATGCCAACGGTAAGGGCACTTCTACAGTCTCTGGAGCCAACGACGGAGAGGACTTCCTGTGGGGGCTCTATCTCAAGGGCAGCGCTGGCTACTGCATCAACAAACAATGGAGCGTCGAAGGCTTTTTCCGCTATGACTGGAACGAATCCCTCAGCAATTCTGTCAGCCCCTCCTCATTTGAACTAGGACTCACCGGCTGGAGCGCAGGATTGGGCTTAATCTTTCGGTTTTGAAGCCCCGTTATAACCCATAGGCTGGCCATTATCACAAAAAGATCCGGACTTCGGGAAAGCAGCGCAAAAGGAACGTGCCGCATTGATCGCGCAGAAGGCGGGCCAGCCGGTGCGCTTTTGAAGCCATGCCATGACGTTTCTAGCAACTCAAACCACGAAAATGGTGAGATACTTGGGGCCGTGTGCGCCGAGCACGAGGATGCGTTCGATGTCGCCGGTGCGGCTCGGGCCGGTGATGAATGAAATCATGCTCGGATAATTCGTGGCGTATTTCTGTTGGAGCAATTCAAACGCCGCTGGCAAATCGGCCACGAGCTGCTCGCGCCGCGCGATGATCACGTGATGCGGCGGCAGGCAGGATAAGGCCCGGCCACCGGCGCTGCGGCTGGTCACGAGCACCGAGCCGGTTTGTGCCACTAACGCATCACACTCGGTGATGCCAGCATCGCACGTCGAAAGCTCGTTATTGTCAAAACCACGTTCGGTTCTAAGGACGGGCAAACCGAGCGATTGAGCAGTGGTAATTGCCAACTCGCCATCGTGGGCAGCGACTTTTTTCCAACCTTCCGCATCACGCAGCGCGGCCATCCGTATCTCTAGCTCGTGCTTGTCGGCTACCATCACGATATCGGCACGCAGCTCCGCGGAGTTTGCATGGAACATGGCCATTTGCGCCCCGCTGTCCGAACTAACCGCAGGCATCACGCCCCGTTGTTCGGCCACACTGGGAAGACCACCTGCCGGGCCATGGGCTGGTGCTTTTAATGCTTCGCGGATGCGCTTGAAGATGTTTTCGCGTTCGTTCATTGCCGTTCTTTCCACCATTCCCGGAAACTTTGTGGTGCGATCGGCGGCAGCTCGCGCGTCTTCGTCCAGACGTGTGCCGGATCGACGATGCTGCCATTTACCAATCCTCTTACCTTCATTCCAATGCGGCTGAGTTTGGTAGTCAGTGACCAAAGAACCCCAACATTCGCGACTGGCGCGAACAGTATAAAGGCGATTTTCTGAAACCAACTGGGTTTGAGTTTCGCCCCGTTCCGGCGGTTTTGTAACAGATGATGGTGAAGATCAATTTTCACCGGACAGGTCTCGGTACAGGCACCGCAAAGCGATGACGCATCACTGAGATGTTTCCACTGCGTGAGACCGCGCAAATGTGGTGTGATGACGGAGCCGATCGGTCCGCCGTAGGTGGTGGCGTAAGTATGGCCGCCGACGTTTTTGAAAATCGGGCAGACGTTCAAACACGCACCGCAGCGGATACAGCCCAGCGCATCGCGTTGTTCGGCGTCGGCGAGCAAGGCGGTGCGGTGATTATCCAACAGCACGACATGAAATTCCTCAGGACCATCGACCTCGTCGGCTTGGCGTGGGCCGCCATACATGGTGTTATAACAGGTCAACGCCTGTCCGGTGCCCATCACTGCAAGCATGGGCAGGAACAACGCGAGGTCGGTGATGCGTGGCAAAACCTTCTCGATGCCCACGAGCGTGATCATCGTCTTAGGCAAGGCCGCCGTTAGGCGTGCGTTTCCTTCGTTCTCCGTGATGGAAATCATGCCGGTCTCGGCGACGGCGAAGTTTGCACCGGTGATCCCCACATCGGCCTGTAGATATTTTTCGCGCAATACGCGGCGCGCGACCATCGTGAGGTCTTCGGGATTATCGGATGAGGTGATATGCAGTTTGTCCTCGAACGTCTCCTTGATGTCGCCGCGCGTTAGGTGCATCGCGGGGAAGACTAAGTGGTATGGCGCTTCCTCGCGGAGTTGGACGATGAACTCGCCGAGATCAGACTCGACCACTTCGTAGCCGGCCTCCGCCATCGCCGCGTTGAGATGAATCTCTTCGGAGGTCATCGCCTTGGATTTCACGACGACCTTGGCGTTCTTCTCGCGCAGGATGGTAAAGATAATTTCGCGCGCCTGCGCGCTGGTGCTGGCCCAATGGACCTTGGTGCCGCGCGCCTCAAGCTTTGAAACGAATTCTTCCAGATAGCGGTCCAAATGGTTGACGGCTTCGAATTTGGTGCGGGCTGCTAGGTTTCTCGCTCCCTGCCAATCCTGAAACCATTTTTTGCGTTGGTCGCGGACGGTTTCGTATTTGCCCATCGCCGCCTGGATGATGCCGCGGTGCCGCAAGTCGGGAGCGACCCGGCCGGCATCGGTGGTAAACTGTGAGGCGGGCGAGGTCATGCGCGTGCGAGGATTTCTGCCAGATGAATCGTCTTGATCGGCTGGCCCTGGCGGCTGGCTAACCCTTGGATCTGCATCAGGCAGCTTGAGTCGCACGAGACGATGTATTCGGTCTTCGTATCGAGCGCGCTGGCGCATTTCACCTCGGCCATCGCGGTGGAGATGGCTGGGAACTTTGCCGAAAAGGTTCCGCCGAAGCCGCAGCAGGTTTCCGCTGCATCCATCTCTACCAGTTCCAGTCCGCGCACGTTCGCCAGCAATTGGCGGGGAGGAAGCTTGTTGTCCAGTTCGCGCAAGCCGTGGCAGCCGTCGTGGAACGTGACTGTGTGCGGGAATTCCGCGCCGAGATCGGTCACTCCCAGTTGGTTGACCAGGAACGAGGAAAATTCGTGAACCTTGGCTGCCAGCTCGCGTGCAGCCGCTTCATGTTCTGTCCCGGCGAAAAGCTCCAGATAGAACACCTTGAGCATCGCACCGCAGGATCCGCTGGGTATCACGACGACTTCCGCATCTTTCAAATGCTCCAGCACCTTCACTGCGACCAATCGCGCTTCGTCCCAATAGCCGGAGTTGAACGCCGGTTGTCCGCAGCATGCGGGTGCGTCCCCCATGACGACCTTATGCCCCAGCTTCTCAAAGATGGTGACGAGACTGATGCCCACCTTGGGATACATCAGATCAATGAAACACGGAATGAATAATGTGATGGTCATCTGTTATCTAGCTACGTTCACACAAATTGGAGAAAAGGCCGGCTGCATCGTTCCACGCTGCTGACGCACGAGGCTTGTAGCGTTCCACTTCGCTGGATTTACGGACGATTTCACGCATTTC
This sequence comes from Luteolibacter sp., assembly GCA_039933825.1. Lineage (GTDB taxonomy): Bacteria > Verrucomicrobiota > Verrucomicrobiia > Verrucomicrobiales > Akkermansiaceae > Luteolibacter. The sequence continues at coordinate 19,375 of JBDTNJ010000358.1, forward strand.
GCCGAGCGATCCAAGTTCGCCATCGGCCCGGATTTGGGTGAGGATATTGCCCATCGCTGTGGCTTCGACTGGTCCGGTGATGACCAAGCGCTGGCAGGCATCGGCCGTAAACTGGTTCAGCAACGCGCTGCGTGAGCCGCCGCCCACGATGTGGATGACTTCGACGGGTTCGCCGGTGAGCTCTTCGAGCGAGCCGAGTGTTTCGCGATACTTGAGGGCGAGACTTTCATAAGCGCAGCGCACCAGTTCGCCCGGCGTCTTGGGCACGGGCTGTTTCGTTTCACGGCAGAAATCCTGGATGGCCTTGGGCATGTCCGGCGGATTGAGAAAGCGCGGGTCGTTGAGATTCACAATCGACCGGAGTGGTTTTGCTAGAGCGGCCAGCGCTGCGAGTTGCGCGTAATCGTATTTCTTCCCGGCCGCGTCGAACGAGCGCTTGCACTGCTGCACGAGCCAGAGACCCATGATATTTTTCAAAAGGCGATAGGTGCGATCAATGCCGCCTTCGTTGGTCATGTTCAACTCCAAGGCGCGCGGTGTTAGTATTGCTTTTTTCACCTCCACGCCCATCAGCGACCAGGTGCCGGAGCTGATATATGCCCAGTTTGCTTTGCCGGTGTTCGCAGTCGGCACGCCTGCAATGGCGGAGGCGGTATCGTGTGACGGAGGAGCCACGACTTTCACACCTGCGAGGCTGGTCCGCTCGGCAAGGGATTTACGAAAGGTGCCGAGCGTGGTGCCAGGCTGGACGATCTTCGGCAGGAAATGCGTCGGCAGGCCTAGCTTGTTCAGCAGCGGCAGCGACCAGTCGCGCTTGAGCGGATCCACGAACTGTGAGGTGGAGGCGATGGTGAATTCCGCCCGCTTCGCGCCGCACATCGCCCAATGGAAAAAATCAGGCATGAATAACAGAGTGTCCGTCGCGTCAAGGATGGCGGGCGAGCGTTCCTGCCACGCGAGCAATTGATAGAGTGAGTTCAACTCCATGAACTGGAGGCCGGATTGCGCGTAGATCTCGGCGCGCGGAACTTTCTTGAAGGTGCGGGACAAAGCGCCGCTGGTGCGGGCATCGCGATAGTGGTATGGCTGGCCTAGGATTTCGTCCTGTTTATTGAGCAGCACGAAGTCCACTCCCCAGGTATCCGCGCCGACTGAGACGATTTGCTTGCCGAATTTTTTCCCGGCAAGCGTTAGGCCGTTTTCGATCTCGCCCCACAGCCGCAAGACGTCCCAGCGCAAACTCTCGCCGAGCATGGTCCCACCACTGGCGAAGCGATGGATTTCCTCGAGGCGGAGCTTTTTGCCATTCCAAATGCCAGCCATCACCCGGCCGCTTTCGGCACCTATGTCAACTGCGAGGTAAACTTTTTGCTTCATGATCGATCGTGAATTACATGATGGAAAACGCCGCAGTCAGCTCGGCGATGACCGCGTCCGACATTGGTAGAACTTCGCCCAGAGGACGGCTGTTGATGAGCGCCTCGGCTGTCGTTTCAAGAACCTCCAAGCGGTCAAAGGCATCGAGCACGCTCGTGCCACAAACCAGAACTCCGTCGTTCTCGATGAGCGCGATCGGATTTTCCCGCGACAGCCGCTCAGCGACCGCTTCGACGTTGTTATATTGCTCGCCGAACGGCACGCGCGCCACATCTTTGAGAAAGAGATAACTCTCTGGAATCGTCCGGCTGTCGAACGCCGCGCCGGTGACACTGAAGGCGGTCGCATTCACGGGCATTGCATTGACGATGGCCCGCAGCTGAGGGTGACGCCTATAAATCGCGGCGTGCAGGCTGGCCGCACGGCTTGGCAGGCGGCCAGCCTCTGCCGAGCCATCGCGTACGAGCACCATGTCTTCGATGCCCATTGAACCACGATCGGCACGTGAGGGAGTGATGAGCATGGAGCCATCCTCCAATCTAGCGGAAAAGCTGCCTTCGGTGCTGATGAGCAGCCGCTGGCGGTAACCGCGTTGCAAGAAGTTCGCTAGCTGGCGGCGCAGCTCTTTTTCCTCTTCAGTTGCCGCGTCGGGTGTAAAGTGCGGCAACTCGATGCCTTTCCGCTGTGCGACCTGACTCTTGTCCAAATAGCGGACCTGACCAAGGTGGCTCGCCTTGATGATGGTCTTGGCCGTGAACTCGAATGTTTCAAAGCGCTCGAATGCATGCTGAAGATTTTCCCCGGCGCAAACGACGCCGTGATTTTCTAACACAACGCAGTCATAGCCATCCGCGAAGGTGCGGGCGATGTTTTCCCCAAGTGCCGCGCTGCCCGGCAACGCGTATGGCGCAAAGCCGGCAACGCCGCAGACATGACTCGCCTGCGGAAAGAGTCGTGTGTCCGGCACCCGCTGACAGACGCTGAACGCCACGAGCGCGACGGCGTGCGCATGCACGATGGCCCCCATATCCGGCCGCTGTTGATAGATGGCCTGATGGAATGGCAGCTCGCTGGACGGCGGATGCAGCCCTTCAAGCCGCCCATCCTTGCGAACACATACGATGTCTTCGCGGCGCAGACTGCCCTTATCGACACGGGCGGGAGTGATCCAGATATCTCCGTTCGCATCGCGGATCGACAAATTGCCACCCGAGGTGGTGGTCATCCGGTAGCGATAGATACGCTCCATCGTGCGCATGATTTCATCGCGTGGATGCAGTAGTGATCGAGTCATTTAGGTGATGGGTTTTTTAGAATTTGAATGTTTCAATTCCAGTAATGTACATTTGAAAAAATCAATGGCCTCCTGTGCCTTTCAGGCCGAGGACGCCATCTGATTGACTGAGCTTCGACCAGTTGAATCCATACAAGGCAACCGCAAGGAAACAGATCAGTGGCACGATAAAGCCTGCCGACATGCCATGCACGTCGGCGATGTGGCCCATCAGCTTCGGCATGATGGCACCGCCCATGATCGCCATGACGATGAACGAGGATGCCTTTTTCGCGCGTCCACCGAGACCGTGGATGCCGAGCGAGAAGATCGTCGGGAACATGATGGACATGAAGAAGTAACTGAGGAACAAGGCGATCGCGGAAAGCCAGCCGAGCTTGAGGAAGACCAGCAGGCTGCAGACGGCGGCGAGGCCGGCGAACAATGCCAGAATGTTGTGGGCGGAATATTTCTTCAACAGACCGGCACCGATGAAACGACCAGCCAAGAAAAACCCGAAGCCGACCGAGGCGAGGTTAGAGGCTCCCTTGTCGCTCAGTCCCATGAGGCCGTTTTTGTGAATTTCAAACCAAGTGCCGAACGATCCGGCTTTCCACGCATCCGGAACTGCAGGGATCTGCGAGGTCATGTAGTTGATGAAATAGGCAAACACGCCGCATTGTGCAGCCACGTAGAAGAACTGGGTGAGGGTGGCCCCCGAGAAATGCGGGTGGCTCCAGATGCTGTGGTTGGTGATCTTGTTTTTCTTTTGCGCGAAAATGACGGACCCGATCACTAATAGAATTCCAGAAGCATACCAAAGCGCCTGATTTTCGCTCAAGCCGATCGCAGTGGAAACCGATGGGATTGCGACAAAGGCCGAGATGATCATACCGATAGCAACTGATAGAACGACGATGTTCAGCCACAGCAAGGTCAATGCGGTGCCTCGGTTGGCGGGTGGGGCATCGGCTACGGATTTGTCGGTGTCATCGAGGTGGAACTCATCTTCCGACTTGATGTCCGGAAGTTTGCAAAATGAGAAGACAACCGCGAGCACAAGGACGAATCCGCCGATCGCCGCATAAGGAATCCAGAGCGTTTCCGAGCCGGTGCTTTTTCCCGCAGCATCCTGACCGTAGAAGAACTGGGCTCCGGCGATGGGACCTAAGATCCAACCGATGCCGTTGCAGGATTGCGCTAGGTTGATGCGGGTGGCCGCGAATT
>JBDTNJ010000359.1:0-7722 GCA_039933825.1 Luteolibacter sp.
ATGATGATACCGGCGGCCACCGCCACGATCAGCCATGGATACGATTGCCAAAGCCCGATCACCACCGAGATCTCCGCGACGAAGCCGCTGAAGCCGGGCACCCCCATCGATGCCGCAGTAGCGAGTGTGAACGCGACCGCTGCTCCGGGCAGGGATCTCCATAAATCAAAGGTTCGGAGCTCGGATAGACTGCGGGTGTGAGTGCGTTCATACACGACGCGCCCGGCGATACCGAAGAGCAGCCCGGCAATGATTCCGTGGGAAATCATTTGCAGAACCGCTCCGCGCAGTCCCCAGTGGGTTCCCGTCGCCAGACCTAACAAAACTAGACCCATGTGACTGACACTTGAGTAGGCGATCACGAATTTCAGATCCTTCTGCGCAAGCGCAGTTAGAGCACCGTAGATGATGCCGATTACGGCCAGCCCGGCGATGACGAATTTCCATTGCTCGAAACCCTGCGGGAACAAGGGCATCGCCACGCACAAGGCGCCGTAAGCACCGAGTTTCATCACCACGCCCGCCAGCAACATCGAAGCGGCGGTAGGCGCAGCGACGTGACCGGTAGGTGCCCAGGTATGGAAAGGCCAAATGCCGGCAAGCACCGCGAAGCCGAGGAAAAGAAGCGGAAACGCCCACGCTTGCAACGACGCCGGATAGTGCGCGCCGGCTAGGTGGTCGAGGTCGAAACCTGTCGATCCGGCAGCGGCGTAGGCGACCACTAGGCCAACGAGGATCAGGGCGCTGGACCCGATGGAATACAGCGTGAGTTTCATCGCGCCAAACTCGCGGTTGGACGAACCCCAGATGGCGATGAGCAGGTATTTCGGCAGGATCACAATTTCATAACAGACGAACAGCAGGAAGGCGTCGCGACTGAGAAACACACCATAAACGCCGCCGATGATGGTTAGGAAAAAAGCGAAAAAAGCGCGCGGCCGGTGACTCACGTTCCATGAAAACAAAACGCCAGCAACCGCGACGATGCCGGTGAGCAAAATGAGTGTTAGAGAAAGCCCGTTGGCGGCGAGGTGGAAACGGATGCCAAGTTCCGGAATCCACGCGCGATCAAAGTCCCACACCGGTCCGGCAGGGTGGCTCAAGCGTGCAAGGCAAGCGACGGCAGCGGCGACCGCGCCGACGAGCGAGGCCACCAGTGCCACCATCCGGGACAAACGGGCGGGAAGAAGGAGCACCAGAAATGCCCCGGCAAAAGCAGATAAAATGGTCCAGGCAGGTGTCATGGCAGCGGGCGGAGAAGGTCGATCAGTTGGAGGATTCCGGCGTTAGAGAATTGCAGCAGCACTTGCGGCCACAAGCCGGGGATGACGATCAGAGCGACGGCCAAAGCAAAGCACACGCGCTCGCCGGTGCCGAGGTCTGGCCATTTCGAAAGGTGAGGTTTCAGAGGTCCGTTGAAAACCTTGCGGATCAGGCGCAGTAGGAAAACGGCGGTGAGCAACAGGCCGAGCACGGAAACGGCGGCTGCAACCGGGACGACGGCGAAGACGCCGTTGAAAATGAGGAACTCGCCGATGAAGCCGCTCAGCCCCGGTAGGCCAAGCGAGGCGAACACGGCGATACCGAACACGCCGCAAAAGACCGGGGTTTGCGCACGCAGGCCGCCGAAGTCATCCACGCCGCGCAATCCGCTGCTGCGTCTTTCTAAAATGCCGATGCCGAAGAACAAGGTGGAGGCGATGATGCCGTGATTGAATGCCTGTAAAACCGTACCGGACAAAACGGCTGCCAGCGCGGCGCGATCGGGTTGCATGGCGGCTGCCGCAGCAATCGCAAGGGCGCAATATCCGAGGTGATTGACCGAGGAATAGGCGATCATGCGCTTCAAATCGACCTGCGCGAGAGCCGCGATCGAACCTAGCAGAACTGTCGCCACCGCCAGCCAGGTTAGCAAGGGAGCAAGTGATGGCAGCACCTCGGGGAAGACTGGTAGGAAAATCCGCAGCAAGCCGTAAACGCCCATTTTTGAAAGAAGGCCGGTGAGCAGCATCGTCACCGGCGTCGGCGCTTCGGCATAGGCGGCGGGTAGCCACGCATGGAAAGGCACCACCGGCAGTTTCACCGCGAGACCAAGGAACACCGCCAGCGCAACGATGGTCAGTAATGTGTGGCCACTGAAGCCGGTGGCAACAAACGTTTTTGCCAGAGCGGCAGCGAGTTCGTGGTGGGCGGCGAGCTGTCCGAGCGCGTCGAAATCCATGGTGCCGACGGCAAGCTGCAAAGCAAGGAATCCGACGAGCATGAAGGCACTGCCACCCAGAGTCATTATGAAAAAGCGAAGCGCCGCGCGGGGTGCACCACTGCCTCCCCACAGACGGATCAGTAGATAGGCCGGGATCAGCGTCATTTCCCAACAGAGGAACCACGGGATGAAATGACGCGCGGTGAAAACGCCGAACAGCGCGGATTCCAGAACAAGGATCAACGCGAAATACGCGCGGTTGACGCGTGCGCCGTGCAGCGATGCGGCGAGTGAGAACGAGGTTACCAGCCCGGTTAGCAGCAGGAATAACCATGAAATGCCATCCACCCTGAAGCGGAGATTCATACCGGCATCGGGAATCCATGGCAGCGCCCATTCCGCCTGATGAAGGACTCCGATGATAGCTAACGGAATAATGGACCATACCAGCGCGAAACGACTTGCGATCTGCCGGTCTGCGCCAGACCAAACGGCGAGCACTGCGGCACCGATGAGCGGAAGAAGGATGAGAAAAAGTAACATCATGACTGGCTAGGCGGTGAGCCAAAAGTAGAGAACCAGGAGGAGGGACATCGCGAGACCGATCGCGCGCAGATAGGATTGCGGGCGACCGGACTGTGAACTTGATACGGCGTCGGCACGGATTTGAAGGCGCGCGCAAATCCCTTTAAAACCAGCATTCAAGCCTTTCTCATCCGATGCTCCGGTGATGCGCCCGATTGATTTCAGAAGGTTCTCGGCAAGACCCATCAACGGCACCAGCAAGTGGCGTTCGAGTTCATCGATAGCCCCCGCGAAAAAAGCGATCGGACCTATGACAAAGCTGTTATAGAACCCATCGAAGCCCATACCCATGCCGAGGAATTTCCAGACACCACCTCCGATTTTATCTTCCATGGGATCAGGAGCGCTGCTGTCGTCGGATGGATTTCGATAGGTATTCCAAGCTAGGCCGACGCCGACGGTCACAATCGCCAGCGACAGACCAATGAGTCCGAGCGAGCCATGGCGGGTGAAGGCGGAAGCATCAAAGGTCGCGGTTTCACCAGATATCCATTTTTCAAACCACGGCCAAACGGGCGTGCCGACGAATGAAAGCAGGACCGCGCCAGCAGCCAGCACGTAAAGAGGCACAATCATGATCGGAGGGCTCTCATGCGGATGAGAAACACCCGGCTTGCGAGGACGACCACGGAACACCAGCAGAGCCTGCCGCGTCATGTAGAACGCCGTTAGCAGGGCGGCCGTCACGGCTAGCAGGAACGGGCCTTTGCCGCCGGGCCAGATTTGCGCGCTGTGGAGGATCGCCTCCTTGCTCCAGAAGCCAGAGAAGACAAAGGGAAATCCCGATAGAGCCATCATACCCACGGCGTAGGCGGCAAAAGTGCGAGGCATCGCTTTGGAAAGTCCACCCATCTTGCGGATGTCCTGTTCGCCGTTGCAGCCGTGGATAACCGAGCCTGCGGAAAGAAACAGCAGTGCCTTGAAAAAGGCGTGGGCAATTAGGTGGAACATCGCCGCCGCCACGCCGCCGGTGCCGAGGGCGAGCATCATGAAGCCGAGTTGTGATACGGTGGAATAGGCGAGGATGCGTTTGATATCAGTCTGCGCGAGCGCTACCAAAGCGGCATAAAGCGCGGTGATCCCGCCGATCCACGCAGTGGCGCTTAACGGAACTGTCAGGCCGCCGCCGTTGGCGAAAATCGGATGCGTGCGGGCGATCAGGAAGACCCCGGCGGCGACCATGGTCGCGGCGTGGATCAGCGCGGACACCGGCGTCGGACCTTCCATCGCGTCGGGCAGCCAGGTGTGGAGCGGCACTTGGCCGGATTTCCCCATCGCCCCGACTAACAACAATAAGGAGGCGGCGGCGGACACCGTGAGGCCGCCGATGGCGGTGGTGCCCGCCAATGAGGCGAGCGCGCCGGACTCCAGCAGACCTTTTCCGTGGTCGTAAAACAGCAGAGTGTCCGTTTGCGAATAAAGCCAGATCATGCCGAGGAAAAACGCCAGATCACCGACGCGCGTGGTGATGAACGCCTTTTGCGCGGCAGCGGCAGCGGATGATTTTTCAAAGTAGTAGCCGATGAGCAGATAGGACGAGAGTCCGACAAGTTCCCACGCCATGAACAAGAGCAGCAGGCTGTTCGATAAGACCAACATCAGCATCGACCCGCAGAATAAGGAGAGAAACCCGAAGAAGCGCCCGTAACGCGCCTCATCCTTCATGTAGCCGGTGCTGTAAATGAAGATCCAGAAGGCGACGAAAGTCACCATCGCTACCATCGCCGCGCTCATCGGATCAAGCAGGAGGCCGACTTTCACTACCACATCGCCGAAGGTGAACCAGGCGTGCGAAGTCGAGAAACGGAACGATTTCCCTTCTGCTGGATTCAGCGTGCAGACGAGGACTAACAGCGCGAGGCCGCAGGAAATGCATAAGGCACCGATCGCGATTTTCGAGGCGATTCGCCCCGACCGGTTCGGCAGAAACGCGATGATTCCGCCGGCGAGCAAAGGTAGCACCGGGATGCACCAGAGCAGCGTGGACAGATGAAGTTGGAGAAATTCAGCCATGGAGTGAATCGAGGCGGTTCAGGTCGGTCGAGCGCGTGTGGCGGAAGACCATCAGGATGATCGCCAACCCCACGGCCGCTTCGGCGGCGGCGATGGCGATCGAGAACAAGACAAACATCGGGCCGGTGAGATCGGGATCGGGCGGGCCGAAGCTCCAGAAGGCGATGAAGTTGATGTTGGCCGCGTTGAGCATCAACTCGATACCGACGAGAATCAGAATCGCATTCCGCCGGGTTAGCACGGCAAACAGGCCGAGCGTGAACAACAACGAGGACAGCGTAAGTAGTGTGGCCAGCGGCGTCATTTCCCGGAATGAGTTGGATGGTTTTTCCCGGGATCGCGGGCGAGCAGCGCGGCCCCGATCATCACGGCGGTGAGCAGTACGCCCACCGCGATCACTGCGGGTGCGTGGGTGGTGAACAGCACTTTACCCAGTTGCTCCACGGACAAGGGGGGCGTTCCAACAGTGGCGGCGCTTCCAGAATTTGCTATCGAATAGATTAGAACTCCAAGAACCGGCAGCGTGCAAATCAACCCAGTCACAATCGACCGGGGGCGGCGGGCAATTTCCTCTGACTCATCACCGGGCCGGGTGATCAACAGCGAGAAAACGATCAGCACCGCAACCGCACCGACATACACCATGAACTGGATCAAGCCGATGAAGTGCGCACCGATCGTCAGATAGAGCGCCGCGGTTAGCGCCAACGTGAGAGCTAGCAGCAATGCCGCATGAACCGGACGTGCCTTCCATACCGCGCCGAGAGCGGCGAGGAGTATCAGCGGAGATAGAACAAGAAGCGTAATCATTCGGCGAAGTGGTAATGCCGGTTGGCGGGTGCCATGCGGCGGTTGTAAAGCACGGTGAGAATGACCCAAGGGACCAGCAACAACGGCACGGTCACCACCCAGGCGGTGAGACCGCGACCGGTGAAGTGCCAGATCGCAGCGGCGGGTATGGTTAGAATCGCCATCGGAATCAGGCAGAGCCAGGCGAAGCGCATGAGCTGGTCGATACGCACTCGCGGAAAAGTGCCGCGAATCCAAAGGAAGGACATGATGATGACCGCGAGTTTCGCAAAGAACCACAGCCACGACGGCACGAAGCCGAGACCTGGCAGCGGTGCCTGCCAACCGCCGAGAAAGAGCGTAATGCCCAGACCGCTGATGGCGAAGAGACCAAGATATTCGCCCATGAAAAACAGCGCGTATTTGAAGCCCGAGTATTCCGTCATGTGGCCGGCGACGATTTCCGATTCACCTTCCGGCAAATCAAAAGGACAGCGGTTCGCTTCGGCGAGGCTAGCGATGTAGAAGACCAAGCCTGCGACCAATCCCCACGGCCTGAAGATGTTCCACGCCGGGATCACTCCGAGGTGGAAGCCCGCTTGTTTTTCAACGATGTGCGGCAGCGAAAGAGTGCCGGAAACCATGACCACACCCAGTGCGGAAATGATCAACGGCAGTTCGTAGCTCACCATCTGAGAGATTGCCCGCATCGCTCCGAGCATTGGGAATTTCGAGCCGCTCGCCCAGCCAGCCATGAAGATCGAGACCTCGGTCATCGAGCCGATGGCGAAGAAAAAAACCAGCCCTAGTTCCAGCGGCACCGGAGTCCACTCGCGGCCATACGGCAGCACGCCGAGTGCGAGGATCGGCGGCAGCACGATCATCACCGGTGCTGCCAGATGGAGAAACCACTCGGCCTTGGCGGGGACGATGTCTTCTTTGGTCAGCATCTTGATGCCATCGGCGACGGGCTGCAGGATACCGAACCAGCCCGCACGGTTCGGGCCGATGCGGTTTTGGATTCGGGCCAAGGTCTTCCTCTCGATCAGGGAAAGCAGCGCGAAGGCAGAGGCAAACACCGCGACCACAGTGGAGGCGGCTACGATGAATCCGGCGATCGACACCAGCCATTCCGGCGCGCCGAACCATGCGAAGATCATCTCCGCCAACCGCTGCGGAAGGCGCGGCAGCCACTCGGGCGACCATAGCGGAGGGACGTTTGATAGATTGGCAAACAGATTCATGCGCTTTCTCCTTTCTCCTTGGCGTCCTTCTCTGCTTGCGCCTTGGCCACCTTGGCGGCTTGCGCGGCGAGTTTCTTCTCAGCGTCCGCTTTGCGCCTTGCGGCGACCTCGGCGGCTTGTTCGGGACGGAGTTGCGCGTGATAGTCTGCGGACTTCGCTAACCGCTCTCGATCGAATAACAAGCCGCCGAAACGATCATCGGTGCTCAGTTCATATTCGCCATCCATGTAGATCGCATCGAAGGGGCAGACTTCCGCGCAAATGCCGCAGTTCATACAGACCGAGACATCGATGTCAAAAACCTTCGGACGTTTGAGAGACTTGCCGTTCTCATCGCGCTCTAGCACGATGTAGATGCACTGCGGCGGGCATTCCTTCTCACAGATTGAACAGGCGACGCAGCGCAAGCCAGTCATAGCGTCCGTGCCGTCGAAAGCGAGGAACGGAAAGTTCCGGAAATTCGGGCTGATCGGCGCGCGCTCCTCGGGATACTGCACGGTGGTCATGCGTTCCTTTTTATAGAAGCTCTCGATCATGTTGCGACCGGAGACCGCGAGGCCTTGCAGCAAACCGAGACCGGGAAGGATCATTTTCACCGGTCCACCTCCCCTAACACGATATCGATACTACCAAGAATAACCACCACATCCGCAAGATCGAGGCCGAGGCACATGTCTTCTAGCAAAGTCAGATTGATGAAACTCGGCGGGCGGATCCGGTAGCGGTAGGGGCTCGTGCCGCCGTCGCTGATGAGGTAAAAACCCAACTCGCCCTTGGGGCCTTCGATGCGGGCATAGGCTTCGCCGACCGGTGCCTTGAAGTTGCGGATCTTCGCCTTGGGGTGGATGAAATCGCCATCGGGAAGTTGGTCTAGCGCCTGACGGAGAA
>JBDTNJ010000360.1:0-7512 GCA_039933825.1 Luteolibacter sp.
CCAGCGGCTAGAGATTTAGGGAGGTGGCGTGCCTGTTTGCGCGGCAGGTCAAGATCGGCGGCGGGGTTGGCGGGAAGGGTGCCGGAGCGGCAGAGCCAGGCGAAAAAGCGGCGGACACAGCCGATGCGGGCGACTCCAAACCCGGACGTGGGCGCGATCATCAGTCGCCCTCCCCATGGTCACCACCTACGGCTACACCCAAGGCTATTTCACATCGGTGGACTACTCGGACACCACTCCGGACGTCGCCGTTACCTACGATAGCCTAGGTCGTCGCTCCAACGTCACCCAGACAAACCAATCCCAGATCGCCTACGTTTATGACCCTACCAACCTGCGACTCGACACGGAAACCATTCGCTACGATTTCGATCACAATGGCAGCTACGAGTTCACCCGAGTCATTGATCGCTCCCGAGACACCCTCAACCGCGACAGCGGCTTCCAACTCCTCAGCGGCAGCACCGTCGAAACCCAAGCCGCTTACCAATACGATCCGGCCACCGGGCGTCTTAAAAAAGTCTTGGGTCTTGCGTCTTCAAGTCTTCCGTCTCCGGAATTCACCTACAGCTACCTCCCCAACTCTGACCTTATCCAAACCATCACCAGCCCCGTTCACACCACCACCAATATTTATGAGCCTGATCGCGATGTGCTCGACACCAAGCAAAACAAAGTTGGCACCGATGTCATTTCCAGCTACGACTACAGCGTGAACGCCATCGGCCAGCGCACCGGAGTCAACACCAGCGGCACCGCCTTCCCCGCCACGCCATCTTGGCTCTGGGGCTACGATTCCCTTGGTCAAGTGACCAAAGCCGATAGCAGCGTGGACACCAGCGATAGGGCTTTTGATTATGACACCATCGGCAATCGACTTCAAAGTAGCGCGGGCGTCGCGCCCGCATCTTCCACGGTCAACTACACGGCGAATGCTCTGAACCAATACTCCCAAATAACTTCTAACTCAATAACTTCGAACCCCGAATACGACGCCGATGGCAATCAAACCACCGCCCAAGTCCAGCCACTTGCGTCTTCAAGTCTTGAGTCTTGCGTCTATTCATGGGACGCCGAGAATCGCCTCATCTCCACCACCGTCACCACCACCGTTGGCACCGCCAGTACCAACTACCAATACGATGCCTTCAGCCGCCGCATCGCCCAGACGACAGGAAGCAATATCACCGCCTATCTATACGACGGCTGGAACTGCATCGCTGAATATTCCTATTCTTCTTCCACTCAACTCTCAGCTACCAACCCCCAACTCCAAAAAACCCGCCTCTGGGGCACTGATCTATCAGGCACTCTCCAAGGCGCAGGCGGCGTCGGTGGCCTTCTCTGCGAGACTATCAACAACCAACCCTCAACTCTCAACTACTTCCCCACCTACGACGGCAACGGCAACGTCAGCGAATACCTCACAAGCACCGGCACCATCGCAGCCCACTTTGAATACGATCCATTCGGAAACACAGTAGTTAACACGGATACAGCGGGATTGTTTAATTATCGATTCAGCACGAAGCCTTTGGATTCGGAAACCGGTCTCTACTACTACGGTTACCGATACTATGACCCTCAAATCGGCCGGTGGCCAAGTAGAGATCCAATTGAAGAAGAGGGTGGGGTGAATTTGTATGGGTATGTCGGTGGGAACCCGCTAAACTTCTTTGATCCCGATGGGAGAGATGCCTATCCGACAGGAGATGGTTGGTATAATTTTAGGTTGAACCCAGATCATTGGTCGAGAGTTAATCCAGACACCCCTCCTTGGACTACTGATGACGTTCTTAGGCAAATGGATGGTCGTCGGGTAAATCATCCGAATCCTAACTACACGGGCCAATGTGCTACTGGTGCCCAGGCTATGACAGGAGCACCAGGTTCTGACGGGCGATGGAGGGATGCTGCACCTGGATCGCTTAGAAGCTGGCGAGTTGGTCCTTCTGTTGCCAGCGGATCAGTAGCGAAAGGCACTATGATTGCGCGTGGATGGACCGAATCCGGGGGGTATGCAGGTGCGAATGGGCACACCGGAATTTATATGGGAATTGTCAACGGTGTGCATTTGATGCTGGCTCAAAACAGTCCGCACGGAGCAAATTTTGATCCTGAAAAAATCGATCCATCGATGTTTTTTGAAGTTCGTTCAAAGGCACCATATAGCAAAAAACCATCAGAATGTTGCACTCCTTGAAGTTGTCTTTTGTGTTTTTGGCGTATTCCTTATTGCTGGGATGCGCTTCCCAGAAAGAGATGTGGATAGAGCGATGGTCTTCCATTGCGAAGAGTCATGAGCTAACACCTAAACAGGTAAAAATGGCTCTTGGCGAACCTTCAGTCATTCGTCACGAAACAACGAGGGTTTTCAGATATGGTCCTGGTGGTTGGTTTGAGGGTCGAGTCACAATTTATCGTTATGACATTAAATTGTCGGATGGAGACTGGCGGTATATAGAATATTATTTTGATGGTGATAAATATTTGTCAGAATCAACTAATATCACTCTTTAAGTGAATGGGGTCAGAGTACACTAATTAACACGTTAGCTTCACTGAATGGGGTCAGAGTACACTAATTAACACGTTAGCTTCACAACAGCTTCCCAGACAAACTGTCATCCTACTACCGGCATGCTTACCCGCAAACAATACGCGGATGAAAATGCGGCGGGGTCAGTCCCAAATAACAGACATTGACCAAGAAACCCGTTTGGGTTAAACGGTGTTCATTGTCCAAAAGACGGTCAAAGTCAGCGTCCTGCACGAAAAGGGCGGCCTCATCGCCCAGGCTGTCACGCGGACCAGCAACGAGTTGCATCCCATACGTTCCATTACGGAGCGATGGACCGCAGAGCAGCGTTGGTCGCTGCTATTGACCGGCGTCTTGCGTTGCTGGCTGGGAGGAAAGTGGCTTCCTGGCCTGCCAGACGAAACCTACCTTCTGCTCAGTGGATGAAAAGGCACCCCGTTTCAACCATTCCAAGCCATCTCAAAACGCTCCGTTCAAAGATGCTCAACTAACACGCCAATTTTCCTTTGTAGGATGATGCCTATCCAGCGATTGCGGGCGTCCGTGCGAAGGATTCATTGAAGGGACTCCCTCCGGGCGCGCAACGAATATTTTCGATAGATGCCGCTGATAACAACGGTGCGGTCTCCATCCAATCCGCACGCCTCGTTCCCGGCCAGCAGATTGGATTTACCGTGAAGTGATCACTTCGCGGGCGCCGCTTCCTTCGCTGGAACAAAAACCAGTCCGCCGCCGTTGATGCAAAATCGCTTGTCAGTCGGGGTGCTGAAGCCCTCTCCTTCAAACACATGACCGAGGTGGCCGCCGCATTTGGCGCAGAGCACTTCGACGCGAACCATGCCGAGGGTGATATCTTTTTTGATCGTCACGTTTTCCGCTTTGGCCGGGTCAAAGAAGGATGGCCAGCCGCAGCCGGAATCGAATTTCTGCTCGGAAGTGAACAGCAGGGCATTGCATCCCGCACAGTGATAGGAGCCCTTTCCCTGATGCTTGAACTCTTTGTAAACCTCACCATTCGGCCTTTCCGTATTGGATTGCCGGAGTATGGCGTATTGCTCGGGAGTGAGCTGTTTTTTCCACTCGGCATCAGTCTTGACGACTTTACCTGTGGGCTCGGCGGGGGCTTCAGTGCGGACTTCCATGACTGCTTTCTTCTTATCCTCGGCGGAACAGGAAGCAAGGGCCAGTGAGAAAATCAACAGGGAAATTGGACGGATGGTGATCATGGCGGTGAGTTGGGATTGTAACAAATCTGTATGCTAGAGTCCTGAAAACAAATTTTATTCCGTTTTCAAACTTCCCTAGCCGGAAATCCGGCATTTTACTTCGTGCATGCCTGCGAAAATCATCCTCAAACCCAAGGTCCAGCTCGGCGTCGTTACGACGCATTTCAAATTCGTCGGGGGCATTGTGCCGGATGAGGACGGCAGGTTTCCTCGCGATGAAAACGGCGAATTGCGGGTGCTCGCGGAAATGAAAAAGCTGGGGGCAATTTCCCCGGTGACGATGAACATCGTGCAACTTCCGTTCTTTTCCACGGCGGACCCGGTTGAAGTGGCTGAAATCATCAATGGGCTGAAGGCGCTGGATTTGGAAGTGCATTTCATCATCATGGTCGGTGGTGCGAATCCGATGAATCCGACAGACGAAAATGCCGTGGTCACCCAGCTGGTCAGCAGCCTCAAGGCCGCGATCACCCACGGCATCCGCCACGTGTCATCGACATCGATCGAAGAATGGATGAGCGCCGACGAAGCTCGTGAAGGAGCCGCGTTCGATGCTGCCATCGCCCAAAATGTGAAGGTCCACATGCGGGTTTACGAAGAAGCCGGAGTGGCGGGGTCCTGTATTGAAAACTGGCACATCGAGTTCCTCCGGCCCGGTGAGTTCAAGACATTCACGAATGTCGATCGCGGCTGGTCATTCGTCAAAGCGGCTAACCAATCACTCGGAGAAAAGTTTTTCAAACTGCTCGTGGATGCCGCCCACTGTGGTGATTCCGGTCTGAGCATCGCTGAAAATCAGGAGTTGATCCAACAGATCGCCGCTGCGGGAGAGCTCGGAGTTTTCCATGCGTCGGCCAAAACGACGCGCGGCTGTCTTTCTACGGACGATGGCTGGATCGGTGCACTGCTAACTGCTGCCGCAATGACCGGCGAGTTGAAGCATGTGTTTGTAGAAGTGTTCGACCACACAGATCCGGCGCTGGAACTGGTGAGGCGATTGGATCCCGGCCACGGCATCGATACCCGCGATGGTCGGAGCTACACGCAAGTCACGGCGGATGGGCTGGGCGACATCGCCCGCCGCCTGAACAACCTGCTGGCACGCGGAATCCTCAAAGTTTGAGATTGCGATGCAATCGATCCACGGCGAAGGTTTTAGCAACTTTCGAGTTCCTAGATCGATCGCCACGTGACCGCACGCGGAGGCCATCTGGCGCCGGTAGTTTTCCCAATGAGACTGGCTTTTTGAGCTGAAAGGAGCGTGTGCTGGCGGTCGTTGGCCAGGCAACTGGACGCTGCGGGTTCATTGCCGATGAGATTTATTGAAACTCAACGTTCTGTGTTTTACATTTTGCGACAGATGCTTCGGAATTTGAGCTAATGAATGTCGTTCGGAAAACCTCTGGCCGTTTTACCATTGGGATGTTTCTCGATCTGAATGGGGTGCCTGGCCATCGCCTTTTCAGCGGAGTGAGCCGGTGGGCGCGCGAGCAACGGGGTGTGGTGATCCGCCGCTGGGACAGCGACAAGTGGCGGGCCCCCGATTTCGATCTACCGATCGACGGAGCGATCATGCAATGCAGCCAGCCGGAGGACTCCCGGCTCGCTGCCCAACGTGGTTTGCCTCTCATCAACGTGAGTAACTTTCTGGCGACATCGGCCTGTCCTCGTGTCGCCTCTGATGATCAGGCGCTCGGTCGTGCCGTGGCGGGATATTTCTTGCGCCGCGGCTACCGGCATTTTGCTTATTGCGGGTTCGCATGGCATCATGCGTCGGCTTTGCGTGGTGCAGGTTTTCGCGAAGAGATTGAGCGGGCGGGTTTTTCGTTGGCTGAGTTTACCTTCGCGCTCTCAGCGAATCAGCAGCTCACGTTCAATTCCGATCAGGAGTCAGAGCGCCATAAGCAATGGCTCAGGACTTTGCCGAAGCCCTGTGCAATCATGGGTTTCAGCGATGAAGTCGCTTTGTTAGTGATCCATAATAGTTCGGAAATCAGCTGTGTCGTACCCGATGATTTTGCGGTGATGGGTGTGGACAATGATTCCTTTCGCACTCACGGAGGTAAAGTGGCGTTAGCATCTGCAGACGTCGGGTTTGAGCGGGTTGGCTATGAGGCCGCTGTCGCTCTGGATGCGTGGTTGCGTCACGGGCGTCGACCGGCTCTCGATCGGTGCCTGCGTGCTTTTAAACTTCATGCGCGCGAGTCGAGTGATCGCTACGCGGTCGAGGACGAGAAGGTGTTAGCAGCGCTCGATTTTATTGCTGAAAATTTCGCCACGGGGACAGACGTAAATGCGATTGCAGCCGCCAGCGGGTTGTCCCGGCGCGGGTTGGAGCGGCGGTTTCGCCTTTGTCTCAACCGATCCGTTCTCAAGGTCGTTAATGAGGCGCGCCTCGACAAAGCCCAGCAGCTTCTGGCCGAAAGCGAAATGGCTATAAAAACCGTGGCACAACAAGCAGGTTTTTCCGATGCGCGGCATCTGTGTGTGGCTTTTCAAACGCACTTAAAGACCTCACCCAGCGCGTTTCGAAAGAGTCGTTTATGATAGATCGTGGAAGAAGTAGCTGTGTATCTGAAATCCTGTTACGATGGATTGATAGTGAAGAGTCTCACGCAACAATTAATAATCTAATACTGAAGTTTGAATACCTCTCCCCCTCCCCCATCGAATACACAGTGCAAAGTTCGCACCCTGTTCCGCTCCCTAGTTATCCGTGAACCTCTGGGTTGGGTGATTTTCCTTACCTGCTTGGGGGCGTCTCTGTGGGCGGAAGCGCAGATCCGGCGATGACCCGAAGACTGCCCCGTGCGCCAGTCGGGCTGGTGACGCGAATAACGATCCGTGTGTAGCCGGGAAGCGGCGCGTCAAACTTGGCGTCTAGCAGAGGAGCGACGTCTTGCAGCTCGATTCTGTTTGGTTCTGCTCCGATGACTCGCAGGTGGAGCGTCTGTCCGTCCTGTTTGAGGCATACGCCGCCTGGTTCGAGGCTTGCTTGCGCGGCGGTGAGCCATTGCCACGTG
Organism: Luteolibacter sp.; assembly: GCA_039933825.1. Classification (GTDB taxonomy): domain Bacteria; phylum Verrucomicrobiota; class Verrucomicrobiia; order Verrucomicrobiales; family Akkermansiaceae; genus Luteolibacter. The sequence goes on from JBDTNJ010000360.1 coordinate 6,789, forward strand.
ACTTCGCTGGGGTGATCGGCGAGGTCTGTCCAGGTGTCGTCGATCATCACCGTGCCGTCCGAACGAAGGCTGGCGACTCGGCGAACACTTGCCGCCTGGCCGGCGTAAGTGGTATCGAGATTGATCTCGACCGAAGCACCCTCTGAAGATTTACGCATTGGCCCGATCGTCGCCTGCCCATCTACGTTTTGACGGGCGTGATTGAAGCGGAGAATATTGTGGCCATCGGGCCCGAGGCGGAAGTGAGCCCAGCGCGCACTGTCCTGAGCGTAGCTAAAAAACTGAGCGTGGGTCAGGCCAGTGCGGTTACGGGCATCGAGGTAGTCTTCGATTTCGGGGTCGATGGCCCAGCGTACGCCGTTGGCTTCGATTACAAAGGTGCCGGCGTCCATGTGGCCATGCGAGTAGTTGGCCGTGCCGCCTTTGATCGCGAGCCAAGTAGCGGCAGGGTCGTTCCAAGCAGTGCGGAATACCGCGACAGGTTGATGGCCACCTCCTTGCCAGAGGAGAGGCCCGGTTGTGGGTTGGTCGGTGGTTTCGGTTGTTGGCGACCAAAGAAGGGCGAAGACCAACCCACGCCCGTAGGATTTGTCACCGGTCTCGGCCGACTTGCGCACGCGTGCCCACTCGGCGCTAGCGAGATCGGGACGTCGGGTCTCACGGGCGAACCAGAAGACAAGGTTCTGGTTCGCGCGGCCTGGTCGGGTGTCAAAGTAGTTGAAGA
>JBDTNJ010000361.1:0-11354 GCA_039933825.1 Luteolibacter sp.
CATACATCACATCGGCGCGGGCCATGGTGCGCTTGGAGTGGGTGACGATGATGAACTGGCTGTTATCAATGAAACGGTCCAACACTTTGACGAAGCGGTTGATGTTGGATTCGTCCAGTGGGGCATCAAGCTCATCGAGCACGCAGAAGGGGCTGGGCTTGATCATGTAGATCGAGAACAGCAGGGCCACGGCGGTCATCGACCGCTCACCACCAGATAGAAGGGTGATGGACTGGAGCTTTTTACCCGGTGGTTTGGCAATGACTTCGATGCCGGATTCGAGCGGGTCGCTTTCGTCTAGCAGCGTGAGATCCGCTTCGCCTTTCTCTCCGAAGAGCTCCTTGAACATCTCGCGGAAGTTGATTCGGACTTGGGCGAAGGTTTCGGAGAAGAGCCGCTGGGTCTCGGTGTTGATGCGTTCGATCACTTCAAGCAGCTCGGCCTTGGAGTTGACGAGGTCGTCGTGCTGGCTCTTCAGGAAGGTATAGCGTTCTTCAAGTTCGTCGTATTCTTCGATGGCATCGAGATTCACCGGGCCCATCGCATCGAGGCGGCGCTTGATATCGGCGACGATGGATTCCACGAATTCCCAGTCCGGCTCGCCGGTCATTTCACCGGGAATCTCTATGGCATCATCGCTAGTGCCATCGACGACGACGGTGAGCATTTCCTCATCGGAATTCTCGTCGGAATCATCGCCGCTCACAAACGATTGGCGACCGCCGCCGCCCCGGAGGGCCTTTTGCGAGGCGATGGAGGCAAGGAGGGCGTGGGCGTCCGGCTCGAATTTGGATAGATCGACCTGATGGCGCTCCTGGATCGTGGTGGTGAGGCTCTCCAAACGCAGTTCGAGTTTGGTGGCATTGATTTCCTCACGGCCCTTTTGCTCGTTCACCTTCGAGTGGTCGCGGCGGACGGCGGCGAGCAGAGTCTCTGCATGCTCGATTTGTTCTATCAGAGCAGTGCGGCCTTCCGCGCGGGTATTGATTTCCACTTGAAGGTCTTCGACTTCGCAACGGTGGGTCTCACACTCTTCGGATAGACGGGCGTTCTCCGCATGGGTTGCCTCGATGCGTTGATCGAATGAGGAAATTTCGGTTTCACGCCGGATCGCGATTTCACGGAGTTCCGAAAGGCGGGCTTCCATCGGTTTCTGCTGCTCCTCGGCGGATTGTTTGGCACGTCGCTCAACGGCGAGCTCGGTGCGCAGTTCGTTGAGGGCTTCGGTGATATCCTGCTCGCGGCGGACGACGGCTTCAGACTCGGATTGAAGGCGGCGGCTTTCGTCTTCGAGGGCTTCGAGTCGCTCGCGGGCGGAGGCGAGTTCGCCTTCCATGTGCTCGCGGCCTTCGGCGGCGGCGCGGTCGCGGTTATCAAGTGCGCTGCTCTCCCATTTGACGTTTTCAAGCTTGGTGTCGAAGTTCTCGACCTCGCGGGTGGCAAGACTGAGCTGGCCTTGGAGGGTAGATAGATCGACTTTCTGACGTTGGAGGCGCTCGCGGGAAACTTCGACTTCCTCGCGGAGTTGTTCGAGGCGGGATTCCAAGTCGATCACGCGTTGGCGAGCAGCTTCGTCTGCTAGACCTAAGCTTTCCACTTCAGTCGCAAGGGAACGGACTTCGTTTTGAAGTTCAAGTACGGAGGTGGTGCCTTCCGCGCCGGTGCCGCCACGCAGCATGCCTTCCCCACTGAGGATCACACCTGCGAGAGTGACGAAGGTGATGAATGGATGGGCAGGGCGAAGGCGCAGGGCCGTGGCGAGATTCGGGACGATGAGGACTTTTTCAAGCAATCGCTCGATGACGGCGGAAATGCGTTTATCCGACTTCACGCGGTCGAGCGCCCATGCCGTCGCACCTTCGGGAAGGGCTTCCATCTGGGTGCCGGCGGAATGAGGGATGAACGACTCGGGCAGCACGGCGGCAACACCTAACTGTTTCTCGGTAAGGCGCGTGATGATCGCCTCGGCGGCGGCTTGGTCCTGGACGAGGACGGCTTGGAGGTGGGTGCCGAGCACGGCTTCCACGGCGCGCGCGCAGGTATTGTCCGCTTCGATGAACGAAGCGAGCACGCCGTGGATGCCGGGCTTGAAAGTATCGGGTTGGCCGAGGCCTTGGAGAACGCTTTGGGTGCCCTTTTCGAAGCCTTCGCCACTCTCGACCAATTGGCGGACGGCGTCATATCGGGCGGAGCGCTGGGCGAGGACTTTGTTGGATTCAACGGCTGCGGAACGGGCTGCATCGAGATCGCCGCGGGTGTGCTGATAGGCCCGCTCGGCACCTTGGAAGGCTTCTTCGAGTTCTCCTAACATGGACCCGGTTGCTTCCACTTCGCCGGCAATGCGGGCTTGTTCGGCACGGAATTCTTCAAGTTCGAGGCTGAGGCGTTGTTGCTCATCGGCGAGTTGGCGGGCCCGCTCGCGGTTGCCTTCGAGTTGGGCCACGGCACTTTCGATTTTAGCCTGCATCGAGGCGATGATCGTTTGCGTGCGGTTTGCTTCGCCACGGGTTTCGCGGAGGGCGGTTTCGATGCGCTCGCGTTCTTCGCGAGTGCCCTTGGTGCGGGTTTCCTGGTCGGCGAGTTGGATTTCCTTCTCGGAAATGATGCGGCTCAATTGGTCGAGCGATTCGTTAGCTGCGATGAAATCGAACTCCTGCTGGGCGAGTTTCTCCCGGGTGGCGACGATTTCCTCGTGGTTTTGGCGGATGCGGGATTCGAGCTCGGCCTTGCGCTCCTCGTTGAAGGCCATGCGACCGGCTGCCGAGTTGAGAGAGTTGCGGTGCTCGTTGAGGCGTTGGCGGAGTTCGGCCAGCTCTCCTTCGAAAATCCGCGCGGCATTGCGGGCTTCTGCTACGGCTTCTTCCTTCGCGGGAAGCTGCATTCCCAGCTCGGTGTCGCGGACTTCGAGACCACGGATAGAGACTGTGAGTTCGTCGCGCTCGGCGGTGAGTTCGACGAATTTCTTGTGCCCTAGGTGCGTATCGAGCACGCGGGTGTCCGCAGCCAGTGCCTGATAGCGCCTAGCTTTGGCAACTTGGCGTTTGAGGGAGTTCATCCGGCGCTCCTGTTCAGCGAGCACGTCGGACACGCGGAGGAGATTCGCCTCGGTGAAATCGAGTTTCCGGAGGGCTTCCTTTTTTTCCTTTTTGAACTTCGTGATGCCAGCGGCTTCTTCAAACACCGCGCGGCGTTCTTCAGGTTTTGAGGAGAGGATTTGGTCAATCTGGCCCTGCGCCATGATCGAGTAAGCGGTGCGGCCGATGCCGGTGTCCATCAGCAGGTCGTGGATGTCTTTGAGACGGCAGAGCGTGCCGTTGATCCGATACTCCGAGCGGCCGTCGCGGAAAACCCGGCGGGTGAGAGCGACTTCGTTGAAATCCACTTTGAGCGGCCCTTCGCAATCCGCCATCGTGAGCGTGACTTCCGCCATGCCGAGGGGTTTGCGCTTTTCGGTGCCGTTGAAAATGACGTCCGCCATTTCTCCGCCCCGCAGGGCTTTGGCGGAGGTCTCGCCGAGCACCCAGCGGATCGCATCGACCACGTTGGACTTGCCGCAGCCGTTCGGGCCGACAATGCCGGTCACGCCTTTGGCAAATTCGAACAAGGTTTTATCGGCAAATGACTTGAAGCCGTGGATTTCGAGAGTTTTGAGATACATGCAGACAGGATGTTGGTTGAGGGTTAAGCCCGAGAGGGAACCGAGGCAGCCGGAGGATACGCTTCGTGCCGGACCGAAGCAACTCATCAAGCACTGAACACGCTGTATGTGGTGTTTAATTTGTGAATTGGATACAAGATGCTGTGTTTTGTGAAATCTTAGGTTTCCAAAGCATTTTGTAGATGTGGAAGACTTCCACTCTCCATCCCAGTCGATCGGGCGGTTTGAAGAATGCTATTTCTTGTCTTTCGCTCGTTGAAAACGCGACCGCCTGGCGGACTCATCAGGCGGAGTCAGCGGTGGTGCATCGACTTCATGCGGCGGCGGTGTGAACGCTGGCTCCTCGATCACGCGCATGGGCTTGGTCGGCTTTACCCGAGATGGCTTGGGAAGTCGGTTAGAAAGTGCAAACTTGGGCAATTTCCACCCGGTCCTCGTCAGCAAGGCATCCGCAAGAACGAGCAGCACCAGCGCGATTCCAAGCGGCAGGCGCAATGAGGTTTCTGCGATGAATGGAGGGCGCAGCCACGCTTTAGAAAGATCCAACAGCTCGCGGCCCTTGGTTTGAGTGGACACCATGCGGAGCTCGGTGAGGCGGTCGGGCTCGAATGCCCATTCTGCCGATGAGCCCACGCTGATAGGCCCAAACGGCAGGGCGTTTTCACCCACTTGTACCGCCCCACGTACGATGCTGCCTTCATCAAGATCACGGGTGAGCGAAAAGTGTCCGGGGGCGATCCTGCGCCAAGCGAGATCCAGCGCCGGGCTGCCCGAGTCGCTTTGAAGGCGGACCTTCGGCGGGGCAGCGGATAATTTTTGCGCCCATGTGCCGGTGTCATAAAGGAGATCCAACGTGAGTCGCGTGCCGTCGAGACGATGGCGCAGCGCGATGCCCGGAGGCGTGTCTTGCCCCATCAGGAAACGTCCCATGGTTTGCAGGAAATCCCCATAACCCGGCCAGGTTCTGAGCGATTCGGAAAACCCCCCACCTAGCGGAAATGATACTGCGGCACTGCGCCCGAGACCGCGCCGGGAATGGGCGACTAACGGAGCGAGGTACTCGTCTGTGGAAACCAGCGAAACTGTCGCGTCCTCACGGGCATACGACAGGTTATAACCATCCACCTGTTTGAACCAATCCGTCGGCTTCGGTGAAATTTCAGACCAGCGTCCGGTTGCCTGCGCGCCGACCGGATCCTTGATGAAGGCAGAGCGAGCGATCGTGACTGTCTCCTGAGCGAAGATCTTCGGAATGTCCATCGGTTCGTTAGAGAAGAAAATGCGCCCATTCCCCAGCTTGGCGATGTCATCCAACAGCGCGGAATCCACGTCTTTGTCGGTGCCCAGCCCGATCACCGAAACCGTCGCCCCCTCCGCAGTCATCGTCTTGATCAGGTTCTTGTAATCGCCCGGCTCTTCGGAATCCTGCGCATCCGAAAACAAAATGACGTGGCGGGTCCCTGCCTGGGATTTTTTCAACTCATCCCACGCTGCTTTGAGTCCGTTATAAATATAGATCCCGCCTCCGGCCGATGTGATTTTCAGGGCGCGGGAACACAGCTTCGCCTTATCATTCCCGATGCGGGTGAGTGGAATGGTTTTCGTCGCTTCACTGTCCACGGCGAAGACAGCGATTTGATCCATGGGTCCTAGCAGATCAATGGCATTTGCCGCGCCGGAATCTGCTAAGTCGATTTTGGTTTTTCCGCCACCCACCCCGACGCTCATGGAGCCGGAACGGTCGATCACGATGGCCAGAGCCACCGCGAGTTTACGATGTTCGGACTTCAATTCCATCGACACCGGCAGCAGCGCATCAATGGGTGATTGGAAATAGCCGCCCGAACCGAACGAATGCTCACCGCCCGCCATTAGCAGGCCGCCTCCTTGTTCGCGGACGAAGAAATCCAGCGACTTCATAAAATCGTTAGGAATCTCGTGAGCTGGCACGTTGTTGAGGATCACCGCGCGAGCACCTGCCAGCAGGCCGGGTTTCAGCTGGGAAAGGTCAGTCACAGTTTCCACCGTGAAATCGAGCGATTCCAATGCTTTGGCAACCGGGTCATTCTGATAGTGGGTCGCCAAGATGAGCCGTGGTCCGCCTGTGATTTCGATCCAGCGCGTGGCTTGGTTGTTTCCCGGATGCGCATCATTTTCCGGACGGATCTCCGCCTGATACTCGAAACCGCCCGCGCGGGGAATGCGGTCGGTGAACTCGACGGTCGCGAGGCCATTGACCAGCGTTACGGTTGTTTCCGTGAGTGTCTGGCCGTTTCTTCTCAGGATGAGAGGAAACGTCGCATTGGACGAGCCACGCACCGTTAGGGATATAAGAAAAGGTTCACCGATCTGCACGCGCTCAGGAAACGCGATGCGTGAAAGCCGGTAGTCACCGTCCTTTTCCTCACGAATCAGCCGGTAATCCAGTGGAATCCCTCTCGCTTGCATCTGCGAGGCGGCTTCCTGCAACGGCTCAGTGGAAAATCCGTCCGTGAACAGTAGCACCCGTGATGGCCGCTTCTCATCTGATTGTGCGGCGATCGATTGCAGCGCAAGCCCCGTGCGTGTTAGTCTGCGGGCACCCGTGAACGATGATCCATCCGCACCCAACTCCACGACCTCGCTGGCGTAGTTGATGTAATGAATGGTATCGTGTCGGCTGGGTTTTGATGATTCTAGCAGCCTCTTCCATTCAGGCAGGCCTTTGTCGATCAGGTCCTCCGTGGACTCGGAGCGATCTAATAGAACATAGAGATCGAGCGAGTTCTGCTGATGCTGGATACTAGGCTCGGTCAATGCGATGATTGCCAGAATGACAATCACCACCCGCAGCGGCGATTGCAGCCCCAGACCGCGCCAGACCCACCCCACGAGAGCCAGGGCAGGAATGAGCAGGAAATATTCTGGAGTGGAGAAGTTCATGGTTGATAGGTCGTATAAGTCCCATAGGTCATATGCGAACTTCCCTGGCAGAGGTGAATTTCCAAGAAACGAGCAGGGCCGCGAGCAGCAGGAGAATCCAGACGCGCCACAGTGGATCGGGTTTGGTGTGGCGTTCAATCGTTGAATTGTTAGCCGCCACCCGTGTATCGGATTTCCCGCAGGCGCTGAAATCGGCCTCGCGGGTGTCCGCAAAGAAAACGGCTGCGTCGAGCACGCGAGTTTCGTTCTGTTGAACAGTGAGGAAGCCGGGAACCAGTGGCGCGTTGTTTGATGGGGAATTGAATGGAACGGGCTTCCCTGCAAGGTCGGTGAAGGTGGTTTTGATAGGGTCGCTAGGCGCGGACGCGACCTTGATCGGTTGACCGGTTTCCAGATTCTCGGATGCGGGGGAAACTTTGGCAGCCCGGATGGTTTCTGCGAAACGGTGAAGAAGCACGATGAACGCGGGCTGTGAACCCGCATTGGATAGGCGCAGGTCGAAATTGAAACACAGCTGGCGTTTTCCCTCATGTTCGCGGAGGAAAATCAACGGACGCTTATCCTGCCAGAGAAGAACGGTGTCGGTTGGTGCCCGGTCGAGCATGATGGTTTCCCGGACGAGTAAGGACTGCCAATTGAGGCCGTTCATCAGCGGGTTCGCCGCCGCCACGATTCCACCTTTGAGATAGGCTCCGGTGCGGGTGCTGTCCTCCACAAAAATAATGGAATTGCCAGCCGGTAGGACGGGGTCGAGCGGGTCATAGGATGAAATTGATAGGTCGGCGGTGGCAGCATCATTGGTGGGCACCGTGGCGTCCAGCGAGCGGAGGAGTTTTTCCGTAAGGTCGGCGAAGGCAGGGGAGGTGGCCGTGAAAAGTGCGAGGGATTTTGGTGCGGGGGCAACGATGGGGAGTGTGTCATCGAGCGGAAACCGGTCATTTGTTAAAGCGATGCGGACGTTTTTCGCATCTTTCGGAAAAGCGGACTGCAAGGTGACAAGCGATCCCGCGGCAAGGTGGATCGGGCGGGGCTGGGTGCTGCCGTTGGACGTAATCACCGACCAGTTGCGATCGACATCCGACTTGCCGTAGTTTCTAACCATTGCTCGCCAGACCATGGTCCCTTCTTCGGTGGTAAACGTCACTCCCGTGAACCCGACATTTTCCACGGATTCTCCCACGGCGATGAGTTTAGCATCAAAAGGCAATGCGTGAGACGGGGTGTCGGTTAGGTAGATTACTGTGCCCTCGCGGGAAACCAAAGACCGGGCAAGTCGAAGCGCTTGAGATGGATCGGTGAGGCCGTCCAGAGGCTGCCATTTTTCCAGCACCGCTTTCAGTTCTTCGACGGACGATCCCGCAAAAAGCCTGGGCCGTCCGGGAGCTGATTCCATGACAGTCAGCTCCACGGTGGAGGCGGAACCTTGCAGCGAAGGAAGTTCCTCCACGAGACGCATGACCGCTTCCCGTTTGAAAACGCCCATCGATGCAGATGAATCCAGCACCACTGCGATACGTTGCACACTTCCTGACTTCTGGATGCGCGGCTCTGATAGGAACCATGCGAGCAATAGCACGGCAAGCAATTGCATCCACAGCGGCACTGACGAAATGATCCGGTCCAGCCGCCTCCCGCTCGCGGCATCGCGGTGGGTGCGCTCCAAAAGAAATAGGGTGGAAACCGGCAGTTCGACCGCCTTCCGTTGGAGAAAATGAATCGCCAGCACGGCGGGAATGCCTAGCAGTGCGAGGAGTCCGTATGGATTTGCGATGGTAAACACTTAGTGTGTGGAAGATGCTGAATTATCGAGTCGGTTCCAACGCTCCCGCTGGCACGGCCTCGCGAAACAAGGCGGTGGCGAGATCCTGGTCAGCAGGGATACGGGCGAAGGCGGCCTGATGCCGACGGGTATGTTGTTTCCAAATGGAGAAATGGTTTGTGTAGGCTTCGAGATAGCGTCGCAGTGTCGCGGGTTCGATCCGATGCGCATGTCGGGAGTTCCGCTCGGGATCGATGAACTCGTGGTTTCCCGACCACGCGGGAAATGCCTCGGAATCGAGAAACGGTGAGAACATGACGATGCTACCGTGACGTTGCCCCAGATGGCGGAGAATCGGCTCCGGATCCCCGGGGAAAAGCAAATCTGATATAAACACGCGGATGGAATTCGCCCGCAGCGGGAGTCGAGTTAGATCAGGCGTGTTAGCAGCGTCCGGGGTGGGAAGGGCGCGGGCAATTTCCAGCCAACGGTGCGTGCGAAGAGTGGCGGGATCGAGTGTCGTGCTGGCATCGCCCCGCACCGTATGCAGGGAGAGTGATGCGCCGGCGATGTTGCAGCTTTCCGAGATGAGATAGAAGATTTCAGCAGTCCTCGCGGCCTTTGCAGGATCGAAAAACATCGATTCCGAAGCGTCGAGAATCAGATCCACCACCGGCCGCACCTCCTCGCGGAAGAGCTTCATGGTATAACTTCCTGTTCGCGCGTATGCCTGCCAATTGATGTGCCGTGGATCATCGCCCGGCGAATAGGCCCGGTGGTCTTGGAAATCCAATGATGAGCCAGTCCCGCCACCGGTGAATTCACCAGCCTGACCTCTCCACACGCGTGAGCGCAGTGGCAGGCGCAAGCGCCCTGCAACCGAGAGAGCGCGACCATGACAGGACTTGAGGGTTTCGAGATCCATTAGGGTTTTGATTGTACCGACGATGCGTCCAACTCTTCTTCTGACTGACGGATAATCTCGCGATTTCCCTTCAGGAACGAGAGCGCTTTGATCAGCAGAATGGTTACGAAAATAAGGTTGATCGCAATTGAGGCTATCAGAAGGGCGTTGCGATCAAAACGGCCCATCCCGACCATGGCCATCAGAACAGTCGGATTCCACACGAAGAGCCAGAGGAAATCACGGTTCGACATCGCTTCGGTCAGTGCGGAAAGGATGCCTGTCATGATGCCCGATCCGATCATCAAAAGCAGGTAGTTGGCTACCCGCTGGCCATCGCCACGGAAAAAGAACGCTTGGATGACGGCAGGAAAAAGCAATGCGCCCAAGTAGCCAAGGATCGCGGCGTAGAGTTCATCGGAGGCGGATATGTCAGGATCTATCAAACAAGCGATGATGCCAACGGCTGCAATAAGGATGGTAAAGACAATTCCCGAAGCCAAGCCTGGGTAGAGAAAATGACCAACTGCCTTTCCCAAAGCCCCACGTTTCACAAAAGGTCTGCATACCGTGGGAACCAATAGAGCAGACTCTGTCAGTGCGATCAGGATTGCCGGGGTTGCGATCAGGCTGATCAGCATGAGCGAAAGTCCTTTTTCGATGGTGGAGAAATACATCGCAGCGAGCATGCCAAGCATCCCTGTAAGTGCGACGATCCGCCGGAGTGATGAGTGATTTTCCGCAGCCGGTGCGATCAGGGATGCTCCGAGTGATAAGGCCGATCCTCCTAGATAGGTGATGACCAGCACGTAGATGCATACGGAGATCAGGGATTCCTGTGAGTCGAGCGAGCAGGTTTCAATGAGCTGCCGACCGCTCCGATCAAACATAAATGAAATCAATCCAATAAAAAGCAATGGTGTCCCGAATAGCGGGATGATGGCGCGGATGACGGCGGACGAACTTCCTGATAGGCCGACGGTGACGGCGGTGAGGGCCATGGACGTAAGAAATATCAATGCTAGAAGGACAATTTCACCGACCAGATTCATGCCGCCGAAGAAATAGCGGAGGATAAGATAGGGAATGATCGTTGAGAGGATCAGGGCGGATTGACTGACGAGAGCCACCCATTTTCCAAAGACGATGCGCCAGGCGCTGAGGCGGGTGAGCACCATCATGTCGATCGTGTTGCCTTTGATTTCTGAAGATAAAGCGGCGACTCCACGGATGGGCTGGACGACGAGCACGGCGATTGAGAAAAACGTGAAAATCATCCCGGAGACAACCGAGCCCGCTCGATCCGAGGCGGAAGTGGCACTGGCTGATAGGAGCATGATCCCGAGGAAAACCTGCAAGCTGAGGAAAACGGCAATGAAGGTCTTTGCCCGCAATCCCTGCCGTAGTTCCTTGACGAGCATTGGTGAAATGCGATCTGGGAAATCCGTTAAGTGCGAGAGGGTCATGATAGAGAGTTGATGGTTGGGAGGAAGTGGGCAGAGTGAACAGGATGAATGAATGCGCGGTCTTTATCTTTCCATCAACTATCAACCATCCACTATCAAATTCTCTCCCGGTATGGGAGGTGGTGAGACGGCGGGCTGACCTGCATCCAGGCGGCCGAGGATATCGATGAACGCATCTTCCAGATTGCGCTGCTCGCGGTGGAACTCGGTGATACGCAGGCCGTCTTTGACCATGCGGGCCAGCACGTCGGCGGCTTTCATCGGGTCCTGGGTATCGATGCGGATGCGCCCGCCGGTTTTGCGGGCTTCGAGAAATTCCACGTTTGGCTGGAGGGTGCACCAGTCGGAAACAGACTCCGGTTTGCCATCCACCTGCACGTCGTAGAGCACGCCGCCCATGATGTCGGACCCACGGCGCAGTGTTTCGGCATCGCCGTGGTGGACGATGCGGCCGTTGTTGATGAAAAGCAGCGAATCGCACATCTCACCGAGCTCAGATAGAATGTGGGAAGAGATAAAAATGGTTTTGCCGTCCTTTGCCAGCACGCGGATGAGGTGTTTTAATTCCACCCGTGCCTTCGGATCGAGGCCGGCGGCGGGCTCGTCCATGATCAGCACCTGCGGATCGTGGAGCAGCGCGCGGCC
>JBDTNJ010000362.1:0-1980 GCA_039933825.1 Luteolibacter sp.
CTATCCACGGACTCGACGGGGCGATGGGCATGAAACGCTCGATCCTGCCATGGTTTGTTTTCTTCGGCGGCCTCAGCGGCACCGCGATCGCATTCTTTTTGGCTTACACTACGCAGGTCGTGATCTATCCGACGATCGTGCAGGCAAAACCCGCTAACATCTTCACGGTGCCGGCGTTTTTCCCGATCATGTTCGAGCTAACGATTCTTTTCTCGGGCTTCACCACCTTGTTTGGTTTACTTGCGCTCATCCAGCTTCCACGCCTGAACCACCCGCTTTTCGCAAGCCGTCAGTTCCACCGCGCGACTGATGACGGGTTCTTCCTCGCCATCGAAGCACGTGACCCGAAATTCAGCCCCAACGGCACCCGCGACATGCTTTCTGATATCGGTGGAGCCAACATCGAACTGGTCGAAGAAGAGGACTGAGGGAGAAAATCTTAAATTTTAAATCTTAAATTCTAAACTTTAGATGCGATACTTTTTCCTTGTTTACGCGCTGATCGCGTTGCTCGCTTTCGGAATCTTCGGAATCCGCGGCCAGAAGTTTTCCAAGCCACCGATCCGGATCTTTCCGGACATGGATGAGCAGGACAAAATCCGTGCGCAGAAGCCTGATCCGTTTTTCGCGGATGGTCACGGTTCACGTCTCCCTGTAGCTCAAACGCAGCCGCGTGGTTTTAACGAAGCTGGTGCAAAGTCGATCGGTGGCATCCCTGAATACGAATTCGGCGGTCAAACCGGTTATTACTACACCGGTCACGTCGGCGATTATTTCGGCACCGGAATGCCCGAGGAACTGGCGCTAACGGCGGATAATGCGTCCGCGTTGATCAAGCGTGGCCAGGAGCGTTTTGGAATCTATTGCGCGGTTTGCCATGGCAAGTCCGGCAACGGCTTGGGAATGACAAGTCAATATGGCGTTCCCGGCATCGCCAATTTCCACCTCGATAACTTCAAGTCAGCTTCGTATCCGGACGGACGGATTTTTGAAACGATCACCAATGGCAAGGGCATGATGAGCGGATATAGCTACAACATTCCGGTGAGAGATCGCTGGGCGATCATTGCCTACGTTCGCACGCTTCAAGCCGCCAAGGAGATTCCAACCGCAGCCAAATAACTTTTTCCTGAACTTTTAAAGAAATGGCTCACCACCACGTCACCTCAGCAGACATCGCGATCAACGGCGATCACCTCGACACCTCCAAGGTAGCGAAAGTGAAAAGCATCGCCCTTGGCGTCGCCGTCATCGGCACCGTCGCCAGTTTGTATTGTCTCTTCTTCGCGCCCGAAACCATCCGCGGTTCATTCGCCTATTCGTGGGTGTTTGCCTTTTACTTTTTTCTAACGCTCTCGATTGGCGGTGTTTTCTGGACGCTGCTGCACAACGTTTCCAACTCCGGTTGGGGAACCTCGGTGCGCCGCACGTTTGAAAACCTAGGCTCGACGTTTCCATGGATGTTCCTGTTTGTGATTCCATTGCTTTTCCCTCAGGTGCAGCAATATCTCTACGAATGGATGAACATCCATCGTGAGGCGACGGGAAATGTGAAGGAGCACCTCCATCACACGAACCACCTGCTCTACAACAAGTATTGGTTCATGAGCACCCCGTTCTGGTATTTTCGTGTGGCATTTTATGGAATTGTTTTCAGCGCCGTCATCGTCGGTCTGCGCAAACTATCCACTGCCCAGGACACCGATCCGAATCCTGGGACCAAGCGTTTGCTTCAAGCGCGCTTTCACTCGACTTACACGCTCATCATCTTCGCGCTGACGATCACTTTCACCGGTTTTGATTTCCTGATGGGCCAAGACTACACTTGGTTCTCCACCATGTGGGGTGTCTATCTCTTTGCCGGAACCGCGCTGAACTCAATGGCCGTAATCGTCATCGTCTGCACCTGGCTGAAGAGCCAAGGCCACCTCAAGCACGTCACCGGTCCAGAACATTTCCACATCATGGGCAAGCTGATGT
>JBDTNJ010000363.1:0-18265 GCA_039933825.1 Luteolibacter sp.
GGACGCCTTTCTGCTCCTGCGGGCCCAGACAGCGGGCGTCTCGACCTCGCACATGTCGGGATGTCCGGCCATTCTTTCGGTGCACAGACCACGCAAGCCGTCGCGGGTGAATCCTTCGCCCGCGGCCGGGTTTCATTTCTGGAACCACGCATCGATGCCGCCGTCATGATGAGCCCCGGCGCTCCCGCCTTGGGAGATCCGGAGAAGGCGTTCGCCTCGATTGAAATTCCCTGTTTGCTCATGACCGGCACGCTGGATGACAGCCCCATCGGTAACAGCAAGGCCGCCGACCGCCTGAAGGTTTTCCCCAACTTGAAAAACGCGGCCGCCTGGCAGGTAGTTTTTGATAATGGCTCCCACATGACTTTCAGCGAGCGCGATATGAAAGGGCAGTCCATCAAGGATCCGCGCTATCACCGTGCCATCCTGGCACTCACCACCGCCTTCTGGGATGCTGAATTGAAAGGAGATCCCGCTGCCAAGGCCTGGTTGAACGGCAGCGGTGCGAAGGCAGTTCTGACCCCGGAGGACAAGTGGGAAATGAATGCGAAGGCGGGAGAGTGATCGCCCGGTTCGATCAATGGAAACGGAGATCTTGGAATTGCCGAAGCAGGTGGCGCTTGAAAATCGTTATGGCGACATCCCACCGGCAAGCGGTGAGGACGGTGCTGATCCCGAAGTCCCGGCAAAGCCCGATAATGGTGAAATGACCACTTCGGGCCAGACTGACGAACTGCTGGGTTTGTTTCATAGGTGACACGATTTTCCAAGGCATGCGCCCTGCCTAATTTATAACACATGCCCTCGGTTCATGCCTCATACAAATCTCCCTGACACCCACTGTATCAGTGTTAGGTCAGGGCACCGTTTCCACCTCAAAACCCGCGGCTTTAATGTCACGTGTCTTGGCATCCTGGAAGCTCCGCCAGTGCTTCGCCGGAAGACGGGTGAGCACAATCAACAATGCTTGGAAAATGACGAAACCAACTAACCAGGGGAACGCCTTGTCCATGAACCCATAGGAATGGAGCCCCACGCCCAGCATGTTCACCCCGAACCATGAGAAGGAGGTGACTGCATTGCCGAAAATGGCCATGGCCATCAATCCGCGCTGGCGGATGAAACCACCCCAGCGGGCATGAAGGATCAACGCGCACCACAGCACGATGAGCAGCGCTCCGTTTTCCTTCGGGTCCCAGCCCCAGAAGCGGCCCCACGATTGGTCCGCCCAAATACCGCCAAGCACGGTGCCAACGAAACTGAACAAGGTGGCGAAACACACCACGCCGTAAACCATGCGGTTCAGGGTTTGTGCCGTCCCGCGCGTCAGCAAGCGGGTGAACACACCCAGAACGACGTAAGCCACTGCCAGCATGCCTGCGAGAAACATTGCGGAATAACCGGCGGTGATGACCACCACATGGGTGGCCAGCCAGATATTACTATCCAGCACCGCCTGCATCATCTCAAGCGTGTCGCCGTTGGAACCGAGATGGTGGGCGATGATCAAAGTGATGAACCCCACCATGCCGGCGCAGGCAGCACCGATGCCGTCGCGGAAGATCCGCTCCAATCCCAAGCCGAGCAGGACCGCCCCCCAACCGACGAAAATGGCGGAAGAATAAAGATTGGTGACCGGCGGGCGCCCTTGGATATACATGCGCGAAAACATGCCGATAGAGTGTACGGTGAGCGCCAGCACCAGCAGCAGAAAGGCGGCTTTACGCATGCCCCGAGGGCAAACGAGCCACGAACCGCAGGCGAGCAGGAAGGCTCCTACATACAAGACCATGCTGTGATAGAACGGCTCCATCAAATTGAAGCGGAATTCGTAAGCGTTGCGCCCGGTCAATTCCGCATGCTCGATTTCAAGCCAGCCGGCGTATTGCTTCGTCACCCGGGCAAAAGCGGCTGGATCGTTGGCGCGGAAAGCATCGCCCATATCGGCGAAAGCGGCAAGCGAGGCGGGAATCGATTGTGGCGAGTCGAGACGGAGCAAGGCACCACCGGTGCTGAGCCAGTCTCCCACCTGACCTCCTGCTGGAGGCACTACGGCGAGCATGTGTGAAAATTCGGATTGGTTCTGATAGCGCGAAACCGAGGTCTTGAGCAGATCGAGTTGCTCCTTGGCAAGTGGGGCCGATTTTTGTTTGAGAGCAGAAGCACCGGCTGCGACGGTTGCTGCATAGGTGTCGATTTCCCTGGCGAAATTTTTGGCATCTTCGGGTTGGATGCTGCTCTTGAGTTGCTGATAGAGGACCAGCCCGTTGCGCAGGTTGTAGATGGCGACTTGGAAAGGCGTGCGCTGTCCGCCTTCCATATCTGCGGCGAGTTTGCCTTCTTCTTCGATTTTCGAGAGTTGGGGTTGGAGTTCCGCAAAGGTGCAATAACGCTTGTCCGCCTGCGGCCAGCCGAACATGCCTAGCACCTCCTGATTGGCGATGGCAAAGACCGGATAATCATCGGCCACGGTGGCATTGAACAAGACATCGGCGAGCCAGCGTGAGGCGCTCATTGTTCCGCCGTCGGCGAGGCGCAGCGTTTGTTTGCCGCGCAGGATGAGCAAGGAATTCCGGGCAACCGTATCGAGCGGCTTGATGCGACCTCCGACGAGCACCGGAATACGGCTAAAAGAGTTGAGATCGAAGTCGCCGGGCTTGGGCTCGGGAGCGATCCATGAGGAGCCGATCCAGACTGCGGCGAAGAACACAACAAGATAGGGAATGAAGCGGTTCATGGCGCGGGTGTGGCTTTCGTGCGGCGGGCGAAGCCGGTGAGATGGAAGGTGAATTGATAGATTAGTCCGAGACCTACGATTACGCAGGCGATGTAGGGTGCCTGATAACCGGGATTGCGGACCACTTGAAGCACGGTGCCGCTGTCATCGGGTTCGAATCCTGATTGGTAATAGGTATCACCAAGATACCGCAGCGGATGGTTCATGTAGATCAGAACCTGGCGTGAATCATGTTTTTCCAGATCAGATAGGGTGACCTTGCTGGAAAAGTTCTTGGGGATCTGGGTGCCCGCATAGAGGTCGTGACTAAAGTCCTGAAGTTTTAAACTGTAGGGTTTATAGTAACGGGCGGCCCTGAGCTGGAGGCTCCAGTGGCGGCCATCGAGATCAAAGTTTTGGGATGCGGCCATCGCATCGGAAACGAGCCAGGTTCCGAGTGAGTCGCCGCCTTTGGCTGGGACGATTTCCAAGACTGCGCTCATCACGTCGCGCTCGTTCATCTTGGTGGCGCGGGGCGCGGATGTGACAGAAACCCGCTGGCCTGTCCCCATGGTGGCGGCGGCGACCGATGAGCCGCTTTCCTCGCCGATCATCTTCAGTTTCGAGTTGTGATAGAAGCCTCGGACAATGATTCGGAATGGCAGTGACTCGTGGGTGATGGTGCCTCCGTCGGCTAGCAGTTCGCCAGGCACCGCAGTCACCTGGTCCACTTGCGGATCAGTTAGGTCTATCACTGAGAGTTCCGTGCGCATGCTGTCTTCCGAGTAGTTTTTCGTTTCGCCCTCCTTGAGGCGCATGTAACTGGAAACAGAGAACAAATCGGTGGCTAGACCGCCAACCAGCATGATGATGAGGCCGAGGTGAGTGAGCTGGATGCCGAACTTGCGCCAGGTCCAGCTGAAGCGGCGGACATGGGCAGTGATCAGATTGATCAACAAGGCCGAGCCGATCAGGTGGCCTCCGGGAAACACTGGAATTTTAATACCATCCGGAGTCGCGGACCACCAGATGATCCAGCTCTGAAAATATTGTTCCTGCACCAGATACAGCCCGAAGCGCACCTGCGCCAGCGTCCCGGCGAAGACCAGCACCAGCGCCGCCGCGAGGCAGAACAGCGTGAGACGCAGCGAGGAAACGCCACTTATCAATCGATTCAAGGCAGTCATCATTCTGGCTTGGTGAAACGGACGGATTCAAGAAACGCAGTGAACTTTGCCTTTTCAGCAGCAACAAGCGCGTCAGGTCCGGTGAATTTGAAAAACCAAGTATCTTTGCCGTGGCGGGTCCAGCCCGCAACCAATCGTTTTTGAGGGCCGGTAACATCGATGAGCGAGAGCGTTTTCGGACCGGCGGTGAGTTTAGAAACCAGTGAGGAAAGGCCCGCCGGATCGACCGGAGCCAAAGCCACTTGCTGCCGCCAGCGGTTGACGTTTTCAAGGTCGCCGCCGACATCACCGGGAAAATGAGTGACTGACATCTCGCCCTTTGATCCATCAGCCGCGATGACGTTGAAGGTGGCGTAGCGCATGGAGCTGGTGGCCGGTGCGATTGTCCACTCGGCAGGAATCTGCCAAGTGAGACTGCCATCGCCGCTACCGGCGGCTGCTAGAGGCGGGGTGGCAGCGGGCGGAACTGCATGAGCGGTGGTGGTGCCATCGGCAGCAGGTTTCACAGTTTGCACCCATTGCATGAAGTTGGCTTTTTCCGCAGCGGTGATGGCGGAGTTGCCACGCATTTTGTAGAACCATGCGTCGCCGCTCTTGTCGGCAATGACGCCTATCAGGCGGCCGTCTTTTTGGGCATCTGCTCCGGCAGCCAGGCCTTCGATTTCGACGACCAAGGCTTCCCCCACCGGGGTGATGAGCGTTTGTGAGGATTGTTTGAGGGCGGCGTCGTCAATGGCGGGCTGCCCGAGCTGGCCTCGCCAGCGGTTGACGTTGCCGAGATTGCCTCCGGCTGCGCCACGCAAGATCACGAGGGAAATGTCCGTGCTGGCTCCACCTTCGCCTTCGATCAGATAACTGAGCTGCCGCATCGAGCTCGGAGCCTGTTTTTTCCACTGGGCAGGCGGGGAGTCCATAATGTTCGGTCCGTTGCTGGCACCCGTTGCCGCCAATTGATCGGCGGAAAGGCCCGCATGCGGATCGCCGGCCGCGCCGGGCATGACGCCACCCGGCATCATGCCCGCCTGGGGATCTGCGGATGGCGCTTGTTGTGAAGTTGCCGGGTCTTCCCTGACCACGCGGTAAACTTTGATTTCCTTGTCCTGCTTGCAGGCGTTAACTGACAAAACCAGGAGTCCCAGATAGAAGTGTAGCGGTTTCATTAAAATAAAATATCAATCGTCTGTGTCGATGTTTCACGCTCAGGACATGAGCGTCAATGGGTAACCCCAAGGTATCCCCGCATATGATAACTATTCCTCAGCCTTTTTTTCCTTTTCCCCACTCTTCACCTCTTCTTCCTGCAGTTGACCGTTGTGGCACTCGGCGCAGCTGGGTTCGGAGTATTCCGCATCCACATGGAAGAAATCGAACCCCTTGCGGTTGACTTTTTCAAGTTCCTCGCCGGCTCCCTGCGCCACGATCACGTGGCAGGCCTTGCAATCGCTGCCCTTGATCGAGGTCTTGCCATCCGTGGCCATGTGCTTGCCATCGTGGCAGCGGAAGCAGCCATTGGAGTCCTTGTGGCCGATGAAATTAGGGTGGGCCCGCCAATCGGCCTTCATCTCGGGGAAGAAGTTCTGCGCGAAGATGGCCTTGGTCTCAGCAATCAAGGCGTCCGCGCGTTTGTCATCCGGAAAATCCGCGCGCAGCGTGCTCTCGATCTTCTGCCGGGCCTCCTCGCGGGTGGCATAGGATGCTGCTAGGGCCTTGACGACCTTGGCCTTCGCCCACGGAATGGAAGGATCGATGCGACCCATCGACATGGCCTGATCCACGGCATCGTTAGGAGACGAAAAATTGTGCGCGGGGCGGTTATGGCAGTCCATGCAGTCCATCGTTCGGATCGTGAGCTTTGATATGTCATCCTTGAACTCCTCCGTGCGGTATTCCGTGACTTTGCCATTCGCGTCGGTCACGCGCACCCAGGGAATCTTCAGACGTTTTTCATCGAGCGAGATAAACTCGATTTTATTAGATACGTTCATGTGCGAGTGAATGCCTTCAACCGGACCGTGCACGGGATCACTGCCCCCCACCTTGAGGATCATCTGCACCGTGAAGGGCGTGTTCGTCTCATCGGCGAGGAAATGGCGGTAGGTTTTATGCACATCGCCGAAATGTTTCTGCGACCAGTGGCAGGTCTGGCAGGTCTCCTGAGCCAGGCGCAGGTTCGGGTTGAGGATCTCGATCGGTCGGTCGAAATCTCCGAGGATCTGATGATACATCTGCTTGACGCCGTTGAGCTTGGTCCGGATATAGGCGGTGGTCCCGGGTCCGATATGACAGGCGACGCAGTCCACCTGGGCGTGGGCGGAATGCTGGTAGGCCTTGTATTCCGGCTCCATCGGCGTGTGGCAGGTCTCGCCGCAAAAGGAATTCGTTTCCATCAGGTGATAGGTCTCATAGCTGCCGAATGCAGTTAGAAAAAGGAACCCGAGACTACCGCCAACGAAGGCGACCATCAGCCGTCGGTCCCGTTTGCGGGACAGGTTGATATTCAGTTCGAATGCGGATTCCTTTTGGGGAAGCCCTTTGCGGATCCTCCGGGATTCCATGATGTATCCGAGCAACACCAGCGCTAGGCCTGTGAGCAGGAACATCGGAGCGACCACATACGCAAGGATTCCCATGTAGGGGTTCGCGTGGGTGGCCATCAAGTCCACCGCGAATAGCAGGACGAAGGCGAAAAACGCCGCAACGGAAAGCACCATGCCGGACAAACTGAGCCAGTTTCGCAGACGGCTGAGGCGGGTGGATGGCGCGGTGGCAGATGGTTCCTCATTCATGATTTTCCTGATTTGTTGAATGCGTTGATTGAAAAAGCGGAGCCTCGTCACCGAGACTCCGCAGCGAAATCCGTTCCGGCAGCGGATCACCGGCACCGGGTCGGGTGGAATACCTATTTCTTGAATGCGCGGATGTAGGCGAGCAGTTCTTTTGCGTCGGCATCGGACACCTTGTCCGAGAAAGCCTTCATCTTGTCCTTTCCATCCTTCTTCACGCCTTCCTTGATCGCCTTGAGTCCTTCGGCATCGCTGAAGGATGACTGGACCTTGGCGTCCGTATAGTCACGGGCACCGGCCTTCTTGCCCATTTTCGTGTTCCCCGTGCCGTCCTTGCCGTGGCAGGAAGTGCAGTTCTTGGCGTAGAGTTCAGCAGCGTCGCCGAATGCGATTGGTGAGGCTAGCAGCAGGGCTGCTGAACAGAGTGTGAGTTGCAGTTTCATAATTGTAGTGTTTTTAAACTTTAGACGAATGCATTTATAATCTCGCAGATCAGAAGCGGAATTGCAAGCCCGTTGACACCATGTGGGCGTCAAAATCGTTGTTGCCGCCGGATTGGTCGGTGGAAGTGGTGTTGCTGGAGATGAAACCGTAATGCAGGTTCCAGATCATGTTCGGAGTCAGTATGCGAGTGAGGGTCAGGTTGATCGCACTTTCCTGAGTGTTGAGTCCATACCCCATGGTATAATAACCATTGTAGCTCTTGCTGTTAGTGTAGTTGCTCGTGGTGTAGAACGAGTAACTGGCAGTGATGTCGGTTAGCTTATCAAGCGCGTAACCCACCGAGAGCGTGCCGGCCAGGTAGTCGTTGTCTGCAGCACCGGTAGTTCTCTCCGGAGTATCGGTTTCCGAACTGATATAACTGAAGGATCCCTGCATGTAGAGGTTTGGCAAAATATTCCAAGTGGCGCTCTCGCTCAGGATGTGTGAGGTGACGTCACCACTTTCAATCAGGGAATAGAAGACCGCCGGATCGATGTTTGATGACGGGGTGGTGTTCTTGGACCAATTAATGCCCCTGTTCTCGAACTCTGTATGGCGATAATCGTAACGAGTCACCAAAGATACGTTGTTCATCGGACGCCACGTCATGCGGATGTTGAAGTCATCGACCTGAGTATTGTGCTCCACCATGATCGGGCGGAAGTTGTTGGCTCCGCCGGGATTCGGATAGTTGGCTGGCGTCACCTGCTCGTTGCCTTCGTAGTGGTCGAGCGATTGCTCGCGCTCGCTGTGGAAAGCCTGCACGGCGAAGCTCAGGTTCCTGAGGGCATACCAGTTGGTGCCAATCGTGTATTCCTGCTCGTCAATATTCACATCGGATCGCAGGAACTCGCCGTCCGTATTGGTATCAGGAATGCCCGTGCCATCCGGCATGTAGCGATCTTTACGGAGAATATTTTCGTATTCCTGTCCCCATTGGCCCTTGGTGTAGAATACGAAATCCTGGACTCCTGTGTAGCGGATATCGAGGGCTTCAGTCCATGAATTCAAGTCCGAGTTCGCAGCGAGCGACTCATCACCCAACCAACCCTGATTGGAGTTGAATGCATGGAAGCGACTGACGGAGTCGATATTCTCGTTCTCATAGCGTAGGGACGGCGTGACGGTGAGATCCTGCATCGGCACCCACATGAAGTTGAGGTTGGAGATAAACTGACCGACGCTGCTGCCGCCGCTCATTTGGTCATAGGCATAATCACGTTTCTGGGCTGCGATTGGAGAGCCGTTCGGGAGTGTAGGCCAGTAAGCGCCCCATGTGCGTGTGCCGCCGCCGATGTCGGTATCCATGCTGCTATAGGACGCGGCGAAGGACAACCATGCCTTGTCACTGAAACGGGTTACGCTATGGACATTGCCTGAGAACATGTTCGCATCGGTTTTTCCGTCTGGGTAATTTGATTGAGACCTGCAATGGGAGCGGTGGGCGGTGTGCTTCCCCAACGCGGAGTATAACGGGAATTATCCAAGTGGTAGCTCTCGTAAACCAGACCAAGACCCAGATCGGTATTGCCCAGAGTGTGCTCGACATCGAGTTCGAAAATATCGGTTCGTTCATCGATATCCCACAGTGCCGGCATGAATTTGAAGGCTGGGTTGCTGCCGGTGACGCCACCCCACGCGGTATTGGGCTTGCTGTCTCCCCAGCTGGTGGAATCCTTCTGACCATCCCGATAGAGGTGCCGGTAGGAGAACGTGATTTCCGGCACATTCTCCATGCGCAGGCCAGTTTCGAAATAGATCTCACCCCGGTCGATGGATTGTTCGTCGTCGAACTGCTTGTCGACGCCGCTCAACTTCATATTGGCACCTTCCAGATATCCACCGGATGCATCATACCAGGTGCGGAATTGCTTGAATCCTGCTTTGACGTAACCGATATCTTTTTTTTCGAGTTTCATGTTGAACTCATAGTCATCGAGTCCAGGCAACGCGTGTCCGTCGAGTGTGAGGGTGGTCGAGTCATTGAGTTCATGGGAAAACTGCGCCGAATCGATACCTCCGTAGAAATCGCCGTTAGTTTGAGTGCGGCGCATCATGGCGGCGTCATCGCCACTGACGAAAGCGCCACCGATGGTGAATCCAATCCAGTTGGATGCCGGGGCCTCCTCGCTTGGGACATCCGGAGCGGGGGTGCCTGCCTGGGCGGTCGCCATGGTGAATAACAGCGCTGGGGTCGCGAGTGCGGCACCGAATGCGCGCAGGGTCCTAGTTTGCCCAAACACTTTTGAAAATCGGAACGGTTTCATAATTCAGTAGGGTTTGGGGATTAGAAGCGCAGTTCGACGTTGGTATTGGATCCGTGAACGCCTTCATGGCAGCCAGCACTCCAGCAGGTGCCCTGGTTGAAACGACCGGTAGCACTGCCGCCCGTCGCACCGACTGGACCGTGACTACCGGAGGGGCCCATTTGACCTGAGATCACGTCTCCTCCGGCGTTTTTACCGAGTCCGCTATGGCTATCAAAGTGGCACTTGAGGCAAAGTGTGGCGTTGCGTTCCGTGAGCATCTTCTGGTTCACCGAGCCGTGCGGGCTGTGGCATGATGAGCAACCTTCCTTCACGGCGTCGTGGGCAAAGACGAATGGTCCCACTTGTGCCTTGTGGCACTCGGCGCAGGTTTCGTTCTTGCCTTGGAGTTGGGTGCCGCCGCCTTTGATGGCGTTTCCTTTGTGGGGATTGTGGCAATCCGAGCAGGACATTTTCCCGGAGAGGACGGGGTGGCTGTAGGGCATGCTGAACTCGGCTTTTTTGTCCAAGTGGCACTGGAAGCAGGTTTCGGGAGATTTCCTAGGATTGACGATGGTGCCGGCTTCACCGCCGGACTCCTTGTGTTTGCTGCCCGGACCGTGGCAGGATTCGCAGCCCATGTTTACCGCGTTCTTACCTTTGGCTTGGAGTTTGGCGTGGTCAGCCGTGCGGAAGTCGCGGGTAACCTTTTCGTGGCACTCCGAGCAGGCTTCCGAGCCGATGAATTCAGCCCCGGCGATGCTTGGCGGAGCCATCATAGTGTGACCGGAAGTACCGCATGAAATCAGGATCAGAGCCACTGAAGCCCCCCCGCTTGCGATCCACATCAGGTTTCCTCGCAGGTGGCGAATCCATCGGCTAAGGGTCGGGATCGGGCGTAGTTTCAAAAGGGCTTTCATAGGGATTTAAATTGCTGATTATGAACGACTCCTGAATTCAAAAAGGCGAATTTGTTAGGATTCGCCGTATGAGGATCGGAACTGATAAACTTTAAGAAAGAACCTGCTCCAAAACATACAATTGGGAGCTCTGAGACGCGTGAGTTCGCATCGTCACCTCGAAGACTCTTTCCAACGAAAATCAGAGTGGATCCCATGGTTGGAAGTAAAACGGCGGGTTACGTGGACGACTACGCATATCTTATCGTATCTGGCGCGGATCCCCCTTTTATCTGGATCGTGAATTTTTTCGTTAACCTAAACCCTGAATCCTCCCGGCTCACGGCTTGTCTCCCGAGAGAGCCTCGAGGGCGAGCGCCGCTTTGTTCTTCACTTTTCGTCCCGGCATCGCCTCGATACCGGCTATCCCCTGCCGCTTTTCTAATATCAGTTTGCGGGATACCGCCTCGCGCAAATCAGTGCTGAACTCCTCAAGCGCATTCTTCTTTCCTCCATGAAATCAATCCTTTGTTTTCTCAGCCTCCTTGCCGTCGCCTTGCCGGCTCGGGCCCAAGTCAAAACCATCCCTAAATTCAACCATCCGGGCGTGGTGGTTGAACTAGCGGATTTGACCCGCATGAAAGCGAAAATGACCACCCCTCCCTGGAGTGATGGGTACGCTGCCTTGGCCGCCAAGCGGCAGGCCGCGAAGGATTATAAGATGAAGGGTCCTTTCGAGGTGGTCGGGCGTGAGCCGAATCTCAACCGCGGCCAGTTTGAAGAAGACTGCATGGCAGTTTTTTACCAAGCGATCCAGTGGCATATGACCGGCGACCGCGTGTATGCGGAAAAGGGGATCGCCATCCTCAACGCTTGGGCGGAAACTCATAAGAAGTGGTCAGGCGGCACCGCCCGGATCGGTGTGGGGGAGTTCGGTTTTTTCATGGTCATGGGTGCTGAAATTTTGCGCCACACCTATCCGGGCTGGCCGCCGACCACGACTGCTAGGGTTGAAAACTATTTCAAAGAAGTCTTCTGGCCGCTCCTCGAAATCGGTCAGAAAGGCGTGCTCGCCGGGGCGAACCAAGGTGCCATGCAATTGCAGGTGGCCACCGCCATCGCGGTTTTCTGTGACGATCAGGAGCGTCTCGCCCAGATCATTTACTCATGGTACATCGACGGCGCGGCCACTCCACAGAACAGCCTGCCTAATGGACAACTCGGAGACATGGGCCGCCATCAGCCGCACGCTTTGATCCAAATCCGTGGCCTCGCCCTAACGGCGGAGACCTTCTACAAACAAGGCATCGATCTCTACAGCGAACTGGATAACCGGCTCCTCGCGGTGGGTGAATACTTCAGCGATTACAATCTCGGCAATGCCCGCACCTTCCTGCCGTATGGCTGCACTTATGGGTATTATTTCGTGCCAGGAAATGACAAGGGCATCTATCAATGGGCGAATCTGCCACTCGGTATCCTTCAAAATGCCTATGTTACCCGGACGGGCGGCAAGGCTCCGTTCATCGGGCAATACTTGGATCGATTGAAGGTCGATGAAAACACCTTCCTCTTTAAAAACGATGAGCCTTCCAAACTGAAAACAACCGTCCTGACACGTCCTCCAGCGCTTCCCGAACCCGCGCCGGTCACCGCATTGACCGTGAAGAACATCGGGCATTCCGGAGCGCCAGGGAGCGTGGTTTATAAAGATGGGACCTGGACGCTGCAAGGAGCGGGAAAAGACATCTGGACGGGAGATACGGACAGCTTTGTTTTCGCTTACCGGCAAATGAAGGGCGATGGAGTGGTAATTGCCCGCATCACCGGACTTCCGGCTTCTCCCACCGCCACCAAGGCGGGCGTCATGATCCGTGAAAACTTGGAGGCCAAAGCGCCGGAACGCGTGGCCCTCACTTTCACCACTGGTTTGAAATGTCAGACCACCTTCCCTATCCGAGGGAAAAAAGGCTCTCAGTCCCAAAGCATCAGCAGCACTCCTTGGTGGGTGAAGCTGGAACGCCGTGGCAACCGGGTGAACGTCTATCATTGCTCCGATGGAGTGAACTGGAGTATCACCGCCTCTGTGCCCACCCAAATGGAGGCCACGGTTTACGTCGGCTTGGTTCTCTCCACTGGAAAGCCGGAGGACTCAGCAACCGTCACCTTCGATCAGGTAAAGATTTCCCCCACTCCTTGAGATTGGACCGCTTGCCAAAAGCGTTTTCCAATTGAATGGCGGCAGCGCGCAGACGAAGCGGTCGAGCTTTGAGCCACCCAGTTAGTCCTTGAGGGAATCGAGTCGCATGAAGGTGAGCGCCTCGCCGTCGTTGGTTAAGAAGCCTGCCAGTGCTTGTCGTTTTACGCATAACGACGGCTCAGGCCTTCTGTCATGGGCTTTCTTTCACGGTTCCTCCTCACCGGCGAAATGTGCGGCGTGAAATGGGTCGCCTGAAACTTGATCGCTGAATTCATCTCACGCGTGACCGGAATTCCTCCTCGCCCTCGGCCTTCCCAGCCGCGAGCATTCATCCATGCGCTACCGTCTCTTTGGAAAAACAGGCTGGAATGTCTCTGAAATCGGCTTCGGCGCGTGGGCCATCGGCGCGCTCGGCTGGGGACCGCAGAGCGACACCGATTCCCTCGCCGCCCTTCATGCGGCTCTTGATAGTGGCTGCAATTTCATCGACACCGCCCTCGGTTACGGCGACGGGCACAGCGAGCGGCTCATCGGCAAGGTCCTCAAGGAGCGCGGCGGCGAGCGCATCTATGTCGCCACGAAAACCCCGCCCGTGATGCCCGGAAGCTGGCCGCCGACCGCGTATTGCGATGTCAGGGAACGCTTCCCCGCCGCCTATCTCCGGCAACAGATCGAGACCAGCCTGCGCAACCTAGACATCGACTGCCTCGATGTCCTCCAGCTCCACACCTGGACCCGCGCCTGGACCCGCGACCCGCAGGCGTTGGAGACCCTGCGCACGCTCAAGCAGGAGGGAAAAATCCGTGCCATCGGAATCAGCACCCCTGAGCAGGACCAGAACTCGCTGGTGCAGCTCATGAAGGACGGCTGGCTGGATGCGGTGCAGGTCATCTATAACATTTTCGAACAGGAACCCGCCGCCGAGTTCCTGCCAGTGGCGCAGGAAAACGGCGTGGCCGTCATCGTCCGCGTCGCCTTCGACGAAGGTGCTCTAACCGGGAAATTCACGCCTGACACGAAATTTGCGGAAGGCGAGTTCCGCGCCGGTTATTTCGCTGGCGACCGCCTTGGACGCGTCTGCGATCGGGTGGAGAAAATCCGGCAGGAAATCCATGGCCAGGAAAAGGACCTCGCCACCGCCGCCCTGAAATTCGTCCTGAAACACCCCGCCGTTTCCACCGTGATCGCAGGCATGCGCACCCCCGCCCAGGCCGCCGCGAACTGCGCCGTTTCCGACGAAGCGCCGATGAGTGACGATCTGGAAACCCGCCTCCGCCAACATGCTTGGCTCCGTGGCGTGTGGTACAAGGGCAAGTGATTTTCAACTACCCTCGCGACCCACTATAACTGTTATTCAGCGGCGGGTTGGGGGGCTTAGGCCTGTGAACAGACTTGCCGCTTTCCTGTCCATGGAGCAATCTGCCAGAATATCATCCCGGAGGAGGGGCGAAAGAAAATGAGCCCGCACCTGTCGGACCTTGGTCCCACATATCTGCGTTGTGATGAAGCTTGGCATGGTGGGTGCCGTGGCTAAGCTCGGGGAAATGTGAAAAATTGCCCGGATGTCCCGGAATTCCGAGCTGATTCCACCAGTCTGCTATTCTTGAAATCCAAATCCCTGCTACTGATGAATCCCGCCACAACTTTCCTGTTAGCTCTTGCATCCGCCGGGATGCTCGCCGCGTTTTTGACCGCTTCGGTTTCGGCAGAGGACGAGTCGGAGGTCACGGATGACGATCTGGTGCTTGCCCGCAGCCCGATTATTATCAAAAGCCGGGTAAGGGTAAGTGACGAATACACGGATCTGGAGGGCGGAGGCAGCCGGAATAAATTCATTTTCGCCGGGGTCTACGGGTTTGGTTTCAACGGGCATGACCGGGATTTCGGTGTGTCTTTCGAGCTGCCGGTGCTGGAAAACAACCCGAATGTTGGAAACAATGAATCGGGAGTCGGCGATTTTAAACTCCGCTTCGGTCAACTGATCATGGATGATCCCGGCGGCTGGCGCACTGGCTGGTTTGGTGAAACCGAGTTCGACACTGCGGCAGACGACGTGCAGGCGATTGCCAACCAACGCACTCAAATGGCAATCGGCGCCGGAGCCGCGTATCCCATTAGTAGCAACTTCGTGCTGGCCTCGTCGTTGCAATTTGGATGGTCGGCGGATAAGGGCGAGACTACCGGCAACAAGAGCGAATGGGAGGCGCACCTAACCGCCACTGTGAAATTGCCCGAACACGTTTCCCTCAACCTTGATTACAAGGCCGTCGTCAACATGGTGGACAACGCCAAACTGTTCAACACTCTCGAACCGAGCATCGGTTGGATTGTGGGCAAGGAAAGTAATATAGGTCTGTTCGCCTCATGTGAGATACCTCTTGATGATCCAGCAACCAACTGCATCGCCAAGGCAGGGGTGAATTGGTTTTTCTGACGACGGGGAAATTCCCGTGCTTTGCGAAAAGCCGCCGAGCAACGGTCAGGAAGCCTCGTGGTTCCCAACCATGTCGGGGATGCCGGCGCTGATGGCCAGCCGGACGAGATCCGCCACTGAGACGACGCCGGTTTTCCGCATCACCCGGCCGCGGTGGACCTTGATGGTTTTCTCGGCGCTGCCGAAATCCGCAGCGATCTGTTTGTTGAGCATCCCGGCGATGACCCGCTCCATCACTGAGAATTCGCGCGGGGTGAGTCTAGCGAATTTCGCTTTGGCTGCAGTGCGGGTGGCTTGGTCGGTGAGGATGGCGCGCGAGCGTGCGAGGGCGCGGGTCGCCGCTTCCAGCAGAATTGCCGGATTCGCCGGTTTTGTGAGGAAATCGACCGCACCTGCCTTCATTGCGCGGGCACACGTCGGCACGTCGCCGTGGGCTGTGAGGAAAACAATCTGTTCCGGGCGGTTTGCAAGCATCCTCTGAAGCTCGAAAGCGTCGATTCCCGGCGTGATCACATCGATTACCAAGCAACAGGGGCCGGAGTGGTGCTGGTTTTCGATAAAATCTGCGGATGAAGTGAAGTCGCGCACCGGTAGCCTCGCGGACCGGAAAATCTGGCTGACTGAATCTTCTACGCCCAGCACGCAGACCAGCGGTTCCCTCACGGGCTGCGGGAGGTGTGTTGGAGGTCTGCGGGGGACCTGCGGGAACTCTTGTCCGGTGATTGTGATTTCCTGGATCATACCGTGAGGGGGGCGACAGTGATTTTTTGAAAATGAACACTTTCCGCCCCATTGTGTAGATTTCCCGCCCGCTTTCCGCAAGGCTGGAATGAGATAAAATCAAGGGAGATACAGCAGCTCTCAGGATCCACTGAGGGGTTCGCATTGGACCTTGGTCTAATGGACAGATTCGTCCGCTGCTGTTTTATTAACGACGATTCAGAAGTATCCCAACGTTAAACCACCATGAAAGCCACCGTCCTTTCGATATCGTCCGCCGCCGTGATGGCCTGTTCCGGTTTTGGCGAGGAACCCGCGAAAAAAGCCGACGAAGTCCCACCGGAAATGGCCGCCGTGCTTGCTAACGACCGCGCCTACGAGCAGGCCTACGCCAAGGCTGACCTAGCAACGCTTGGCGCTTATTTTACCGACGATGCCGACTACACCTCGGATGATGGCCGGAATTTTAGTGGGCGGCCCGCCATCGAGGCGTGCCTGCGCGAGGCCTTCGCCTCCAACAAGGATGCGAAAATCGCCATCAAGGCGGATTCCGTCAAAGTCCTAACTTCCGAAGTGGTGGTGGAAAAAGGCTCCACCATTGTGACTTCCAAATCCGGTGACGAAGCAGAGTCCCTCTACACCGCCATCTACCTGAAAAAGGATGGTAAATGGAAAATGAGCCAGCTCGTCGAGACACCCGTGCCGGACGCCACTCCGAGTGAGCGACTTTCGCAGCTCTCCTGGCTCATAGGCGATTGGAACGAGGCGGACAAGGACGCGGGCGTCACCGTTCACAGCCACTATCAATGGGCGCGTGGCGGTAGTTTCATCACCCGCAACGTCACCGTGAAACGCGGCGATGATTCGGTCCTCGAAGGCTGGCAGATCATCGGCTGGGATCCTGTCGCCGAGGGCATCCGCTCGTGGACCTTCGACGACGAAGGTGGCTATGCCGAGGGACGCTGGACTAACGAGGGCGAGCGCTGGCTTTCTCGTGAGTCCGGCTACGCTCCGGACGGCAGCCGCACCAGCGCCGACAACACGATTTCCAAAACTGCCGCCGATACCTTTTTCTGGGAGTCCGGAAACCGCACTCTCGACGGCGATCCGCAACCGGGCATCGGACGCATTGAAATCCGTCGGGTGAAAGGAGAATAAGGCCATGCGCGCGAAATCTACATTTGCTTCAGTGGTCTTGGTGATCACTGCCCTGGTTCTCCAAATGGCCCCTGTCGCGGAGGGTCGTGGTGGCGGTGGTCGAGGCGGCGGCGGTGGTGGTGGTGGTGGTGGGTCACGCGGCGGTGGTGGCGGTGGATCACGAAGCAGTGGTGGTGGTGGCAGTTTTTCCCGGCCTTCCGGAGGCAGTAGCTCGCGTTCCAGTTCCAGTTACTCGCGCCCTTCGACTCCGTCGCGAAGTTCGGTTTCCAGGCCCTCGTCGGGAAGCAGCTCCCGGCCATCGGCAGGAAGCTCCCGTCCTTCCAGCGGAAATGCTTCCCGTCCATCAGGCGGAGCGGCGCAACGTCCTGCGAGCGGCGCCAGCCGTCCCAGCGGCGGAAGGGTTCCGAGTTCTCCATCCACCCGTCCGTCTGGCGGCAAGGGATCCTCATTGGGAGGCAGCGCATCGCAACTTCCCTCAGGTGCCAACCGTCCATCGACACGTCCCGGTGCTGGGAGTGGTGCAGGTGCCGGCAATCGTCCCGGTGCCGGCAATGGCGCGGGCAACCGTCCGAGCAGCGGGGATGTTGGTAATTTCCTCGGCGTCGGCGGTGCCGGTGGTGCAGGTCGTCCCGGAGGTCCGGGTGGCGCTGGCGGTGCAGGCCGTCCCGGTGGTCCGGGTGGCGCTGGCGGCATCGGTGATGCAGGCCGACCCGGTGGTCCGGGTGGAGCTGGCGGCGTCGGCGGCGCAGGCCGACCCGGTGGCCCGGGTGGAGCTGGCGGCGTCGGTGGTGCAGGCCGACCCGGTGGCCCGGGTGGAGTTGGTGGTGCAGGTCGTCCCGGTGGGGTCGGCGGCATAGGCGGCGCTGGTGGCCTAGGCGGTGCCGGTGGCCTAGGCGGTGCCGGTGGCATTGGCGACCGCGGAGGAGTCGGCGACCGCGCGCAACGCCCGCAAGATCGGGGGAACTGGAGCGATCGCTCGCAAAACCGGAACGAAAATTGGAACCAGCGTGTGGACAATCGCAGCGAAAGCATGCAACAGCGCAACGAGAATCGCCAGCAACGCCGCGACGACTTCTCGCAAAACCGCGAGGACCGCTGGGACAACATCAGCAACAACCGCAATGACCGTCAGGACTGGCGCGATCAGAATCGCGAGGACTGGCAGGATCACCGCGAGGACATGTGGGACTACCGTTTCGACCGCGCGGATGAAATCTGGGACAACTGCGGGGATTTCTACGACGACTGCTTTGACGATCGCTGGTGGGGAAATTGCGGCTGGGGCAGTGTCGGCCACTATCCCGTTAATCCTTGGTGGTGGTGGAGACCCATCACCTGGGCGGCGGCAACGACGTTCGTTTACGCCACCGCGCCACCGCAACCGGTCTATATCGACTACGGCACCACCGTCGTCCAGGAAGGTGAAACCGTCTATGTGG
>JBDTNJ010000364.1:0-5243 GCA_039933825.1 Luteolibacter sp.
GGCGTGCTCGAAGAATACACCGTCGAGCGCGAGGGCGATCAGAACATCGTCGGCGGAATTTTCAAAGGACGCGTCAAAAACATCGAGCCCGGACTCAAAGCGATGTTTGTCGATATCGGCCTCGATAAAAACGCCTTCCTCCACTTCTGGGATGCCATCCCTGCCGCCCTCGACGGAGGCTTGGAAGAAATCCAGCGCGAAGGTAGCAACCGGAAAAAACAGCAGAAGAAGATCACCTCCAAGGACATTCCGGACATCTATCCAATCGGCTCTGAAATCGTCATCCAGGTTTCCAAGGGCCCGATCGGAACCAAGGGACCGCGTGTCACAACGAACATCTCGCTTGCCGGACGCTACCTCGTGCTCATGCCCTTCACCGAGCAGTTCGGCATTTCCCGCAAGATCGAAGATCCCAAGGAACGCACCCGCCTGCGCAAGATCGTCCAGAACCTTTCCGTCCCGGAAGGCATGGGCATCATCATGCGCACCATCGCCCAAGGCACCCGCGCCCGTCATTTTGTCCGCGACCTTGCCATGCTGCTGGAGCAGTGGGATGAAATCGAAGCCCGCCGCGCGAATAACCAAGCCCCCGTCTGCATCTTCCAGGAACCTGGGCTCATCGAACGCACCGCTCGCGATTTCCTCACTGATGAAATCGATCAAGTGATGTGTGATGATGCGGAAACCACCGAAATGATCCGCAACATTGCTGGGAAAATCTCACGTCGTGCGAAACGCCGCGTCCACTACATGCCCTCCGCCGGCGGCCAACCGATCTTCGAACGCATCCACATTCAAAAGCAAATCGACGAAGCGTTCTCCCGCCAGGTCTGGCTCCCCTGCGGCGGTTATATCGTCATCGATGAAACCGAGGCTCTCATTGCCATCGACGTCAACACTGGCCGCAACCGTGGGTCCAAAGATGTCGATAAGATGATCTTGGAAACTAACGTCGAGGCTGCCGTCGAGGTCGCCCGTCAACTCCGCCTGCGTAACATCGGCGGGCTGGTCGTGATCGACCTCATCGACATGCGTCACCGCAAGGACCAACAAACGGTCTATAAGGCCATCAAGGACCGCCTCAAAAAAGACAAGGCGAAGACTCAGGTCCTCCAGATCTCTCCTATCGGTCTGATGGAAATGACCCGCCAGCGCCTCAATGAATCGCTGCGGGATTCAATGTATGAACCATGCCCCTATTGCCAAGGCCGCGCACGCGTGAAAACCCCGATGACCATGTCGGTGGAAATCCAACGCCGCCTCAACACCGTCATTCAAAAGCATCACGACACGGTCGGCGACATTATCGTCATCGTGAACAGCGACGTCCTCAACCGTTTCAAGAGCGAAGACGCCAAGCTGCTCCACGAGCTCGAGCGTTCGCACTCCGGCCGTCTCATCTTCCGCTCCGATCCGACTCTCAACCGCGAGCGCTTCGCCATCATCGACGCCACCACCGAAAAAACCATTGATCAAGGCTAACGCCAATTTGAAATCTCAAATCTCAAATTTCAAATCGCAGTATGTCACGCAAAACAAAAATCATCATCACCCTAGGCCCGGCAACCGAGTCCGAGGAAATGATCGGCAAGCTCATCGATGAAGGAACCAACGTGTTCCGCCTCAACATGAGCCATGCCAAACATGAATGGGCCGCGGAAATGACCAAGCGCGTCCGCAGACAGTCGGAACTCAGGGATGCACACATCGCCGTGCTCTTCGATCTAACCGGACCATCGATCCGCACCGGAGATTTGGAAAAACCCTACACTCTGGCAGAAGGTGATACCGTCGAGTTCCGCAAGGTCGGCGCGAACGCCACGGTGCCACTTTCCACCACCGTGAACTACGATGGTCTGATGGGCGATGTCACCATCGGCAACACGCTCGTCGTGGACAACGGGGCGATGCTCATGCGCATCGACGTGGTGGAAGCGGATCGAATCCTTTGTTTTGTCAAAACCCCCGGAACGATGGGCTCCAGACGCCACATCAATCTCCCAGGCGTGCGCCTCAACCTCCCCGCACTGACCGAAAAGGATCACAAGGACCTCTCCCTCGCCGTCGAGTGCAGGGCGGACTACATCGCCGGTTCGTTCGTCCGGGATTCCGCCCACGTTAGGGAACTCCGGGCTGCTATGGTTGCGCTCGAGGGTGAAGCACAAATCGTCGCCAAAGTGGAGGACCAGGAAGCCATTCGAAACATCGATGCCATCATCAACGAGGCCGATGTCATCATGGTCGCCCGCGGTGATCTTGGCACGGAGGTGGAGTTCGAGGAACTCCCCATCCTTCAGCGCCGCATCGTCAAGCGTTGCCACGAACTCGGCACTCGCGTCATCGTCGCGACCCAGTTGCTGGAATCGATGATCACCAATCCCACGCCCACCCGTGCCGAAGTGACCGACGTCATGAACGCCGCTTACGAAGAAGCGGACTGCCTCATGCTCTCCGGTGAAACCTCAGTGGGCCGCTATCCCGAGCGCTGCGTCGAAGCTCTCGTTAGAATTTCCTCCCGCATCGAACGCTCCGGCGGACACGGCTTCGGCCAAAGTGCGCTGCTTCGCGACGAGCGTCAGAAGACCGCCCGTGCCGCCGTCACTCTGGCAGACTCCCTGCCGGATGCCCGCCTCGTCGTACTCACCCGCCGTGGAGTCCTCGCGAACCACGTCGCCATGCTGCGCCCGCGCACGTCCGGCTTCTATGCCTTCACTCCGAAGGAAACCGTTTGTTGCAAGCTATCGCTCACCCGCGGAGTCCGCGCCTTCAAGCTGTCCTTCGCCTCGAACATCGAAGAAACCATCCAAAAAGTCAGCGAACTTTTGCTCAAGGAAGGCCTTGTTCGCCCTGGTACACCGTTGGTGATCGTTTCTGATATTCTCTCAGATCACTTCGCCGCGAATTCGATTTTGCTGCACCATGCGTGATGAAGAAATGGGTCCTAAGGGACTTATAAGACTTATGAACCTCCTCCACGGCGATTGTCTCAAAGTCCTGCCCACGCTGTCCGACTCCTCATTCGATCTGGTCGTCACCTCGCCGCCTTACAACCTCGGCATCGCCTACAAGAGTTTCAAAGACACGGCCCCGCGAGAAGAGTTTCTAACGTGGTGCCGGAAGTGGGCAGCCGAGGTCAGGCGCGTGATGGCGGATGACGCTTCATTTTTTCTGAATGTGGGTGCCGCTCCCGCGAATCCGCTCATGCCGCATCAACTGATCCTCGCACTCACAGAGGGTGACGAGCCCATGTTCGTGCTACAGAACACGTTTCACTGGATCAAGTCGATCACGATCGAAACCCGCGCGAACGAGCAGATTAGCGCTGGGCATTTCAAGCCGATCAATTCCCAGCGATTTGTGAACGACTGCCATGAGTATGTATTCCATTTAACAAAAACCGGTAACGTGACGCTCGACCGTCGCGCGGCAGGGGTGCCCTATGTCCACAAGTCGAATATCGCACGCTGGGGCCACACCGGCGGTGCGGATCTCCGTTGCCGGGGAAACAATTGGTTCATCCCCTACGAAACCATTAATTCCCGGGACAAGGACCGGCCTCATCCTGCTACCTTTCCGGTGGCCTTGGTGGAGCAGTGCGTGCGGCTCCACGGAAAGGGCCCGGCGACGCGGTTAATTGATCCGTTTCTTGGGATCGGGACATCCGCTATCGCGGCGAACCGACAAAAACTGGAGCACTTCACCGGAATCGAAATGGATGCGCACTATCTTGCCACTGCGCGGGAGCGGATTGAGGAGGAGACTGACAGGTTGTCAGAAGAACTTCCGTTCGGTGACGAATAAGCAGGGGCTGCACGTTTTCGCTTCTACCTCGGAATCGAATCCCTAGGGTTTGGGAAAACCCACAATCGGTCACCTGATCATCCATGGACTCCGCCCTTCACCAACTCATCCGCGACGCCTTTGCAGACGAAGCCACCGATGTTTTCCTCGTCGAGAACGAACCGCCGCGCATCCGCCGCGAAGGCGATGTGGTGATCCTGCATCCGGGCCCGATTCCGCGTGCGGGACTCGAGGAGTTCTGGAAATCCTGCGGGGTGGATCACACCACCATGGCTGAAGCCGACGTTTCCTGGCAACTTCCTAACGGTGGACGGCTGCGGGTGAATCTCTATCACACGCTCGGCCGACTGGCGGCAGTGCTGCGGCCGATACGCAAAACGATCCCGCCACTGGCGGAACTCGGTTTGCCGGGCCCGCTGCTAGAATCATGGATGCAGCGGCGTTACGGATTAATTCTCATCACAGGGCCCACCGGATCAGGGAAATCCACGACGGTTGCCTCGTGCTTGGATTGGATCAATCACCGTTTGGCGCGCCACATCGTGACTCTGGAAGATCCGATCGAGTTTCTGTTTGAAAATGACCGTTCGCTATTTTCCCAACGTGAGATCCGCTTGGATTCACCCAGTTTTTCGACGGGCCTGCGCGCCGCCCTGCGCCAAAGTCCGGACGTGCTTTTTCTCGGAGAAATCCGCGATTCGGAAACCGCGATCACCGCGCTGCATGCGGCGGAGACCGGGCACCTCGTCATTTCCACGCTCCACAGCAGCAGCGTCGTGGAGACCTTGGACCGGTTCTCGCATTTGCTGAGCTCGGAGACCGCAGGAGCACTAAATTTGTTAGCATCGCAGTTGGTCGGGATCATTTCCCAACAGCTACTCCCGAGAATGGGCGGCGGCCTGTTTCCTGCATTGGAATATCTCCAAAACGAGGCGGCGACCCGACGCTGGATTCTTGAAAACCGCCTGACGGATCTGCAGGATCATTTGAACAAGTCCGATGGTATCACCAATTGTTCTCTGCTCGATTATCTGGTAGCTTCCGTCCAGCAAGGATATCTAGAACCGGACATCGCCCGCGCTGCTTGTGCCCGACCGCAGGATTTTGATCGTGCCATGCGCGGAATCTCCGGATAATTCATTCAAGCCATGGCCCGCGAAATCACTGAATACCTTCGAGAAACCATCGCCCGCGGTGGGTCGGATCTCCACCTCAGCGCATGGGCTCCTGCCTGCGCCCGGGTGAACGGCTCGATTGTTTCACTCGATCAGGAATTGTTGGATCCGACGACCGTACGTAACCTCATCCTCGACACGCTCAGTCCGGGCATCGCCGTCGTGCTGTCGGTGTTCTTTCTCGGCGAACGCCCGACCATCTGGCAGGCGAGCGGCATCGCCATCACCCTGGTCGGCGTGGGCTGGGTCATGCGCGGCCATGCCGCC
>JBDTNJ010000365.1:0-5178 GCA_039933825.1 Luteolibacter sp.
TCCAACAACCGATAGGTTCGGGGCTATCGCCCAAACCTATCTTTGGGGTTCGGCGTTCATGTCTTCGGCCCATAGCAGAAATTCCAGCAGGCCCATGCCGTCGCTAGAACGATAACCCCAATTGCACGGATGGCCGGGACGATCTTCAATTGGGCCGAGCGTCTTCGCCCAAGGAAAGCGTTCTTCAATTTTATTTCCTTCGAGATAATTGCCGCCGGGGAAGCGCAGGAACTTCGGGTTTAAGTCCACTAACATCTGCATGATGTCCTTGCGCAGACCGTTTGGGCGATCGTTCCATGTGGGCGGAAACAGTGAAACGAGGCCGAGTCTGACCGTTCCCGGCTGATCCAGCGTGATGGCGAAACGCGCCTGGGCCGTGGGGGTGACTTTACCGGGCTTGAGTATCACCTCGACCTTCTTCCACTCGGTCGAGACGTCGGAAATTTTTGCCGAGGCATAAATTGTTATGCCATCATCGCTCACGATGGAAACCGTCAGCGGGCCGGTGAACCCGGCATCCGCCTTCGCCCACAGCGACGCGCGATATTGCGTCCCTGGATACACGGGGATGCCCCAGTAGCCGCTGTTCGCCACTCCCGCCGGGTGATCCTTCGTCGCCTGAATCACGGTGAGGCGCAAGCTCGTCGGGATTTGATCATTCAGAGGATTTACCGGGTCGAGCGCGATGGTCGCGGCGGACGCATCGTCCTTCACCACGGACCAGTGAGCTGGCGCGTGGGCGTCGTCGAGGAAAGCGCGGTTCTGGATCAGCTCCGCATAAAGGCCGCCGTCGTAGGAATGGTTGATCTCCTCGGTCATCAGTCCGTAGAGGCGCGGGCTGACCTTCCCCGCCGGGCGGGTCGCCTCAATGGTGACTGAAGGATCGGCTATCAGGCAGGACATGGAGGAGATGAGTGTTGCAAGTGTGAGGTGTGGATTCATGGCGTGATTGGTTAAAATAACTGGGTGCGGATTTCGGCAGGGATCTAGTTCACATCCGATCGGAACGGCGACCCAGGCAGGCCGGCACGGATGAACAGATAGGTTTGCGGTGTGTCTCGATTGTCTGCGGCTTTATTTGAAAATGACATTTTAAAAGTAGGCGTAAGGGAGGGATCCGTATTCCAGTTCTCACGGCGTGGATGGACGCGGCTTGCAGGGCTGCGAATTCACCGAGGACTCCACCGGCGGCTGACCGTCCGCGCTCGCGGTTAGTTTGATTTCGCCCGCGTTGCGGGTGGATTGCACGATGACTTGCGCGAGGCCGTTGAACAAGCTGCGGGACCAGGGCAGCGTGGCAGGTTTGGCGATGATTTCCACGGCCACGTTTGGATTCAGGCCGCCCTGCGTCCCGCCGTTACGGCAGCAGACGGCGATGACATTGTCGCCGGGGCGAAGGAACTTGGTGATGTCGAAACCCGGCTTCGCGTCCCAGTCGTGCGTCTCGCCGACGTATTGGCCGTTCACAAAATACCAGCCCTCGTCATCGCAGCCGGCAAATTGGATTTGCACGCCCGGACCGCTCAAGTCTTCCTCGCCCAACTTCAGATGCGCTCGATAAATGGCCGCCGTGTTGTCAGTCGTGATCGTGGAGGAATCGCCGCCGTTAGCTTGGAGCGTGTTCCAACCGGAGTCGTCGAAATCCGCTGTGTATTCCGGGACGGAATCGCCGCTCCCATGATGTTTCGTTACCTGCCAACGCCACTCGGTTAACGCTATCTCCCGCACGGAAGGGTTCGAGACAAACGTGTCGGGCTCGTGGCAGCTTGGATCGCCGTTGCCCACGCCGATGATTTTACCCGCGCCTTCAAGGGCGAAGTTGATCTTGTTCTGCGCCACGGGAACAAAGCGACCTTGCGCGTCATACGCAGTCACGGAGAACACCGCGACATCCTCGCCATCGGCATTGATGGTTTTGCGGTCGGGCGTGAGTTCAATGCGCGTCGCGTCTCCAGTCGTTTCACTTTTGGTTTCGGCGATGACTTTGCCAGCCGCATCAAAACCTTTCGCGCTCAGAACTCCCGGTGCGTATTTCACTTTCCACGTCAGCTTGGAATTCGGCTTCATCGTTTTCCTGCCAAGCGAGTCGCCATTCAGAAACAATTCTACTTCCTTGCAGTTGCTTAAAGCATCCACTCGAAACTCCTCCCCTTCCCTGCCCTGCCAGTTCCAATGCGGCAAGAGATGTAGCACGGTGTCGTTCGTCCACCACGCCTGATAGTAATAGAAGTTGTCCTTCGGGAAACCGCACATGTCGAGGACGCCGAAATGCGAGTTGATGTTCGGCCAGGCATACGGCGTCGGCTCGCCGCGATAATCGAAGCCCGTCCACACGAAACCGCCGGAGAGCCACGGACGTTCCGCGAACCAACTCCACCACGTCTCGGAGCTGGTCACCCATTGGTGCGGCGGTGCGTCGTAAGCCGCGACGTGGCCGCGCTCCGCGCTGCTTTCGTAAATGCCGCGCGTACTGGTGGCGCTGGCTTGTTCCGTGCCGACGTTCGACTGGAGCGGATGTTTGGCGTGATACTTGTCCATGTCCGGGCCGGGATGATAATTCCAGCCGCGCACTTCAATGACGCTGTTGATGCCACCGACGGTATCTCCCTGCGGCGCGGGATAGGTCACTGGCCGCGTGGGATCGAGGCGCTTGACGTAGCTCTGCATCGTGCGCGCCGTGTTGCGGCCCTGATCGTTGCCTTCCACGGCGAACTCCTCGTTAGAGACGCTCCAGATGATGATGCTCGGATGATTGCGGTCGCGGCGGATCATCACGTCCCACTTGCGCATGTTTTCCGAATCGCTGCCTAACAGTCTGTTCTCATCCATGATTACCATGCCGAGACGGTCGCATGCATCAAGCAGTTCGGGCGTAGGCGGATTGTGCGAAGTGCGAATGCCGTTGCAGCCGAATTTCTTCAACTGGTTGATGCGGAACTCCTGCAACGCGTCGGGAATCGCTGCGCCGACGCCAGCGTGATCCTGATGATTGCAGACGCCGTGAATCGAATAAGGCTTGCCATTTAACAGAAAACCCTTGTCGGCGTCGAACACTGTGGTGCGGATGCCGAACGGGGTTTCCTTTTCGTCCACCACTTTGCCGTCCACCGAAACCGTGGTGACGAGTTTGTACAGCCGGGGCGATTCCGGCGACCACAGCACCGGCGAGGTCACCTTAGACTGCAACTTCAGCGTGGACTGCAAACCGCCGCCGACCGACTGAGTCTCCTTGAATTGTGCGACGGATTTTCCATCCGGCGAAATAACCTCGCAGTTCACCAGCGCGTTGGTGGCCGTGGTGAGCGTGTTCAGCACGTCCGCCTCGACGTGGATCTCCGCTTGGTCGGATGGCACATTGTCCTTGAACTGCGAGTAAACGAAAATCCCGTCCGGCGCGATGGCGACCGGGGCGGTTTTCTCCAACCAGGCATGGCGATAAATGCCCGCGCCTTCGTAGAACCAGCCCTCGATCTTCGAGGCGTCCACCTTCACCGCGATGACGTTAGAGTCGCCATACTTCACCACGTCCGTGATGTCCTCGCGGATCGGATAATAACCGCCCTCGTTACGGCGGACGAGCCAGCCGTTGACCCAGATGGTAGCGTCGCGATACACGCCGTCGAACTTCAACGAAATGCGCTTGCCTTCATCACTCTTTGGCAATTCAAACGTGCGGCGATACCAGCCGATACTGTTAGCCTCGGAGCCCGGCCCAATCGCCTTGTAGCCGTGATTCATATCCGCGTTCTTGTCGAACGGCAGTTCAACCGCCCAATCGTGCGGCAGATTCACCGTGCGCCAAGTCGCGTCGCTGAAATGTTTTTCGGAAGCCGGCCCGGCGTTCGCGCCAGCCTTATCCAGACGCAGCGCCTTCGGCCAGTCATCGCCGAGATGGAATTTCCAATTCGCATCAAGTGAGAGCCGTTCACCTGGTGATCCGACGGCGAAAAGCGGAGTGACTAACAGTGAGATATAGGCACCAATAGAGAATGCGCGAATGAGCGAAGTGGTTTTCATTGGAGCATTGGGGACGCCATATCGCCAAGCAGTCATTTTCCTGCGGGAAGCTCCATGTTCCGAAGCATGACCTCGGAAAGGTGATCACTCGGTTCGTAGGGTGGCTTGCGAGAAACCGCGCCACCGGTATCCCACAGGACGGGAATCATTTTTCTTTTCAGCGCGGCATTGAACACCGATGTGGTCCACAGGACGCTGGAAGTCTTCTCCTTGTTGGAACACATCGAGAACTCTCCGATGTAGGCAGGGGTGTTAGTGCGCTTGCAGAATGCCTCCATCCCGTCGAAGAGTTCGTTCAATTGTTTCACGTCCTTTTCACTTCCCCAGGTGGGCTGCATTTTCCCCCAACTTGCATCCTCGTTCACGCCGACGAACAGCCAAGGTGTGTAGTAGTGGACCGAGACGAAGAGCTTCCCGGGGACCGAATCCTTCGGCAGCTTGAATTCCTTCTGGCAAGTCTTATCGAAGTCCGTGGCATACCCGGTGACGATCAGGAAACGACGCGCGTTGATACCACCGGTCTTGCGCACCGTGTCGATGAAGAGTTGGTTCACGCGGGTCAGCGTGGCGTAGGCCTTCTCCGTCGAGCCCTCGTTTTCAAATTCGGTTTGCTCGTTGAGGCCCTCGAAGAGGAGTTTCTCGTTCTTGTCGGCGTAATGGCGGGCGATCTGGTCCCAGTAA
Organism: Luteolibacter sp.; assembly: GCA_039933825.1. GTDB lineage: Bacteria > Verrucomicrobiota > Verrucomicrobiia > Verrucomicrobiales > Akkermansiaceae > Luteolibacter. The sequence continues at coordinate 4,699 of JBDTNJ010000365.1, forward strand.
GAGCGGAACTTCTTTTCGGCGTCCTTGCTGAAGGTGCGGTAGGTGTCCGGGAACTTTTTCTGGTCATCCGAGTCGATCCAGCCGCCGTCCCAGTGGATGTTGACGACGCAAAACATTCCGGATTCCAGGATCCAGTTGACGATTTCGTCGATCCGCTTGAACTCCTTCTCGGTGATGCGGCCGTTGTCGGAATAGGTATCCCACGCCACCGGCACGCGCACCGATTTGAAGCCGATGCGCGCAAGGCTCTGGATGAACTCCTTCGTGATGATCGGGCTGCCCCAGCCGGTTTCCCACCCCGAGGTGCAGTCGAAGGTGTTGCCGATGTTGATGCCGGGCGTCATCAGACGAACTGCGGCCCACGCATCGACCGTCTTCGTCGGCAGGGAGGCGCTAACTGTTGGCTGGCGCGGCGTCGATACCTCGGCAGCATCGATGGAAATGGGTGAGAATGACAGCGCGACGGAAAAGATCGCGGCT
>JBDTNJ010000366.1:0-1600 GCA_039933825.1 Luteolibacter sp.
ACCGCCAGCAAGCTGCTCAAGAATCCGGAGATGAAATACCAGCTCATCATGAAGCGCCTGATGGAGCCGGATACCGATCCCGATATCACCCGCGGCACCATCGAAGGCCAGATCGCCGCATCGCCGATCACCGTGGTCCAGGTCCATGGGCACGGTGACAAACTCCGCGCTTATATCTGCGAAGGTCATTTCCTCGATCTCGATCCGAAAACTTTCGGCTGCACCGGCACCGCTTACATTCCGGGCTTCCACCGTTTCTATCGGCATGTATTGCTAGGGAACTATCACCACCACGCCGCAGTCGCGTTTACGCATTGCGGAGCCGTGTTGTTCGACGCTTTCAAACTGCTCGGCATCGAAGTGGTCGATACCCCGAATCCTGCGGGAATTCCTTATCCCGGTGAAAACGTTTTCCGTGCCGGATTCAAATACTAACCAAACGTTTTCATGTCCTACACCGCTCTCAGAGAGGAATGCCTCGCGGCAAACCTCGCTCTTCCGAAAACCGGACTCGTCGATCTCACCTTCGGCAATGTTTCCGTCGCCGATCCCGAGCGCCGCGTCTTCGCGATCAAGCCGAGTGGTGTGGACTATGATCAACTCGAAGCCTCGCAGATCGTCATCCTCGATTTTGAGGGAAACCTCATCGAGGGCGATCTGCGGCCTTCTTCGGACACCCCCACGCACCGCCACCTGTTTCTGAATTTCCCCGGCATCCGCTCGGTCGTTCACACCCACTCGCGCAGCGCGGTCGCCTTCGCACAAGCCGGGATGGACCTTCCCTGCCTCGGCACCACCCATTGCGATTATTTCCACGGTCCGGTTCCCGTGACCCGCACGATGACTCCTGAAGAGGTCGGCGGTGATTACGAATGGGAAACCGGCAAGGTCATCGTCGAACGCTTCGCCGATCTCGATCCGCTGCATGTGCCCGCCGTACTCGTTCGCAACCATGGACCGTTCGCTTGGGGACCCAGTGCCGCGAAGGCAGTGGAAACCGCGCTTGCACTTGAGATCGTGGCTGACATGGCGCTCAAAACCCTCTCCCTGAATCCATCCTGCGCACCCGCTCCGTCACACATCCTTGAAAAACACTTCTTCCGTAAACACGGCCCATCCGCATACTACGGCCAGCCCTGATTTCTCAAAAACCAAAAGCCTGACCCCATGAAACTGCCATCTATCTGCCGCATCTCCACCGCCGCCATCCTCGCACTTGCGATGATCGGCTGTAACAAAACCAGCACTTCCGGAGCATCCGGGAAAAAACTCAAACTCGCCTTTGTGAGTAACAACGCCGCCACCTTCTGGACCATCGCCCGATCCGGCTGCGATGCGGCTGCAAAGGAACTCGGGAACGTCGAGGTCGATTTCCGCATCCCCTCCACCGGCGGCGCGGCCGAGCAACAACAGATCCTCGACGATCTCCTCGCAAAAGGCGTGGACGGCATTGCTGTTAGTCCGATCGATCCTGCGAATCAAACCGCTTTCCTCAACAAGATCGCCGAGCAGACCCTACTCATCTGCCACGACAGCGATGCGCCGGACAGCAAGCGCGTCGCCTACATCGGCACCGACAATTTCGCCGCAGGCACCGAAG
>JBDTNJ010000367.1:0-3512 GCA_039933825.1 Luteolibacter sp.
TAGGATTGCGGCGGAATGAGCATGGCGAGATTGGTTTTTCCGCAGGCGGATGGAAAGGCGGCGGTGAGATACGTCTTAGTGCCATCCGGTGCGTGGATGCCGACGATGAGCATGTGCTCCGCCATCCATTGGTGCTCGCGGGCAATGTTTGAAGCGATGCGCAGGGCGAGGCACTTTTTACCTAACAATGCATTGCCGCCGTAGCCGGAACCATACGACATGATCTCGCGCGTTTCGGGGAAATGGACGATGTATTTATCATCGTTGCAGGGCCATGAGCTGTCTGCTTGGCCGGGCGCGAGGGGCGAGCCGACGGAATGCAGGCACGGAATAAATTGGCCATGGCCGTCACGCTTTTTCGGAGTGGCACCGGATGCTTCGTCTTCGAGGCGCTTGAGAACATGGCTGCCCATGTGGCACATGATGCGCATGTTCACGACGACGTAGGCGCTGTCTGAAATTTCCACGCCGATCTTGGCGAGCGGGGAATCGAGCGGTCCCATGCAGAACGGGATCACATACAGGGTTCTGCCTTTCATGCAGCCCTTGAATTTTCCGGCAAGTTTGACGCGCATTTCGGAGGGCTCAAACCAATGATTGGTCGGACCGGCCTCATCGGGGCGCTTGGAACAGATATACGTCCGCTCTTCCACGCGGGCGACATCGGATGGAGTGGAGCGGGCGAGAAAAGAGTTCGGGCGCTTCTTGGGGTTGAGGCGGGTGAAGGTGCCTTTTTCGACCATAAGTGAGGTGAGGCGATCCCATTCCGCCGGTGATCCGTCGCACCACTCGACAGCGTCGGGCGTGCAGAGGGCGATCATTTCATCGACCCATTTTTGCAGGGCCGCGTGGGAGGTATTAGCGTTTGTGCTCATTGCGGTTTCATCTAGGCAGGCAACAAGCGTTTTGGCAATGCGATGCCGCAAATGGGGTGGGATTTGCCAGAAAATGCGGAGGGAAGCGGTTAGGTGGGAGTGAGGCTGGGCTCAGCGATGGGTGCATGCAGGGAAAAAGCCCCGGATGTGCGGTGGCCGAAGTGACATTGCACAATTTTAAAAATTTCCTCCTTTTTCGGATTGCCATGGGCGCGGAGCGTCCCTAGCTTCCGCCTCCCGCGAGTTTTAACCTCATTCCGAGATGTCCAAGCACAACAGCCTCAAGTCCAGCGCCACCGTCGGCGGCAAACGTTCCGTCCTCAAGCGCTTCGAGCGCGTCAAGCTTCTCAGGGAGCGTGGCGAATGGAAAGCCGGCAAGTCCCCCGTCGGGCTTCCGAAGACCAAACACGAGGGTTAATCCTCTGGTTCGTTCCATTTTCTAAAACGCGCGGACCCCATCGGGTTTCGCGCCTTTTGTATTTCACACCATGGCTACTAACGACGGCACGCGCCTCAACAAATTCCTCGCATCCTGCGCCGTGGGCTCACGCCGCGCTTGCGATGAGCTGATCAAATCCGGGCGGGTGGAGGTCAATGGCAGCCCTTGCATCAACATGGGCACCCGCATTTCGCCGGGGGACCACGTCAAAGTGGACGGGAAAAAAGTCACCCAGCGCGAGGCAATGATCATCGCTTTTCACAAGCCTCGTGGTTACGTCTGCACGAAGGATGACGAGCTAGGGCGGGAAACGATTTACGCGCTTTTACCGGAAACGATGCACTCGCTGCACCACGTCGGGCGGTTGGACATGGACTCCGAAGGACTGCTTATTCTCACGAACGACGGCGATCTTTCGCAGCAGCTCATGCACCCTTCGAAGTCGATTGAGAAGGAATACCTCGTTACCTCGAACCAGGCATTTGAAAACTCCCACCTCGATCAGTTTCTCGCAGGCGTCTTCACCACCGAAGGAAAATTGAAGGCAAAAGCCATCGAGCGCCTGTCCTCACGCCGCATCAAGGTGGTGCTCGATCACGGTGCGAAACGCCAGATTCGCGTGATGTTCGATACCCTCGGCTACACCGTCACAAAACTGATCCGCGTCCGCATCGGCGCACTGTGGTTAGGTGATCTGGAACCCGGCCGCTGGGCCGCGCTGAATTCACAGGAAATCCAGATGCTGCTTGGAAATCCCAAGCCAGAGAAAAAGCGCCAAGCTTCCGCACCGACCGCGCGGAAAAAAAGGGAGGATTGACTTGGTCCTGATCAAGGCGGTCGGGTAGGATTCCGAATACTATCAGTTTTCCGGCGGGCCGACCGGTCTGGACTATACCGACCGGAAAAATCTCTTCAGTCCCCGGCTCGATGAATATGCGCTGCGAAGGACGCCGTGGGACGACGGCAGGCTCAGCATCCAGGCGGGGCAGTTCGGAACCATCGTCGGAACCTATGTCGAGCGGCACCTTTCATCCGGACATGGCCTAGACGTTGGGATTTTCCTCCGGCGAGGGCACCTACTACACCGCGGAGGCGGTGCCCCTCCTGCCGCCCGGAACGGGGCTGGGGGACTTCAAGCAGAAGGTGCTCGGTCAGGACGTCAGTTATGTGTAGGAGCATTGGCAGCACTGGGCGGAGGTTTATGATGCGATCTCCTCGCCGCACAATTCACGGTCCGGCTCTAACTTCTGAAGCATCAGGGGTGGACCAGTCTGAAGAACCCGGTGCCGCCGGTGGTGGGCACGGTGACTTTTTTCATCCCACCGCCGGTGACGACCGGGCGGACGCAAGGCTGCCAGTTCTGGCAGTCGCCGCTTTCCTGAAGTTCCCATCCCGCGCTTGCTTCGGGCCATGCGATTTCCATCGAGTTGCTGCCCGGCGCACCGGACACCGCCGCCATTTGCGGGATGGGGATGAAACTCGCGACCAGCGTGCGGGCTCCCTGCACGGTGAAACCATAGCTGGTGGGAACGTTCAGAGCCGTGGAATTTTCCGTCCATCCGATGAAAGCAAAGCCCGGATTTGCCGTTGGCACGAGACTCGCGGCCGCGCCGATCGCATAGTCGCCCGCTCCGGTCACTTGCCCGCCTTCAGCCGGCACCGCGGTTGCGGCGATTGAGGCAAGCGGAGCGAAATTCGCCACCAATGCCAGGCTCGACTGCGCGGTAAACGAGAAGTTCGGGACCGAACTAACCACTGCGCCGCCCTGCGTCCAACACACGAAGCCATAACCCGCGCTCGGGATCGCCGAAATCAGGACGTCATCATCGTAGCCATAGTTATCGTCTCCACTCGCGCTTCCGCCGTGGGCCGGCTTTGAGTCCAAGGTGATCGTGCAACCGAAGTCAGCGATGAAATTGGCCACGAGCGACCGGTTTCCCGTAGCCTTGAAACCATAGCTTCTGTCGGTCGAAACCACCACGCCGTCTTCCGTCCAGTTGGCGAACGCGTATCCATTGTTGGCCGTGGCGGTGGCATTCACCTTGTCGTTGGTCTGATAGGTGGCCTTGTCCATTTCGGCGGCTCCACCGGCTGCCGGAGAGGAGTGCGAGGAAATCACGAAAGCTTCAATGAATGTGGCCACCAAATTGCGGTTCGCCGTGACGACGAATGAATAGCTGGGTGAAGTGCTGACGGTG
>JBDTNJ010000368.1:0-6832 GCA_039933825.1 Luteolibacter sp.
CTTCATTCGTGCCATAGCGCGACGCAACATTACGGAAATCCGCAATGTCATACCCTGCGTCACCAAAGGGCGATTCAAAGATCGGGTTCAACCACAGTGCATTGACACCAAGGGATTTCAGGTAATCTAATTTTGAAATCAGCCCCGGCAAGTCACCGATACCATCGCCATTTGAGTCGGCAAAGGATTGCGGATAAATCTGATAAAACATAGCGTTCTTGAGCCAGCTTGGTTGAGACATAAACGGTAAGGGAAGATTAAAAAAATCGATGATTATGGAGTGGTGGCTCTAGGTTTGTATATGATCGTGTTCATGACATAAGGTGAATTATTTAAAGCCCTCCTTCGGGCGGGATGCGGCCTCCTGATCTTCTGGCAAGGGTTCGAGAGCGGTCGCATTCGGGCAAGCATCCGGGATGCAGACCATGGGGCGAGCCCAGCGCACGGCGTTAGTGATGACCTGCTGGACCTGCGGATGGTAGTAGGTGGGATACGATTCATGGCCGGGGCGGAAATAGAAAACACGGCCGTGGCCGCGCTGCCAGGTCGCGCCGCTGCGGAACACCTCGCCGCCGGTGAACCACGAGATGAAAATCAGTTCGTCCGGTGTGGGAATGCCGAAGGGTTCGCCATACATTTCCTCCTCCTGAATTTCGAAATATTCACCGATGCCCTGGGTGATCGGGTGCGCGGGCGCGATGCTCCATAGCCGCTCCTTGTCGGTGGATTCGCGCCATTTCAGCGAGCAAGTGGTGCCCATTAATGATTTGAAAATTTTCGCGTAGTGGCCGGAGTGCAATACGATCAGACCCATGCCTTCGAGCACCCGGGTTTTCGCCTTGGCGGCCACTTCATCAGTCACCTCATGGTGCGCCATGTGCCCCCACCAGATAAGTACGTCGGTCTCGTCCAGCAGATAGTCAGGAAGGCCGTTTTCCGCTTGATCGAGCCATGCGGTGCGCACAGAGAAATCTGCATTTGGCCGTAGGAAAGCGGCGATTGCCTCGTGGATGCCGTCCGGGTAGATCGCAGCAACATCCGGGTTTTTTTTTTCGTGGCGGAACTCTCCCCAGACGGTGACGCGGATGGGTTGGCTTGTGGACATTGGCATAAATAAGGTTATCAGTTAGAGAATTTTCACGCCGTTCTGCGGTGAAAATGTCAAATATCGTTCGGTTGGACTACAAAACGAGCTTGTCGGATCGCAAGGTGAGCGGAGGTTGACGTGAATCGAAATCAACAGTTTCGAAAGAGACATCATATCAGGGGGTGGAAGGGTGATCAAAATTGGATTCTTCACAAATATTTACCATTGGTTTCGATCACTTCGCGATACCAATATGCCGAGTCCTTGAGAATGCGTTTTTGCGTGGTGTAATCCACATATACGAGGCCGAAGCGAGGTTTGAAGCCTTCGGCCCACTCGAAATTATCCGTGAGAGACCAGTGGAAATAGCCGCCAAGAGGAATGCCTTCGTCGCCAGCGCGCTTCAAGCCCTTTAGGTAGCGGTGGAGGTAGTCGATGCGTGCACTGTCGTGAACCTCGCCGTCGAGTGCGACCCAGTCGCCACTGCAAAATCCATTTTCGGTGACGATAAGCGGTAGCTTCCCATGGCCGTATCGTTCGTCGAGGAAACGTGCCTGCCAATAGAGCGCATCCGGTGCGAGCAAGAGCCACCCGAGTTGGCCCGTGGGGTGCTCGTGCGGGTATGGCAAATCCTGGGGAGCACACGCCACTTCACCTCCTGCTCCGGCGAGTGAAGTGGGGGAGGTGCCAGAGGAAGTTGGATCGTTAGCCCCCGCTCTCACTCGAACGCCGGAATAACAATTGAATCCAATGAAATCCAAGGGTTGATGAATCGTATTCATGTCTTCGGCAGAAGGATGGTGCCATTTTGAACCAAACACTGCCGCAGCCTCATCCGGGTATTTTCCGAGATAAACCGGGTCCGTCCACAGAGCGACATCCCAGAGTGACTGCCCGGCGACGGAGAAGAGTGCGCGGCGAGCGGCTTCGATATTTTCCGGGGTCTCGGCATCAGGAATTTTCGCGTATCCTGCATGGGCGATCCCGACCCTGATCTTGCCGGGGCATGCTGCGCGTAGTGCTTGGGTGCCTCGTCCGTGGGCAAGCAGCGTGTGGTGCACGCAGCGCAACGCCTCGGTGACGGAGAGCTTGAAGCCGGGTGCGTGATTACCATCGAGGTGACCTGCGACGATGAAGACGGAGGGTTCATTCAGCGTCACCCACCACTTCACACGGTCTCCCAGTGCATTCGCGACGACGGTAGCAAAGTTCGCAAACCACTCGGCGATGTCGCGGTTCATCCAGCCACCTTGGTGGTGAAGAGCAAGAGGCAAATCCCAATGATAGAGCGTAACGCAGGGTACAATGTCAACCGCGATGAGCTCATCTACAAGGGCGCTGTAGAAATCAAGTCCCTTTTGATTCACAGTGCCGGTGCCTGTGGGCAAGATGCGAGCCCAGGAAATGGAAAATCGATAGGCTTTGAGCCCTAGGGTTTTCATCATCGCTACATCCTCTTTCATGCGTTCGTAATGGTCGCAAGCGAGATCGCCGTTGACACATCCGGAAATCGCCCCTTCCTTGCGACACATCATATCCCAAATTGAGGGGCCCTTGCCGTCAGCATCGTGTGCGCCTTCGATTTGGTAAGCTGCGGTGGCGGCCCCCCAAAGGAAGTCAATGGGGAAGGCCGAGTAGGTGGGGGGGTGGTTCATCAATGAATGAAAATTAGGATTCGATGAAAATAACAGCTTCCCTGAAAAGGAAGCCTCTACTATCAGATTCGACAAAATTTGAAAGCAGAGCAGCCTCTAGCGGCGGAGGCATGAAAGTGGTCCATAGTGGAGGTGTAGCGCACCAGCTGGGAATCTGGAGAACCGTATGCGCGAGGTGGGTGGTATCGTCGTAAGGTGAAGCTTTCACCGATGGGGATCCGGTCATCTGGGCGAAAGGGTTCGGACGCAGATAGAATTATCGTAAGGCAGATGGCGAGGAGGTGATAGCACATAGGCTGGGAGCTAATTAAGTGAAACGAAGCACGTTCCAAGAAATCGGGGGTAAAATGGCGGGATGCGCGGCGATGCCGGGCAAGACGCGCTCGGGCATTTCCCGGGTATTGGCAGCGTGGGGATCGGTATCGGTGAGGACGAGGTGCTCCATCAGTGTTAGGTCGCTGGAAAACGCCAGCGGCAGCGCGTCGGTAAGGTGACGGCTGATAGCGAATACTGTGACAGTTCCACTTTCCGCCTCACGGATAGCCACGGCCTCGATGTAAGGCACCTCCCCAAATTCCTTGGACGTGTAGCTCGGGCTTTCTACCCAGCTGAAGATGACCTCACCACGACCCCATTTTGAGGCATGTTGGAAGGGATAGAAAATCACCTGTTTCCATGCTGGGCCGCCCGGTTCGGTCATGATTGGGGCGATGACGTTGACGATTTGGGCGAGATTGGCGATGCGCACGCGGTCGGCGTGGCGTAGTAAGGTGATGATGAGCGAGCCGAAAATAACTGCCTCGGCCATAGTATAGGTTTGCTCAACCTGAGAGGGCGCGTGCGACCACGGCTGAAAGCCGATGGGATTGAGGTTTTTCCAATGCCAGACGTTCCACTCGTCATAGGCCAGGAGCATGATTTTTTTGCTGCGCTTGAGGGCTTTTACATAATCACATGTCGCCAGCACGGTGCGGATTTGTGTTTCCATCCGGGCACCGACGGCGAGGTAATCAGCGAGATCTAACTCCTCGTCGTTGACGTAGATGTGGAGTGAAATGTAATCGACGAATTCGTAAGTGTGTTCGAGGACGATGCGGTCCCACTCCGGGAATGTTGGTAGGTCAGCGCTGCAACTGCCTGCCACGACGAGTTCGAGCGTCGGGTCGCAATGTTTCAATGCGCGGGCGATCTCACAGGATTGGCGACCGTATTCTTCTGCGTTTTTGTGACCCATTTGCCACGGGCCGTCCATTTCGTTGCCGAGGCACCAGAGGCGGACGTTGTGTGGCTCGGGGTGGCCATGGGCGCAGCGCAGATCGGAGAGCGTGGTGCCGCCGGGGTGGTTACAATATTCCCAGTAGGCGAGAGCCTCGGCGAGGCCGCGCGTCCCTAGGTTAAAAGCTAACATCGGCTCACAGCCGACGGAGCGGCACCATGGGATAAACTCGTTAGTTCCGATGGTGTTCGGCTCAAGCGTCCTCCACGCAGGATCGAGGCGCACGGGCCGCATTTCGGCGGGGCCGACGCCATCTTCCCAGTTGTAAGTAGAAACAAAATTTCCGCCCGGATAGCGGAGCAAGGTGGGGCCTAGCTCGCGAATCATTTCGGACACATCTTGGCGGAAGCCATCAGTGTCGGCTGTCGGATGGGCAGGGTCAAAAATGCCGGTATAAAGGCAACGACCCAAGTGCTCGACAAAGCTGCCGTAAAGGCGCGGATTCACGGAATGGAGTCGGCGGTCTGCATCAACCATCAAGCGAGTGGACATTTTTTCAATTCTAAAATTCTAGTCACTGACACAAGATGTAAGGAGATTAACATGTTGATTACCGATGATTGGTCAAAAAGTCTCCACAGCTCAATGTGCAATTATTCAGGGAAAGTTAACACATTTATCCGCAAATCTATTGCTGAAATTTAAATTCAATTTCAGCTTATGGGCGTCCTCTTGGTATGGGCATAGTATTCATTCGTCCGAAAGGATAAGCCGACACGCACACTAATGCAAACTTACCTCTCGATGCGGCGCTGCGGCGCTCAGCTGTTGATGACTTTTCCGCGCACCCCAAAACGCGGTAACAAAGGCTTCGCTCTTATCGTCACGCTTTCTCTCATGATCCTATTGACGGTGATAGCTGTCGGTCTGCTGAGCTTGGCCAGCGTGGAGTTGCGATCCTCCAGTGGCGGTAATGCTCAGGCCACCGCCCGCGCCAGTGCCATGCTTGCGCTGAATCTGGCTCTCGGCGAACTCCAAAAGTCTGCTGGTGCCGATCAGCGAGTCACCGCCCGCGCCGATATTTTGGACACCACCGATCCAACGAAATCCAAATGGTGCGGTGTTTGGGACACGACCCAAACGCTGCCCGCTGTGACATGGCTAGTCTCCGGCCCAACTCCAATCGCCAACACCGGCGCGGCTCAAACTAAAGTTGATACTACGGTCCAGTTAGTCGGAAAGGGCAGCACTGATCTTATCGAAGCAGGCAATGAAATCATTGTGCCAATGCAGGATATTAAAAACTCAGCGAACAAACTCACCGGTAAATACGGCTGGTGGGTTGGTGACGAAGGCGTGAAAGCCCGAATCAACCTCAACGACCCCAACTTCGAATTGACGACCACCGACGCGCGGATCGCCCGTGAAGCAGCCCCGGGGGGGACCACTATTAATAAACTCACGCAATTCGCAACCGTCCCCGTGACCAACACTCTCAATCAAACCATGACAAAGGTGTTGAGCGACGCACAACTGCGGCTGGCTTCGCCCACTATTACACAAGTCGGACTCAAAATTCATTTTCATGACACCAGCACCTTTTCGCAAGGCTTGTTAGCCAATGTACGCGAGGGTGGCTTGAAGCGCGACCTCAGCCGCGCACTCTACGATTCGCCCTCGCCTGTCGCCGGGAGAATCTACACGGACGCTGGGGGAATCGGACCGGACTGGGACATTGCCCGTTCATGGGCCAGTCTCAAGGTAGATACCACTAGCGGCTTCCCTACCGCTCCAGTGGTTCAGCCTCATAGGGAAAAACGGCCGTCTTCCGCTGCGGTGGCCCAGCACGGGGTGGCACCACTCATTTCCCGTTTCGGCATCGAATGGTGGGCGCGAATAGAACGGCTCTCTGGTGCCGCCGGTGCTGCGGGTAGCACATACACCCTCGGCGTTGGTGCGCGGCCCGTGCTGCAAATCACCAATCCTTACAATGTCCGACTTCCAGCAAAGTCTTACCGCCTCTCATTCAATTTTGGGCACGACGGCGGCGCAAATAGTGGTGTCCGCTGGCAGATAGGAGCAAAGAATATAGAAATTTCGTGGCCAACCCTTTGTGGTCTGGCGCCTGGCTCTAATCTGCTCAATGGACTTGGAGTGACCGACGGCAGTAAGCCTTGGTTTCACTTCACTACCCCCTCTATCGCCATTGAGCCGGGGCAGACCCTGCTTTTTATGCCAAGCACTGCCAACTGGGCAGGTGCCATGAGTGCGGATGCCTTCATTCCCCTCGCTCTCGGTGAAAACACGGGCGGCGGAGTGTTGCGCTTTCCCATTACCCCGGATCTAGCCAGAACAGTCACCTACGAGGAGTTAAATGCACCGGCCCCCAATTCCTTCAACAGCCGATTTGGTGAAAACAGAGGCCCGAATTGGAATGCCAAAGAGGGTCGAAACTTCACCATGCACCTCACGCTCAATGAAGCCGGAGACAGTCCGTCGTCACTGGTGGCAAACTTGGGAGAAGCGCTCGCCCGCATCGAACGAAAGGGAACAGGTAAATTCGAAGCCCAGAATTGGGCCACCCTACCGAGAGACTGGGCACAAGCAGGGAATACTAACGGTAAACTCATCCAGACTGCTGATTATTATCTAGGTAATGAAACGGTTGCATACAACGCTGTCCCAGCACTGACCTGGATGAGAGATTTTAACCCACGCTTCCCATTCACCAGCGACTCGCTTGGCCGACCTTTGGTGAACGACAAACTGGAATCGGACCCGCAGCGCTATAGCGATGTCTGGGCTTTGCGCTATGGACACGCCGGGTGGCAAACCTCCATCGATCCGATGGAGTTCCCGGCAGGCGGTACTGGT
>JBDTNJ010000369.1:0-5204 GCA_039933825.1 Luteolibacter sp.
CACCAGCACATGCCGATGTTTCACATGGAGCACTGCGTCTTCTGCACCTTCCTCAGCAGCGGCACTACCTATAAAGACTGCGGCCGTCCTTGCGAAACCCACGTCGTCCACCTGCGCGACCGCGTCGGCCAGCTCCACCGCCTTCAAGCCGATGTTGGCTGCCGCAACACTCTCTTCAACGGCAAAGCCCAAACCGGTGCCCGCTATTACGAACACCTTCGCAACACGCGTCTTTCCCGTTTCCGCGTCGAGCTGCTCGATGAAGCCGATGACGCAGCGAAAACCATCCGCGCCTATCAGGATCTACTCAGCGGCAAGTCCGACGCCTTCGAACTGCTCGACCAAGTCCAAGCACTCGAAAAACTCGGCGTCACCGAAGGCACGCTGGCGGAGCGGTGAAATTTGAGATCGCAAACCGGCGGATTTCTGCCATGTTTCGTTCGTAAGAAAGTGAACGACCATGAAGCCGATCAAGAATCTGACTCCGGAGGAAATGCTGAAAGCGCGCTACAATCAGCCGCGCGTCAGCTTGGAGGAACTGCGGAAACAAGAGGAGGATCACAGGCGGGCCAGCGAAGAATTCTTCAAGGCCGCCAGGAACGGGACCTCGAACTCTGGGCAAAAGAGCAAGGTTGCTGGCTGAATGCCGACGAGGCACTTCCCGGATTCATCAAAGGTGGGGAAGAGCACCGCACTTTTCGCGGGGAAAGTATCTATCACAAGGCCACGTATCCCGGACTCTACGGATTCACGGTGATTCCGGTGAACGGCCAGCCAACATTGACCCATGCGCTTCCCGGCGAATACCTTGAACGCCTTTTGCTATCCAACCACATTTTCGGGGACGACATCCGCTTGCTGGGCATCACACGGGAGGCCGGCGGACTTGTGATCCTCATCACTCAACCGACCATTCAGTTTGTCTGGGAACTTGAATGGGCGATCCCCAACTGGCCCAGCGCCCTGAGCCACTTCACCATCGAATTCGAAGACCGTATGCCCGCAAATCACTAACAAGCATCGGCGAAAACTATTTACACAAAAAAGCTTACACTCTCATGATTCTGCTCTCCTTTTCCCTCTTCCATCTGCGTTCATCTGTGCCCGTCCATCTGCGGTTAAAAAAATTAATCTGACCGTATTGCGCAAGACGCCGCATCCTGATCACCAAAGCTGATATTTTCAATGCTCACCCGGAAATGGATCTGCCGTTAAACGAAGTTGGACATCCGCCGCAGGGACTGGAGCATTGCTCACGGATTGTCGACCGATCATCGAAAGCGAACACGCCGCTATCAGCCCGATTCCGCCGAGCGCTAACAATGATTTCCCGTTGAAACCGCCCGCAGGCACCAGCAAACGCCGCACTCGCGATTCAAGCGAAGAGCTCTCTGCCATCGGAAGTGCGAGGGGAGAAAACGAGCGCTCTTCAGCGAAGTCGCACAAGACCCGCGCATAAACTTTCGCATCAATCCCTTCGCACAAAACCATCGCATCGCAGGCATATTCGCACTGCATGATGAAACGCCGCGCCATCCAGTGGACCAGTGGGTGATACCAATGCACTGCACAAGCCAGCTCCGCTAACAAGCGCCACAGCGGATCACGCCGGCGGTGATGTGCCAGCTCATGCCTCAGCACCACCTCCCTGCTTTCTTCCGTCCAAGTGTTCCACGAAACCGGAACAAAAACCACGCGATTGAAAATACCCGCCGCCACCGGCCCGCGCAGATTCTCCAGCTCACAAATCGCTACATCATCCACCCGGCTCACCTCCACCGCGCGCTTTCTCCACCGCTGCAATCCTCTGGAAGCAAGCAGCAATCGCCCGATCGCCATCAAAAATCCCACAGACCAGATCCCCAGCAAAACCTTCCCCCACTGAAATCCCGCTTCACCCGTCACTCCCGCCGCCGCTGGCAGAATCCCGATCTTCGGAAGCATCATGGCCATCATTGGGAACACCACTAACAAAGCCAGCAGTAGCACCGTCAATCTTGGATCGCGCGCGGCGTCACAGCGACCTGCCAGAAAAACCAAGCCGGATGCGATGATGGAAAATAGAAGAACGGGGATCATGTTCCGATGGGTGAGTGAGTCATTTTCCGGCGCTGTCGTCGATCAATTTGCGAATGCGGGCGATCTCATCCTTGCTTAGCTTCTGGTCCTTCGGATCGAGCAGTGATGCGACGAGTTTTTCCGGACTTCCTTCAAAAAATGTCGCGAGCAGTTGTTTCAGCGCCGTCGTCTTCGCCCTCTTTTCCGGCATCGTTGGCAAATAGACGTAGCGCCGCGAATCCTTCGAGTGCGTCACCAGTGCCTTCTGTTCCAGCGTCACCAGCAGCGCCCGCACCGCCGAATAGCCGGGTGGATCTGGCAGCTCTGCCAGCACTTCCTCCGCCGTCGCCTTCCCCTTGCGGAAAAGGATTTCCATCACCTGTCGCTCACGGCGCGAGATCTGGCCGTCCTCAAATCGTTTCATACGGGCACTTTGCCAAATGCCGGAAAAACCGCAACTTAAATGCTGTAAAATCTGCATTTAAAATTTGACACCCCGGATTTTAAATGCTGTTTTTCCAGCATCATGAAACACAAAATCGTAATTTCGTTGGGAGCCTTGCTCACCGCCCTTTTTATCAACTCCTGTGCCAGCAACGGCGGCGGCTCCTATTCCGGCGCTGCCTCGACCCGCGACAACGCGCCAGCCACCAAACGCGTGGAAGAGCGCCCCGGCCTCGCCACTGGTTGGGGGGATGAGAAAAAATCCGAACTCTCCCAAGGCCCATTCACCCGCGCTTCATCGAAACCCGCCGGAACCGATGCAATCTATTACAACGACCCCAAAGGCATCGAAGCCATGACCGGCTACAAGGAGCGCGTAGACCCATTGCAAACCGCCGCTGGAGACCTCGTCGAGTGGGGCGTGAAAGGCGGCATCGGATTTCTCCCGACTTATAAAGAAGCCGGATACCGCCGCCGCCTCGTCGCTGGGCAGAAAGACAGCACCTATTCGATCGTCGTGAAAAACCGCTGCAAGAGTTCTCTCGAAATTGTTGCCAGCGTGGATGGCCTCGATGTGCAGGACGGCCAGCCCGCCTCATTCTCTAAACGCGGCTATATCGTGGAACCTGGAAAAACCCTTGAAATCGAAGGTTTTCGTACCAGCTACAGCCGAGTCGCCGCGTTCAAGTTTTCCAGCGTCTCGAATTCCTACGCGAACATGCGCCACGGCAACACCCGCAATGTCGGCGTCATTGGCATCGCCGTCTTCACCCAAAAGAATGTAAACCCTTGGACCTGGATGCCCGACGAAGTGAACCGCCGCGACACCGCCCAGCCCTTCGCCACCCCGCCAAGATAAGGAGAGCCCGTTTATCACCTTGAAATGGCATTGATCGAGGTATATACAAAGTTCATGGCGGATACATACAGCATGAAAGAGGCACAGGCTGGTCTCACGAAACTCTGCGCATCGGGGCAGCGCTTCGTGATCACCAACCGCAACCGCCCTGTGGTGGTGGCTCTGCCGGTGGAGGATTTCGAGGCTCTCATGGAAACCTTGGATGTGCTTGCCGATCCCGCAGCCATGACCGCCATTCAAGCGGCCCGCACCGGGAATGCGACCTACCGTCCTCTCGATCTCGACGATGAAAATTTCGGCATCTGAGCAAGTCTCCGCCTGGCTGTGCGGCCTGCCTCCGCAAACCAAGCAGCGGGTGCGCCTCGCCCTGCGCGGATTGGTAAAAGGCGAGGGCGACATCAAGGGGCTCCAAGGGCCGCTCGAAGGTTTTAACCGCCTGCGCATCGGAGGGCAGCGCATCATCTATCGGCAAGTCTCCGGCCAGGAAATCCGATTGGAATACGCCAATACCCGCGATGTGATTTACGAACTCTATGAGCACATCCTGGAAAACCGGAAGCGGTGAGGACGTTCATTTTGTCCGGGAACTTGAATAACTTATTTTGTCCGGGAACTTGAATAACTTGAATAACTTGAATAACGAAGAGATCGCCCTTTTGCTTTTCGGTGAAATTCCGCCACTTGGCCTGGATGTCCTGCCATGACGAGCAGCCACGGATTGCTCCAATCAGGCCGGTGGGTTTGTTTACCTGTGTCATGGCACTTGTCGGGTCGTTTCGCGGTTCCGATTTACCAAGAGCGGATCTTCAGACCAGCGGATTGTTGAAACGCACGCCCGCGAACCTGCCGAAATCCAGATCCGCTGTGTGAACTTCGGCATCCAGGCGGAGCGCTACGGCAGCGATTTGCGCGTCGGTGGTCAGGTTTCCAGCGGTTCCGGCGGATTCCAGCAACGCGAGTGCGGTCTCCACGTCTTCCGGCAGCATGTCATGCAGGCGCACCTGTTTCCGACCTAGCCACGAACGGACGTGGGAGGATGCCTCGGCCACCGACAGCGGATCGGTGAATATCCGCGGATGGGTGGAAATCCTCACGAAACCGAAAACCACCACCGGCAGCAGGATCACCGGACTGGAGCTGCTCATGATTTTTTCACACCATACCGCAGCCTTGAGGTGAAACGGGCTGCTTTGATCGTAGGCGTAAAGCAACAGGTTGGCGTCCGGTAGGATCATTGGGGGCGCTCCATGAGTTTACGGGTGGTTTCGAGAAACGCCTCCGCTTCGAGGTCATCGGCCAGTTGGTTGAAACCGGCGGGATCATGCCCGGCCCGCAGGCCCATCGGGCGGGCCTTCAAAACAAACGGCTCCGACTGTCCCATGGCCGTGGACTGCTCAATGCCGGCACGCAGGGTGTCATTGAGAACCTTCTTGAACGGCCTGTGGGTGCGCTCGGCGGTTTCACGCAGAATGCGCTCCACATCGCGGTCCAAAGTCACCGTGGTTCTCATGAACGCATCATGATGCCAACCGAAATGATGTCAAGATGACTAAGCCACCGATCAGTTCTTCACCCAAGAGAAAGAAATCTTCCAATCTCCGGAAACGGCTCTACGCCAACTCAAGCGTGATACTCTTGGATGCTCTTCACCGTGAGCTCCGTGTTCTTTAACGATCGCATCGCTTTCACCGACGCTTCGGCGGCGGAGAGGTTGGTGGCGTGGGAGATTTTCTGGGCGATGGCGGTGGAGCGGATCAGGATCTCGTCGGCGCGGGATTCGTGGGTGCTCGGGGTGTTGATGATGAAATGGATTTCGCCGTTTTTCATCATGTCGATCACGTTC
>JBDTNJ010000370.1:0-2547 GCA_039933825.1 Luteolibacter sp.
GGAAAAAGTCATCATCACGCCGCCCGGCGCGGGTGCAGATCCGTTGACCTCGCTCGACAATCTGGGCACGCATGGGAGCTAACAAAGAAACAGCGCGGTCCAAACGCCATTGAAAATCCCCGAGCGACTCCAAATGATGGTCATAACCCCGCAAGAGGGAAGGCTCCGTCGCTGCCTCAACAGGTCCGAAGCGGGAAAAATTCTTCCACAACCAGAGTCCGGTTAGCAGCCCAAGACCGATGAGCACCGGCCACAGGTGTTTCCCGAGAAGTCCCCACAAGGAAATATTAGAACCACGCATGAAGGCGATCTCTCCACCGTCATCGGTGATCCGGATCAAGGAATCCAACAGTGCAGCATGATCCTTATCACCGATCCAACGGTTGCGGAAAATTCGCCCGTCCGTAATGACCGTCAGCCGTCCTTCGCCATTCTTCACCGATGCAAAAACGCCGGGATCGCCACCTATCTGTGATACGGCGGCATTGGACTTCGCATCAACTTCGAAGGAGCGCCCGTTGAACTCGATCCTCTCCCCGCTCGTCTCTTTCTTGGCGGTGCCGCGATCTTTCAAAGTAATACCCATCCGCTCCAGCATGCGTCTCAGCGCAGGCTCGCGCTCCAACTCACCCGAAGGATCGGACCAATCACTGGTCTCCGCGTCGGCATGCTCAACCAGCAAAACCAGATGCCCTCCATCCGACACCCACTTTTCCATCTGCCGGCTGAAACTTTCATTGTTCAGAATGGATGCCGGTAAAAACCACACCGCGTCCTCCCAACCGGGAGCGGTCCATGATGCCAACGAATGTACCTTGTTGCCGGACTGGGCACAAAATCGCTCGGCAGCCAGCCAGGGATTGATGCGTGCTTTTCCTTTGTAGCCAATCTCATGCACCACCTCTTTGTAATCACAGGCCGTTAGAGCAAGGGCCGCCGCGACCATCAAAAGCAGTTTTTTCATCGCTTCCCCCCTTCGCCAAACGGCCACTGCTGACAGAGTGTGTGAACCTCGGCATCGGCGGCACTCACCCCCGCATACGCGAGGCGTGTCCATACCCCCGTGATGCTGCGGAAATAGTCCGGATACACCGCGTGTCCCGCACTTTCTACGCGGCGCATGCAATCGCCCTCGGTATCGGATTCCTGGATTTCGACACGCCCGATTTCGATGACTCGTGAGATCGCGCCACGGTAGAGCAATGCGAGTGCCTCCTGATGTCGACCCTGTTGCCACAGCGTCCACGCGACCGTTGGAACATCCTCGGGCAGGCTTGTGATGCTCACTTCCATGCCCATGACCACCCGCGCAGAACGCCTAACATCAACACCCTTGTCGAGCGTTCCACGCATGCCAAACACATGGCGGTATTTCCAAAAAACCCAGCCTATCAAGCCGACTAAAAGTGTCACCGCGCAGACCGCGAAGATCTTGGCCATGGTGATACCGATTCCGACTAACCAGAGGGGCGCGCTGCTGCTGGATTTCCGATCATAAACCCTTTCTGTTACTGTATGCACTTTGAAATCAGGATTTGCCTTCACCTCCTTGATTATTTCCACAGGGGTCTTCGTTTCCGTAGCCCGCGCGCCAGCAGTCGCACCCAGCGCCAACAATACGACTGATAGAACCACCGCTTTAGCCAGACGTTGTGCCATTCGCTTGAAAGCGAGTTCCACATCCCAGCCCTCGATCCACGTCCGGTTGTTAATATAGATACCGAAGCCGGCCCCAATCACGAAAATATCAGTGAGAGAGATCGCTAGCATCATACAAATCCCAACCGTCCTCAGGATCAGCAGTGGCATCTCTGCGGGAAAGTCCGGGTTCCACGATTCCACCGCCAGCCGCCAAGCGCTGTCTTGCCCATCGGGAATCAACATGTGAACCAATGCCAGAATCGAAAACGTGACCCAAGCGGCTCCCACCTCCGATGCAAAATAGACCCACATCACCACACCTTCCCCCCGGCGCACCACCTGGCTGCAGCGCTGCTTGTATGACTTGCCCCGCAGCCCTTCCAGATCCTCCACTGCTAAAGTGACAGGCAGCCATGGCGAAAACCTGGCCCACACGAACCGGTGGAAAAACCGCCGATACCAAGCGCGAGGGATTTCACGCCACATGTCACGCCACGACGGCTGCTCGCCAAACAAACGCCGGCTGATTTCAAACAACACCATTCGCGAACCCGCCGGTTTCCACCACCAGAAAAGCACCAAGAAAACCATCGGATAGTCCCACAAAAAATATCCGGCAAGCGCCGTGGGTAAGGCAAGCGCCAGCCACCATACGGCGAAACAACGCCAAAAATCCCTGCGCACCATCGCGAACCCGAGATCGACTGCCTCCCAATCACTGCGCGGGCGGATCTCCGCCGTTACCGTGTCAAGCCGCATGGTCGGACCTCCTTCCTGCTAGTAAAAAATACAGGATGTGCAGAATCCACCCCACGATTCCCACTGTGTATTTCAGCATTGAAGGAATCGCCTGCGCCGACCAAAACCCCTCGACCAGCGCCGCCGCGAACGTCATCAGCGCGGCAC
>JBDTNJ010000371.1:0-5193 GCA_039933825.1 Luteolibacter sp.
ACTCGGCGACACCCTCACGGTGACCCGCTTCGTCCGCTTCGGCCTCGGCGAATAAGCTCCGACGGATTCCATTTCAAAGCGCCCGTCTCCCTCGTGGAGGCGGGCGTTTTTTTGCCTATGGCTGTGATCTCACTCAGAAATCGCGTACCCAAGACCGCATGCCATTGGGCGACCGGCCAAAATTAAGTTTTATTTGAATATTCGTGAATATAAACTATTATTTGTGCGATTTGAGATCAGTCACGACCAAATCCACCCTTTGAAAACATGAAATCAAAAACACTCAAGCTGATCGTCACCTGCGGGCTGTTTCTTTTTCCCGCCCTTTCCGCTCGAGCCAGCGTGGACTCCACGCTGAGACTGGACATCAAGTGTTACTATCAGCTAAAGACTTCGAGTTCAGGAGGCAAGGATACCGGCATTGTCAAAGTGATCCGGCTCGACACCAAACAATTGCTGGTCCTCCTGAGCACGCAGTTGAACATCAAATACACGGGCGGTTCCCAGTTGGAAATCGCCACGGACGGGCGCGTTTTCGTGACCGACTCGAAAGATAACCGGCTCGGCGATGTTAGCACGTATTTCCACGCGGACATTGATACCAAAAGCCGGATTTACGATGGCTCACGCAACATACTAACAAATCAACAGATTACCAGGAACTATTTTCCCATCTCGTTCACCATTAATCTACCCGAATTGAAGGTTACCTTTTCAGGGATCGCGAACGAGCTTTACAAAGTGACTGCTCCCAATGGTGACGATGTTCAAATCTTTACAGGCCACACGGATGCCAACGTGAGCGGAAGCGGCAACTTCGGAGGGATGATTGCTCATTTCACTGGCACGCTCGCTCTTGACGGGCGGAAAGCAGTTATCAAAAAGTGATCCAGCCCCGGCGATGAAGCGATCCCATGCCACATTGCTTGCCGGCACAGCGATCATGGGAGCTGCGATCGCGATGATCCCGCACAATGCCTCACTCCCTGCAGGTGATAGATCTCTGGCTCGGGCCGCAGCAGCGCAAAAAAACGCGCGTCTGCCGGATAATCATTCGTCGAAAACACCGCGCGTTCGGGCTGTCGTCAATCGACAGAATCTGCCGGAACTGCCGCCGCCCGTGGAATCGCCGTATCCTCAAGGAGCATCGGAAAATGAGCAATGGACCGTCGACCGGATTGCCGGGCTAGATCGCCTGTCCGCAGCAGACGATTCCGCATCTTTGAGGGAAATCCTCGCCGAACTGCGCAATCCACTGCCGGAAATCCGCAGGGCCGCCCTGTCCGCTGTCCGCGCATTCAGCAGCCGTGAGTCGATCCCCTATCTTGAACTAATGCTCAGGGAGACCCGTGATTCCGCTGATCAACAAGACCTAACGGATGCAATCGAGTATCTCCAACTACCCACCATGGCCGAGTCGCTTGAGCGGCAATCGATACCAGCACCGGGGGGAAATCAGGACCCGCCTTGAAATGAAGAATCGGAGCCATCGCGGGATTTTTTCCCGCTCATTTCCGTTTTGAGGATTGCCGGATACTACGGATTTGCGTAATTTTCCGCGTAGAGGTGTCGGAAAAGCATTCCGGTCATTCTCCGTTGGCTTTTTTCACCCTCCCACCCGTGCCTAAGTCTTTTAAAATTCTCATCGCCTGTGGTGGCACAGGCGGCCACTTGTTCCCTGGAATCGCCGTGGCAGAAGCCTTGCGCGCCCGCGGCCATCAGGTGATGTTGTTGATTTCCGAGAAGAAGGTGGATTCCGAGGCATCGGCAAAATACCGGCACTTGGAATTCGAGACGGTGCCCGCCGTGGCCAAGCCAGCGACGTTTTCGCCCAAGATGCTTCCATTCTTGTGGAAACTCTGGGGTTCGATCCAGCACTGCAAGGGCGTGATCCGCCGGTTCAAGGCGGACGCGGTGATCGGCATGGGCGGATTCACCTCGCTGCCGCCGGTGTATGCGGGCCATAAATTGGGAATCAAGACGTTCATTCATGATTCGAATGCCAGACCGGGCCGGGCGAATGTGATGACCAGCCGGTTCTGCACTCGGGTATTCCTCGGCCTCGATGCTGCGAAATCCTTTTTCCCGAAAGGTGAAACCGTGACAACCGGCACGCCCGTGCGCCCTGAAATCATCGATCTGCCAACACGCGACGAAGCGGCGGTGATGTTTGAGCTGGACCCAGCGCGACCGACCATCCTGGTGACCGGCGGCAGCCAGGGTGCCCGGCGCTTGAATGAACTCAGCGCACAGGCGGCAGCACTTTTGCCAGCGGAAACGCAGGTGCTGCACATCGCGGGGACCCTTGATTTTGAAAGGGTTTCGGAAATCACCATGGGCAGGGAAGGCTACAAGGTGTTGGGTTTTTGCGACCAAATGCCGTCCGCCTACGCCATGGCGGATGTGGTCATCGCGCGATCCGGCGCGTCAAGCCTGACGGAAATCTCCATCGCCGGGCATCCCTCGATCCTCGTGCCATACCCGTATGCGGCGGACGATCATCAGACTCGGAATGCCGAGGTTTTCTCGGAAGCCGGTGCTACAATCCTTGTCCAGGAGCGCGATTTGGACGCGGGGAAATTGGCTGGATTGGCAACTTCCATCCTGCAAGACTTGCCAACTTACAAACGCATGGCAAAAGCCGTCCGCGCACTCGCCATCCCGGACGCCGCGGATCGGGTGTGCGCCGCTATCGAAGCCACTCTCACGCCACCATGATCGAATTCAGCAAACGCCTCACCGACCGGAGCAAACCACTCCAAATCCACCTCATCGGCGTTGCCGGATCGGGAATGAGCGGACTGGCGCTACTATTGTTAGGAATGGGCCATAAGGTCAGCGGATCGGACAAGGTCACCACCGCGGAAACCGAGCGCATGCAAGGAGTGGGCCTGAATTTCTCCTCACCCCACACCGCAGCGGCGGTGAAAAAGGCGGACATCGTCGTCTATTCGTCCGCGATCAAGCCGGAAAACCCCGCCTACGCTGCGGCGAAGAAAGCGAAGATTCCGCTGCTTCGCCGCGCCGAATGCCTGGCCGCGATTTTACACACCAAGAAAGGCATCGTTATTTCCGGCACTCATGGGAAAACAACAACATCGGCGATGACCGCTCACGTCCTGCGCGAGGCCGGACAGAAACCGAGCCACTACGTCGGCGCGGAAATCCCGATTCTGGGAGCCAATGCGAAGTGGTCGGAAGACGGCGAATTCATGGTCGCGGAAGGCGATGAAAGCGATGGCACACTCGCTCTCTATCAACCCGAACACGCGGTGATTCTCAACATCGAGGCCGAGCACTTGGATTTCTATCGGGACATCGATCACATCAAGGAGGTCTTCACCACATTGGCGGATCAGACGACGGGAAAACTCGTTTTCTGTGCCGAAGATCCTGTGGCACTCGAAGTTTGCACAGGCCGCGGAAATGCGGTTTCCTACGGTTGGGGGGATGCCGATTACACCGCGACGGACATCCGGGACCTTAAAGGCTCGTCGGCTTTCACCGTGAAGAAAAAAGGCGTCTTGTTAGGCGATGTCGAGCTCGGCATTCCTGGAAATCACAACATCCTCAATGCGCTCGCCGCCATCGCTCTGGCTGATAGCTGCGGTGCGGAATTCACACTCGTCGCCCGTGCGCTCGCCACCTTTGCGGGGGCCAAGCGCCGGTTCGAAACAAAGTATCTCTCAGCGAATTACCGCATTATCGATGACTACGGCCACCATCCGTCCGAACTGGCTGCCACGCTACAAACCGCGCGATCGCTGAAGTCCAAGCGTGTCGTCGTGCTATTTCAACCGCACCGCTACACCCGGACCCAGGCCCTCGCTGATGATTTCGGAAAAGTCCTGCAATCTGCGGATCTCGTTTTCATCACCGATGTTTACGCTGCTTCCGAGAAGCCGCTGAAAGGCATTTCCGGTCAGACGCTTGTCGATGCAATGGCGCTTCATGGGGATATCCCAGCTACTTACGTTCCCGATCTCGCCACCGCGCACCACGCCATCGGACACGCGCTCCAGGTAGGCGATCTGCTCATCACACTCGGCGCAGGAAACGTCCACGAAGCGGGCTCGCGGATCGCTGCGGATTTGAAAATCCTCGAGGAAATGCGCGGCCTCATGCCGGCCGGTGAGATTGATGGAAAACTCTATGAACCGATGAGCCGCCACACGACCATGCTTGTCGGTGGTCCGGCCCAATATTGGCTTGAGCCGCATGGTTTTTACGGCTTCGCCTTTCTGGTGGATTATTGCCGCGAGCGGGGCATTCCGGTGCGCGTCGTTGGCCGCGGATCAAATTTGTTAGTGCGTGACGGCGGAATCCGCGGCGCGGTGATTCATCCGACCGGCGGCGTTTTTTCCGAAGTCACGGTGGACGGAAAAGGCCAAGTGACCGCAGGCGCGGGAGTGCGATTGAAAAAACTCGCGAGCGTTGCAGGCGGCAGTGGCATCGGCGGCTTCGAGTGGATGGAAGGAATCCCCGGTAACGTCGGCGGCGCACTGCGCATGAATGCCGGGGCGATGGGAATCGAAACTTTTGACCAAGTCGTGCGCATTACATTTCTCGATGAAGATGGAGTCATCCGGACCCGCGAGCGCGAGGAAATCGTCGCCCAATACCGCAACGTAGCCGAGCTGCGCCGAAACTTCGCGCTGCAAGCGGTCTTCAAAGGAAAAAACGATACACCCGCTAACATCAAGGAGCGCTGGGACGCCTCACGTGAAAAACGCAAGTCATCCCAACCGATCGCCGCTTCATCTGGCTGCACTTTCAGAAATACCGAGGATGTCCCCGCCGGTCGCCTCATTGATGTCATGGGCCTCAAAGGCAGCACCTGCGGACATGCTGCCGTTTCAGAATTACACGGGAATTTCGTCGTCAACACCGGTGGCGCATCCGCGCTGGAAGTCCTCACATTGATTGAGTTCATTCAGGAAAAGGCACGCGATGAACACCAAATTGAACTTGAAACCGAAATCAAAATCCTCGGCGAGGACGAAGCCACCTTTTAAATTCCAAATATCATGTTAAGCACTAGGAAAATCGCAGTTCTGATGGGTGGTCCGGGATCGGAACGCGCCGTTTCCCTTGCTTCCGGAAATGCGGTGCTCAAGGCCCTGCTAGAGCTCGGGCTGAATGCGTTGCCAGTCGATATCACAGGCGCTAACATCGATTTACCCGCAGGGGCGG
>JBDTNJ010000372.1:0-9079 GCA_039933825.1 Luteolibacter sp.
AGGACAAGGGGATATCCAGGGCTCCGCCGCCTGATCGACAATCAGCAGGACTTCATTCGGGCGTTTGAAGAAATCGTGCAACGCCCCAACGAACAAAACGAAGTTCTGCGCGAGATGGCCATCCGCTGCCTCTCGGCGGAGTGAGACGCTCACGCGTGCGACATCCGCCGGTATTTCAACGGCGAGGTGGCGAAACGTTTTTGAAAGCAGCGGTGGAAATGCGACAGGTCTCGGAATCCGCTGTTGAGGCACACCTCCGTCACAGACAACGCGCTCGCGCGCAGCAACGACGCCGCCGTCCGCAGCCTCAGCTCATTGAGCAACTCCACATAACTGCAGCCAAAAATTTCCTTCACCAGATGCGACGTGCGGCTCTCGCCCAGATGCAGCGCCTTCGCCAAATCCGCTAGGCTCGTAGCGCCCTCCGTGTGGCTTGCATGCAGGAAATTCTGAATCAACCGCCTGCGCCCGGCCATGTCCTCTACGCCGCCCGCCTCGGGCTCGCGCGTGTTTTTTAACAGCACCGAGACCTGCCCGTGCCACTCTAGCAGCCGCGAGCGCAACTGGCGCAGCCCTTCCAGAATCGCCTCCGCATCCGGCTCGCCAGTTTCACGCAGCGACTTCGCCTGCCCGCCGGTTCCAGCGGTCGTGCGCACGTCGCGAAAAAGATGCCGGTAATCTCCCGCAGCCCGGCGTTGGCCCGCGAATAAAATCCACGCCAGCCGTCCTTTGATGAACACCGGAACGACCCATTCCATAAATCCCGCGTGGCACCGGTGGTAGCGGCCCTCGGAAAAATCCAGCAGCTCCCCGCGCATCCTCGTCACCTCAAAATCCACGCACGCCCAGTCATGCCGCGCCTTCACCGCGATGCAGCAGGGCGCACGATGCTTGAAACGCTCCGGCTGCAAAAAGGGTCCGAGCGTGGCCGCTAGATCATGAACCACCACTCGCAGGTCGTTTTGTTTTTCAAACACCTGGATCGCCCACTCGGGTACTTCCATGAGACTGGGCTGATACATAACCGTGTAGCGGAAAAAGCCATGATTTGAGCCGACTACGCAAGGAAAGAGCCGAGGTTTTGTGCAAAAATAGCGACTTCATGAAATCTTCCGCCCCTTCCTTACAGTCCCTTGTAGGCTCCCAAACCCACGGCCGGGCCGACGGCAGCTATCGGCTCGACCGCACCATCCGCGCCGAGGCCGGCTACGATCTGGTGGTCGCAGGTGGCGGCCCCGCCGGTGCGGCCGCAGCCATTTGCGCCGCCCGTCTCGGCGCCAAGGTGCTCCTCGTCGAATCCACTGGCTGCCTCGGCGGCATGGGCTCGTCCGGACTGGTCACGGCGTTCGATCCGATGGCCAATGGAGAGCGGAACCTGGTGGGCGGCTTCATGCTCGAACTCGTCGAAACGATGTATGCGCGCGGCTTCATGTCCCCGGGCATCGATCCGGACTGCTGGCGCAAAAAATTCCATTACTGGTCCCCCTTCAAGGCCGAGGGATTGAAGCTCATGCTCGACGATCTCGCCTTGGGTGCCGGTGTGGAGGTCCGCTTTTTCACGCGCGTGATCGACTCCGATGTCGATGCGCAGGATCGCCACGTCAACGGCGTCGTGTTGTCTAACGTCGAGGGCTATTCCTACGTAAAGGCGCGAGCCTTCGTCGATGCGACCGGCGACGCCATCCTGGCAAATCTCTGCGGCGTGCCTTGTCGCGAAGCCGGACGCGATTCGCCCCAGATCATGCCGTCCACCCTCGCCTCGCTCTTCACCGGCGTCGATTGGGCCGTTCCGCGCGGCTACGAACAAAACGACTACCTCCCCCAGGCGCTCGCCGACGGCCATTTCACCCAATACGACCGCCACTTGCCTGGCATGTCCAAGGTCGGCCACCAGGTCGGCTATCTGAACGGCGGGCACTTGTTCAACCTCAACGCCCTGCGCTGCCGCGATCTCAGCGACGGCGTGATGTGGGGCCGCAAGCTCGCACTCGAATACATGGAGTTCTACCGCAAATACGTTCCTGGTTGCGCCAACATCGAGCACGTGACCACCGCGTCGCTCCTCGGCATCCGCGAGTCCCGCCGCATCGTCGGCGAATACGAGCTCACGCTGCGCGACTACCTGGCCCGCCGTGAATTCCCCGACCAGATCGGCGTCTTCAATAAATACGTCGATATTCACCCCTACGACTGCACGAAGGAGGAATACGAACGCTTCAACACCGAGAAGGACAAAACCGCCCGTCTGAAACCCGGCGAGTGGTTCGGCATTCCCTACGGCATCCTCGTGCCGCGCGGCTGGAAAAACCTCTGGGTGGCCGGACGCTGCGCCTCCAGCGACGTCTCCGTTCACGGCTCCATCCGCGTGCAACCCGCCGCCTCCATGATGGGACAAGCCGCCGGCACCGCCGCCGTGCAAAGCCTGCGCACCGGCCGCCCCGCCGCCGAAATCGATACGGAGGAATTGGTGAACACGTTGCGCGAAAACGGCGCCTACCTCCCGCAGAAAACTCTGTCCCGCACGCTTACGACTCTATGACTAACACCACCATGAAACTCGTCGTGCTCGACGGCCACGCCACCAACCCCGGCGACCTCACTTGGGACGCATTCCACGCGCTCGCCGACTGCCACGTGCACGACCGCACACCGCCCGATGAAGTCGTTTCCCGCGCGCGCAACGCCGAACTCATCCTCACCAACAAAACGCCCATCACCGCCGACACCCTCGCCCGCCTGCCCTCGCTTCGCTACATCGGCGTGCTCGCAACCGGCACCAACGTCGTCGATGTCCCCGCCGCCCGCGCCCGCGGCATCTGCGTGACCAACGTCCCCGGCTACGGCACGCGTTCCGTCGCGCAACACACCCTCGCGCTCATTCTCGAAGCGACCAACCACGTCGGCCTCCACGCCGCAGGCGTTCGCGAAGGCGCGTGGGCACGTTCACCCGACTGGTGTTACTGGGATCGGCCGCTGGTCGAGCTCGACGGGCTCACCCTCGGCATCGTCGGCTACGGCAGCATCGGCCGCCAAGTCGCCGCGCTCGCCCGCGCCTTCGGCATAAAAATCGTCGCCACGAGCCGCTCCGCCTCTGCACGCACCGAGGACGGAGTCACGTTTCTCCCGCTCGACCGCCTACTGGCCGAAAGCGACATCGTCTCGCTGCATTGCCCGCTTACCGACGACACCCGCCACCTGATCAACGCCGCCACGCTCGCGCGCATGAAACCCACCGCGCTCCTGATCAACACCTCGCGCGGCCCGCTCATCGCCGAAACCGATCTGGCCGATGCGCTTCACGCCAATCGCATCGCCGGCGCCGCGCTCGACGTATTGAGCGCCGAACCTCCTCCGCCCGACCACCCGTTAATTCACGCGCCCCGTTGCCTGATCACCCCGCACCAAGCCTGGGCCACCCGTGCCGCCCGCCAACGCCTCATGGACACCGCCGCCGCCAACGTCCGGGCATTTCTCACCGGCCAACCGCAAAACACAGTCCTCCGCTAAGTCCGGTCCGAGACGACGGATTTTCTTTGGCCTGTGGCTTTTCGTGCCAGGCCATGATAGGTTCTTGGCCGAAACCGATGTCGCCGCGGTTGAGCCGAATGCACTGTTAGATGATGAGAATGTGCCAGACGTTTTCCATGGCCTCGATCCAGCCGCTGGCGCTCACGGTGTTTCCTTTTCGCCATTCCATGTGCGAGCACAGGCGTGTGCCGCCTATCAGGCAGTTCAGCGAGAATGCCTTGAGGATGTCGGCGACGGGCGTGGCGTTGTTGCTGGCGCGCGACAAGGGATAGTGTCGGGCGAGCTCGGCTAACACCTCGCAGTGTTCTAGAAAGTGATCCCAAGCCACCAATCCGCCATCTTCAATTGCGGATTATAGGTTCATCTAGATTGCAATTCCTCGTGAACCTCATTATTCATTTGATAGAATTAAAACGGTTCTTCGCACAGCGCAAGCAAGTCGTCCACCTGGGCGGTGGCGAGACACTCGACCGTATCCGCCGCTCCGTAGTAAATTTTCACTTCGCCATCGGGCTCGAGGATCATACCGCCCGGGAAAAGCACATCGCCGCGGAAACCGGTGCATTCGTAATCGGTTTCCGCCACCATCAGCGGCTCGCGGTGCATGCCGATCACCTTCCATGGCTCGTTCAGATCGAGAAGCATCAGGCCCATCATGTAGCTCTTGTTCCAGCCGGAGTGCCATGCGGGAAACTCACGGTCCGGGAATTTGGAAACCGCATGGAAAAGCGTTAGCCAGCCTTGCTCCGTTTTAATGGGCGGGGCGCCTGGGCCGATTTTCGAGTTCGACCACGGCACTTGCTCGGATCCGAGCACGAGTTGGTTGTTTCCCCAATAAGCGCAGTCCGGCGAGTCTGCGAACCACAGGTCAAAATTCTCCGGTGCACCGCGTCCGTAGATCGGGAAAGGGCGCTCGAACCGACAGAACTTGCCATTCACCTTCTCTGGGAAAATCACCATGTTGCGGTTGTCCGGCGTGGAAAGGCTGAGGATTTCCCAGTCCTTGAAATCGTCCGTCACCGCCACGCCTCCGCGCACGCCGTGTTTGGTATCGACGGCGAAACACAGATACGCGCGGTCATCGATCACCGTGATGCGCGGATCATAAGCGCGCCGGATTTCGCCCTTTTCGCCTTCGTTCCACTCGATCCATGGCAGCGCCTCGGGTGTCCATTGGATGCCGTCATCGGACCAAGCCAAGCCGATGTTAGTTCCTTTGAATCCGTCCTGTCCTGGCGTGCCACCGTAATCGTTTCGAAAGGCCATCACATAGCGACCGCGGAATTTCGCGACGCCGGCGTTGAAAATCAGGGTGGCAGGATATGGGATGTTGGCCGCCGTGAGAATCGGATTCGCAGGATGACGGGTGATACAGGAGGTTTTCAGTAGGGTCATGATAGGGAAAGGTGGTTGAAATGGGTCAGCCGCACCTCATCGGAGGTTAGAGATTGATAGACATCGAGCCACGCGTCGGCGATCAGGCGATGTCCGGCAGCCGTCGGGTGTACGCCGTCCTCGGCCCAGAAACCGGCGGGCCGCCACGAACAGGCTGCGGCAAAAAGTCCGTCCAATGGCACCAGCGCCGCACCGAACTCCACCGCCAGCTCCCGCACGATTTGGATCACCGGATTCAGCACCGGGCGGAATGCCACCTTTTCCGGCGCGGCGGGAATCAGGAATGGCTCCATCAGAATCAACTGCGGCGACTGCGTTGCAGCCCGCTCCAGCAGCGTGCGGTATTGCCTGTGGACATCTGCGTGATCGATCGGCAAACCCCGGTCGAAGTGACGCCAGACGTCATTGATCCCAATCAGAATTGAAAGCAGATTCGGCTTTAAATCGAGACAATCCTCATCCCAGCGTTCCACCAGATCCCGCACCCGATTACCGGAAATTCCGCGATTCCATGCCGAGAATTCCATGTCCGCCGCGCCCAAGGCATCAGCGATGATCCGCACATACCCGCCTCCCAAACCCTGCGGATCCTTCCGGTCCCGCTGGCAATCCGTCACGCTGTCACCTTGAAATAGGATTTTCATAAACTCCGGTTCCTATGGAAATACGATCGCTTGCCTGGAAAAGGGAAAACCCAATAACCCCCCCAGACAAGCGACCGCAAGTCGCTATATAGCAGCCCGAAGGCCTGCGCAGTACTATCGCACCCCTCCAGATAAATCAAGCATTATTAAAGCACTTGTAATAAATTTCTAATTGCGACGACTTTCTCCTATTTCACGAATAAGTCCGGCAACTCCGCCCACTCGGTTTCTGGATCAGCGGAGATGCGTTCAATCTTTCGTTCAAAAGCCATCCACTCACCCTCGGTACAAAGTTCATAACTGTGCCCCCAAAAATAGAACACACCGCAACCCGACTCTTTGGCCTGATCATAACGCTCCCAAAAATCAGGCTCATGAAAGTGCCTGTCGGAATGAAACCGCATCGGGTCTTCCGGCGGCATGCACGGAGTCAGATTCCGGGTCGTCCGTGCATAAACGTGCCCGGCCTCGCGCACAACCTCTGCGGTCGCCTCGTCATAATCGCCGTAAGGGTATGCGAACCCTAGGATCGGCTGCTGAAACCAATCCTGTAGCAGCTTCCGCGCATCGCTCACCTCACTCCGCCACTGCTCCAAGGGAATGCGGGTCGGCCACGGGTGTGTCATCGAATGGTTCGCGATGGTAAAACCGTCATACACCGATTTCAACTCCCCGCGTGCCAACCTTTGTATGGTCTTTCGCCACTTCACGTTAAAGTCTCCGTGCCGCTCTTCTTGGTGCGAGGCAGGGTTTAGATTGAAGGATGCCTTCGCCCCGTGCCTGCGCAGGATTTCGGCAAGACGGATGTCATCGTCCACCCCATCATCCCAACATTGCACCACTTTCAACATCCACCAAACCAGCCATAAGGGATCGACCCCGTCAATGTTGGCCGGACTCCACTTGGAAATCAGTTCAGCGCATGGAGTTCCGTCACGGCTTCCCGAGGGTTCTCGATCAGTTCCAGCTCCGGCAAGGCATCCCTCAGCTCGTGAGTCAACTTGCCGGCACCACCGCAGGAACCCCGGACCACGGTTTGCAAACGGGGCGGTTCCATCGATTGCGCGACTTCGCCGCGACCCAGAGCCCTGGCGGACTGCAGCAGCCAGTGGCCGACGTAGTTGTAATCCTGACAGACGGTGGTGAGCGCGGGATCGCAATGCAGGCTTATTTCAGTATCGTTATATCCGACGATCGCGAAATCATCGGGAGCGCTTAGCCCGAGCTTGTGCATCGAGGTCATGAAGCGAAAGGCGTGGGCATCGTCATAACAAACCACCGCGAGGTCGCCACGGTATTTGGACCAGCGTTCCGCCAAGCGGTCCATCGAGCCGGAATCCCCGCCGACGAAACCGCAGGTGCTTTCCAGCCCCTCGGATGCGATAAAATGCGAGTAACCGCTGAGTTTCTGCTGCAAGACCGTGTCACCGGGAGAATCCGGCCCCAGCAAAGCGATCCGTTCCCTGCCGAGCAGCCGGAAATACCGGCACAAGGCCATCGTCAAGCGGATGGCCGACGAACCGTAAATCTGGGGATTTTCAAAGCAACTGTTCTCGAATCCCTGCACCGGCATCGGCAGGCTCACCGGCAGTCGCAAGCTACTGAGAAACGCTGGAACGGCCTGCGCTTCTGTAGCAGGAAACCAAGGCAGCGTGAGCACCGAACAGCCTTCCGCAATCAATTGGTTGGCCTGCTCCACACCGCTCTCATCAAACGAAGTGATCCACGCAGATCGCAACTCCACAGATTCTACTAATGCCACATGAGCCAGTGCTTGGAGAACTTTATGAGCGTAATCATCGCCGTTTTGATACATCAGCACACCCACCCTGTTCTCCCGCTGTGGCATTCCGGTCTCACGGCCATCGCCAGGCACTTCCGCCACAAAAGTTCCGCTTCCCACGTGCCTTTCGATCAATTTTTCCTCCACCAAATTCTTGAGCGCCCGGCGCACCGTCAGGAAATTGCACTTGTAGCTCTCCGCCAGACTTCGTTCGGATGGCAGCTTCGCCCCTGGCGGCATGGTCTTGGCCATTTGGCGGATTTCCTGCTCGATCTTCTTGAACTTGAGTTGCTGCATTAGCGGCTTGATCTCCATAATTACTCCGATTTTCTAATTCCCTCCCGCAGACGCAGGCTATAGCACTTGGCGATGTGCGCCAAGCACTGATTCGGGAATTAGAAGGAGGAGCACCAAAATCCGCAAATGATGCGCACTCCGAACCCGTAGTCCGGCAGACTCGTGGTGGCCGGGTGGCGCTATACAGCTGCAACTCGATTTGGTTTGAACTCGGTAACGGATTCAAACTGGGGCAGGAGTGGCCATGAAGGGTCAATCGCCATTGAGAAGGCGTGAGACCAGGTGTTTTTTAAAAGCTTCCAGATCCTCCCAACCCAAGGCGCAGCGGGTCGGGCTTCCGACTTCGGCGTCGATCCGGGTAAAGCCGCCATCATCAATGCGAAGGGGCAGGGTTTCCATAGTCAACAGTTCCTCACAATAGGCCAGGTAGATGGCGACGGCATCGAACAGAACGCTGGAACGCTCCGCTGGGTCATATTTCATCCAGGGCACGTGTTTGGCAAAAATATCGTTGGCCTTCATGAGTTCCTGAATTAACGGGTCACTCGATCGGCGGATGGCCGCATAATCCTCACCGTCGAGCACCACCAGGCCACAGGTATCGAGCGGGGTGATCGTTTTGTTCCAGTCCGAACGAAAAACATTCCGGCAGCTTTCAGTGAATAAACGAACGTTAGTTTCGGAACAAGCTTCGGGGGCATCCATATAACCTTTGTAAACACTTCCAAACATGCCGACGAAGCGCGAGTTCCGAGTGATAGACGGATCGCGCTTCAGAGCCTCTCCCAGATTGGAAAGGGGGCCGATGGCGATCACTGTCACGGGTTGGGAGGATTGATGGATGGTATCGATCACTGCCTGCGGCCCATCCTGATAGACCGTTCCAGGATAGGCATCGAGGGGATAATCCTGAATCCACGGGAAAATGATGGTGCCTTTGGGGTCGTGAGTTTCCTCAGGAATGCGTGCGCCGATGCCAACCGGAATGTCGGACCTTCCTGCTAGATCGAGAACCTTGGCGATGTGTCTCGCCCGGTTGATGGGATTCCATGAAGTGCTGGTGACGAGTTTTACGTCGAGTTCGGGACAGCGGAGCAGCATGACAAGTGCCCAGGTATCATCGATGTCGTCACCGATGTCGGTGTCCAGAATCACGGGAATGGGTTTTGATGTCATGGTCGGGTCTCGGGGGTTCACCGCATTTTCTTCATTTCGAATTGTTTTCCAGCCAGCGCGTCTTTGGCGAACTCACCCCAGTAAGGAGTGGGGGTATAGTCCCAATCGGAAATCATCACGGGCGTGGCTTTGGGATGAAGACACCAGCCGGTCCAGTTGATCTTGTATTTCTGGATGAACCCTAACATATCAGGAACCCACGTAAACGGATCCTCCTGTTGAGCGGCAGGGATGAATTCCATTTTGTGAGTATCCG